>DAOTVZ010000247.1:0-25212 GCA_034436045.1 Ktedonobacteraceae bacterium | reverse complement strand
TCGCGGTTGGCGTAGCGGTCGTGGCAACAAAGATTGTCGAGGCGCTAAGTGCAGGTGTATAACCCAGCGTAGTCACCGCGTTCTGACCAGCATTGCTAAAGAGCCAGTTGATGAATTTCACGACCAGCAAGCTCTCATGGCCCGTAACCAGGCTGACCGGTGCCGGTACCGCGAGAGCGCCATCCTGTGGCCATGCAATCTTGATAGCCGCCCCTGCGTCGATCAGTTCACGCGCCAGTTCATCAGACACAACACCAATGGAAACCGTTCCCGCCGCCACATCGTTAGCTACCTGCGTCATAGAGGCTACATCTACAGCCCCATTCTTGCGCAACAGGCTGAAATAGGGCCAGCCTGAAACTTGTGAGAGATAGCCCACGAAGGCCAGTGCCTGGTCAGAGGATGTGGGTGTACTAAATTCCACCTGATTCCGATAAATACTCGCAGTCAGATCACTCCATCGTGCAGGCACCGGCAAGCTCATCCCTTTATGATAAATAATCACATCATTGATGCTGAACGCTCCGGCCCAATCGTTACCCACAAAGGTCGGGGGGAGCAGCGGCTCCTCAGCCGGTTTGTAGGTCGAAAGTACCTTCTGCTGCGCCAGGATATCCATTGATGAGGGGTCGGCGAGCAGTATCACATCGGCCTTCACTCCTCCTGCCTTCTGTTCGGCCTGCACACGTGTTAAGAGGGTGCCGGTGTCGGCAGTAACAATATTTACAGTCACGCCGGAGGCATAGTTTTCAAACGCCTGCGCCAGTTTCTGGGCTTGTGGCTGCGTCAGACTCGCGTAGAGTGTCAATGTCGTGCCAGGCATTGCTGTAGGGCTGGATGAAGGAACAGCGATGGAGCCGGGCGAAGTCGTGTCAACCGTCGAGCTAGCACAGGCCGAGAGCAATAAAAGGAGCGTCGTTAAGAGCGTTGAAAAAGGTACAACCCACCGCGATCTTTTGAAGATACATGATTTTTCTGGTATTAGCATAAGCGCCTCCTGATATTTAGAGAACGAATGACGCTCACCTGCGTATGACCTCAACATGACTAATACTACCACGCTATAGAAAGTAACGAGTGGGCTATCTAAAAGATACAGCGAACCGGCCTTTGTTGACTCTTGATAGTTTATATCCTCTCCTTAACTTGATTCCAGATGAAGTATCCCTCGTGGGTTGTCCTACTCACTGGTGCCTTGCGTGGTCTTGCCCTTTCGGGGTCGGCGTGCTATAGTCCATTGCATATTTGTACTAATTGGAAGCAATCGCTATGTATGGTTGTTATCCATTCTATGTTTCATAAAATCTGGACAAAATTTAACGATCGAACCATTTCATTCATTTTCGTAGAGGCGCAATGCATCACATCTCTACGAAGATGAGAAAATTATTAAGGAGAAAGCGTATGCAGTTTGCGACAAAAGCTATCCACGCGGGACAGGAGCCGGACCCTTCGACCGGCGCTATTATGACCCCCATTTTTCAGACCTCAACCTATGCGCAGAGCGGTATGGGTGAGCATAAGGGCTATGAATATGCGCGTACCGGCAACCCGACACGCACGGCATTGGAGGCATGCCTGGCGGCGCTGGAGGATGGCGATTACGGCCTGTCCTTCGCCTCCGGGCTGGCTGCCGAACACGCCATTCTTAATTTGTTGAGCGCAGGCGACCATATGGTGGCCTGTGATGACCTGTATGGCGGCAGCTATCGCATCTTTGAGAAGGTGATGGGGCGTTTCAACGTCCAGACCACCTATGTGACTGCCAGCAATGTCGAGGGCTACGCGCGCGCCATTCGCCCGAATACAAAGCTGATCTGGCTTGAAACGCCCACCAATCCTCTCTTGCGCCTGGCCGACATTCGGGCCGTGGCCGAGATCGCCCATAGACACAACCTGCTGCTGGTGGTCGATAACACCTTTTCCAGCCCTTACTTCCAGCAGCCGCTCAAGCTAGGTGCTGACATCGTGCTACACAGCACCACCAAATACATCAATGGGCACAGCGATGTCATCGGTGGCGCGGTCGTGACCAGTAACCGCGAGGTCTACGAGGCGCTCAAGTTCTATCAGAACGCAGCGGGTGCGGTGCCCGGCCCCTTCGATTGCTGGCTGACCCTGCGCGGCCTCAAGACACTGGCAGTACGCATGCGCCAGCATCAAGAGAACGCACGTGCCGTCGCCAGCTACCTCTCCGAGCATCCCCGTGTAGAGAAGGTGTATTATCCCGGTCTGGTCTCGCATCCCGACCACGAACTGGCCCAACGGCAGATGAGCGGCTTCGGCGGCATGGTGTCTTTCCAGTTCAAGGGCACACTGGCCGATGTCGATCAAGTCGTGCGCCGTTTCAAGGTCTTTACCTTTGCCGAGAGCCTGGGCGGCGTCGAGTCGCTGGTCTGCCATCCTGCCTCAATGACGCATGGTTCCATTCCCAGAGAGATCCGCGAGGCACGTGGCCTGACCGATACTCTGCTACGCCTCTCCGTCGGCATCGAGGACGTGAGCGACCTGCTCGCCGATCTGGAACAGGCCCTCGCCTAGTGCAAGGGGCCTGTGAAGAAGCTCACAGAGAGAACGCGAGACGTTGCCGACGTTCCGCGTTCTCTTTATTGTAGGGATAAGTACTGTTATGGCTCAGTCCCGTTACTATCAAGCCCTCTTAGCGATATACTATGTGGTAGTATACCGTTTTCTATAAATATTCTGAAAAACATATGAAAAATTCTCTTTTCTATCTACCCAATGATCCTATGCCCATGATGACAGGAGGCGGCCCTGCAATGCCACGTTCAACACAGTTGAAACAATGCACAAATTTAACTTGTATCATTGGAATCCTCACTTTGCTGCTTTTGCTCCTCTCTGCCTGCGGCAGCAATGCGCCAGTCCAACAACAGGCGACACAGAACAAGGCCATGCTTGATCAGGCCATTGCCCAGGCGGTGCGCGTCGGTGTGCCAATGAATATGTTGCAGCCCATCGTGCAGCAGGAAGCGCAACTCACCAGCACCCATGTTCCACTGGCTCTATTCTCAGATCAGAATAGCAAGAGCTACTATACGAACCTGTCACAACGCTATCAAATGTTGACAGTGCAAACACAGGGGCTGATTGCGCAAGCGACCCAGCAATTGGATTACCAGGCCGCGCTGGATTTGCAAAGCTTTGAGAGCATCCTGGCTCAACGTCAGGCGCAGGGGTTTGTCGAGGCCAGGCCCTTTGCCAACGAACTGGCCCAGGATCAGACGCTGCTGCAACAGGCAAAATATCCGCGCGATTATCTAAGAATCAGCGCCGATGCGCGCAATGCCACGCAGGCGCTGCACCTCATGGGGCCAACCTATGACAACCTGGCGCTGTTGCAACAGACCATCCAGCAGTTGCAAAACTCTAACCTGGATGTGACTGCGCTCAATCAGGATGTGCAGTACGATCTGCAACAGTTCCGCGCGGCCCGCCAACCGGCGGATTTTACCCATCTGAATGATCTGATCAACACACAGTTGTTAGAGACAACTGCCTTCTCAACACAGTCTATACCATTTATCGGCAATGCTAAACTCAAGCAATTTGCGACAGACATTGCTCAGACGCAGCAATATGGGCAGGACGTTGCAACCTTCCAGGCACGCTACACGGCGGATCAGGCCGCGCTTAATAATGCCCGCACATTCAGCGATTTCCTGAAAGTCTCGGCACAGCTTGACACGGACATTGCCGCCATTCAGTTGCCTATGCTGCAAGGTCAGGCCAATTTCCTGCTCAAGCAATTTCATCAAGAGGTCGATAGCTGGGGCAAGACCCACCAGTATAACGATAGTTATAACGGCGTCAGCTACCCGCTGGACTACGAATATAATGAGGTGCAGGGCTTCGGCTCCGACCTGGATACCGCTGTACAATACGCACAGACGGTCGATGACTACAACAGCGCCATCAACGCAATCAATACCGATATGACGCTTCTCAAGGCGATGGAGGCCGATTACGGCGATAAGACGGCATGGGATCAGCCGCACGCCACCGATCTGCAATTGATGCAGCATTTCAATTTGACAAGCGGGCAGGTCATCGTTGTTTCGCTGGTCGAGCAGACGCTGCGCCTCTATCAGGATGGCAAGCTGGTCAAAGCTTTTCAGATCACCTCCGGGCAATTTGACAAACCATCGCCGCCGGGAATCTGGCACATCTTCTTGCGTCAGTCGCCGACCGTCTTCAAGTCCAGCGAACCCAAAGGCTCGGCCTTCTGGTATCCCGACACCAAGATCAACTACGCGATGGAGTACCGCGACGACGGTTACTTCTTCCATGATAGCTGGTGGCGTGTCAACTATGGCGTGGGCACTAACTTCCCGCACTATGATGTAGGCGGTGACGAAACCTTTGCCGGTAACGGCAGTCACGGCTGCATCAACATGCAGGAGGATCAGGCCGCCTGGCTCTACCAGAACACTGGCTACGGCACACCGGTGATTATGTATTGAGCGAGCAAGCGAACGAGCAGGGTACTCGCGGGCAAGCCTTGCAATGACAATGCCGGTGTCACACGGGTGCCTTGCCCACTCTCGCTCGCTGCTGTGGCGGGCCGATGTGACGTAACTATTGCAGGCTCTCTATCCTTGCGGAGGAAATAAATAGGTGTAGGGGTGTCATTCATGACGCCCCGTGCGCGGATCAACGGGCGGACAGGGCGTCATGAATAACACCCCTACACCGACCCCCACCATCCTCCTAAAGGATGGAGACTCCTATTGCACACGTGTTTGACAGCGCGAACGCTCTTCTGCTATAATCTACGGGCACTGAGTCCGACAGAAGAGCGTTGTCGGCATTTTTGTATTGGAATCAAGCTTCGAGCCTATATTGAAGAAGCAGATGTATCGGTACCGGGGAGGACTTAAACTTACATGCCCAATACTCCATCCGCAATAAAGCGCATGCGCCAGGAAGAACGGCGGCGAGCGCATAATCACAGCATCAAATCGCGGGTCAAAACGTACATTACGAAGGCCCGTGCCGCCATCAGCAGTCCTGCTATCGATGCGGCGACCGCCGAAGCGGCTGTGCGCGCCGCTGTCAGCGAACTCGACCGCGCCGCAAAAAAAGGTGTTATTCATAAGAACAATGCTGCTCGCCGCAAATCGCGCTTGATGAAGCAGCTTAATGCAAAATAAGGTGACGCGCCCAATGCTCCGCGACAGGTTTGTCAATCACTGCTGAGCAACGCGCGCATAGGAGGGACATATGGCAGAGACGAACGCCGTAACGAAGCCAGCAGGCCGGGCATTGTTGGAGGCCGTCGAGAGTGCGCAGTTACGGTCAGATATACCAGAAATCAGATCAGGCGACACTGTGCGCCTGCAAGTGAAAGTTGTTGAAGGCAACCGCGAACGTCTGCAGCCGTTCGAGGGCGTGGTCATGCGTCTGCGCGGCACGGGCGTCAATCGCAATTTTACCGTGCGTCGTGTCACTAATGGCGTCGGCGTCGAGCGTACTTTCTTGATCAATTCTCCCCGTATTGAGAAAATTGAAATTGTGCGCCGCGCTCGTGTGCGCCGCAAGCAACTCTACTATCTGCGGGGTCTGACCGGTAAAGCCGCGCGCCTGAAGGAAATCCGCCCCACCAGCAGCAAGCAATCGGCGGTGCAACAGTCGGCGGTGCAATAAGATACGTTGCACGCTCATGTGTACTATGTATACGATGGCATAGTGACGAAGGCGGTACGACGTTGCGCAGGCAGCAGAAATTTTCAGCCACGTCCGTAGAGTGTGCAGAGTCCATAGAGAATCTGCATACACCAACACTGATAGAGGAAATGGCCCTGTATGAACAGGGCTACTCTCTTATTGCGGGCCTCGATGAAGCCGGACGTGGCTGTCTTGCTGGCCCCGTCGTGGCGGCGGCGGTTATTTTACCTTTGCAACGTCCCCAGGAAGAAGTCATGACGCTCTTCTCCGGCGTCAATGACTCCAAGCAATTGACAGCCTCCACTCGTGAACGGCTCTACGAGATCATTATGCAACACGCGCTGGCGGTCGGCGTCGGCCTCGGTTCTGCTCATCTGATAGACCAGATTAACATTCTCCAGGCCACCAAACACGCCATGCACGAGGCGCTCAGCCATCTTTCTCTGCAGCCACAGGCGCTCTTACTCGATGCCTTAACCTTGCCTAATCTTACCTTGCCGCAACGATCACTGATTAAGGGTGACTCCCGCTCGCTCTCTATCGCGGCAGCCTCCATCATCGCTAAAGTCACCCGCGACCGCCTGATGCTGGAATTACATCAACAATATCCCCTCTACGGCTTTGATCGCCACAAAGGCTATGGCACCAGGGAGCATGTAGAGGCTCTGCGCCGCTACGGTGCTATTTCAGAACATCGACGTACCTTCGCGCCAGTTAGCGAACTCTTTGGCCTTTTTGCGGATATTTGATAGAGAAGTGTAAAGAGTGTGGGCAGCAACGAACGAGCTATGCTGCCCACACTCTTTGTACTGTCTCTATATGTTAGTTAGTGTCCATCGCCATCGGTATCATGCGTTGGTTTGATTACTGCATGCGCGTCACCATCAGTATCGCCTGCCGGGGTGCCTTGCGAAAGACCTGCCGCGATTGGAACGGGGATCGGCGACATATCCAGGGTGGCAAGTTTTGACGAAGCGGCCACATAAGCCTTTGTTGAGATGCCGTGCGCAAAAGCCTCTTGCACGAGCAGAGAAGAATTGATGCTCCACTGAATTTGTGTGTTGACGTTGAAGTAGACCATAGCTTTGATGGCTGGAAACAGGTATGGCAAGGCCTGAGTGAGCGCGTTGCTGATCCAGGCGCTCTTATCATAAGGGTTGCCAGCAGAGGCTGTCTGCGCCACCATCATCGGTTTATTGATGGCCATGTTCTCTATCGTCTGGTAGGTACTCTGAAACACGCCAGTAAAGCTTTGCCACTGATGGAAATAGAAAGTTGACCAGTTATAGCCATCGATACCCACCCAATCAACGTACTGATTGCCTGGATATAGCTCCGAGAGCAGGGTGCTTCCAGGATAGATGACGTTGGGACTCCAGACCCATGTCACGTTGTCCGCGCCTACTTTGTTAAAGATGTTATGCACATGTTGCCACGCCTGCACATACTGTCCCGGCTTGTTCTCAGGACACTGCTCCGACCAGGGATACCAGTTCCCATTCATCTCTGGCGCGAAACGCAAGAAGAATGGGTAGCCCCAGGCTTTCGCGCTCTGCGCCCACTGCGTAATATAGGGGTCGAATTTCCCACTGATGATATTTTGTAAATCATAGGTTTGCGAACAATTGTTGCTGTTCACATTGACCGCGTTGGGATTACCCGCCCAGGGTTCCCAGGAGATCATGGGAATCGCGCCGTGTTGCCGTACATTGTTCATCCAGGCGGGGTGAAATACTGCCAATACCGAGTTATCCCATTCCTGATACCACATGACGATAGACATAGTTTTCTGCACCGAGGACTCAAATTGCACGACGGTATGCAAATTCTGCAGCCAGCTTCCGGTATATGCCCCGTAATAGATAGAGGCTGCTTGCAGTGCCGTTGTCTCATGCTGCGTGACCACCACCTCGCGTCCATTTTGATAGGTGATAATCTGGGCCGTCCAGGTCTGTGTTAGCGAATACGTGACAATCACCAGTTGTACAATGCGTATAATGAATGACTTCTGCGTACCAAGACAGGCAAGAACCGGGATCATGGTATTTGTTCCCCCTTTTTAATTATTCTTATGAGTTTGTGCCCCACTCATTTGATTCAGCATCTCTTAAAGAGCCATACACATCAATAATATATTTTATATTGTATTATTAATAATAGACAAATATTGTAGCCCAGGGCAATAGCCTTTTTGGGTGACATCGTTTGCTGGTGGATGCAATTGTCGTCTTATCTCCTCACCATAAGGCTCTATGGACAAGAGAAATTGTCGCGTGCTATGCTGTGCAGAGAGGAATCGACGTTGTTTCTCAAGCCATGCTAAGGAAGGATGGTATTTGATGGTTAAACAATTCTCCCAGGCCGGGCGACAAAAGGAGAGAGCAGGCCTGACGACATATGAACGCTATTTGCGTACCGATGAGTTGCTTTCTCTGCAGAAGCCTGAGGACGAGCTGGCACATCACGACGAGTTGCAGTTTCAGGTCGTCCATCAGGTCTTTGAGTTGTGGTGGAAAGAGGCGGCCTTTGAACTGCGCACCATACGTACATTGCTGCAAGAGCGCAATGTGATTGAAGC
Source organism: Ktedonobacteraceae bacterium (assembly GCA_034436045.1). Taxonomy (GTDB): domain Bacteria; phylum Chloroflexota; class Ktedonobacteria; order Ktedonobacterales; family Ktedonobacteraceae; genus H111-94. The sequence goes on along the minus strand of DAOTVZ010000247.1, from coordinate 16,946 downwards.
CACACGTCTGCTTCGGCGTGTGATTCGCATTCAATATCTCATGTTGGAGAATCTCCACATGCTGGAAACCATGTCGCCGTGGGATTTCCTGTCCTTTCGTCGAGAGTTGGGCGATGGCGCAGGCACCGATTCGCCCGGTTTTCATGCGCTGATGCGACTTTCACCGCCGCTGTGGGACGATTTTAAGGCGCTGCTGGCCCACGAGCAGGTTTCGCTCGTTGAGGTCTACACGCAAGCGCAACAGCATCCTCTGCTGCTGGCCTTTGCCGAGGCGCTGATCGACTATGACGAAGTGTTCCAGCTTTTCCGCACGCAGCACTTCAAGCTGGCGCAGCGCATGATCGGCCCCGGCTCTATCGGTACCGGCGGCACACCGATGGCGGTGCTGGAACGCACACTCAAAGACGCCTTCTATCCCGAACTGTGGGAGCTACGCAACCAGCTTACCGCGCTGGCCCCCTGAACGGGATACGTAAAAAACCTATCGGCAACACCATAAGAACGTAGTATAATAGGCCAGGATACATCACCGCGTTTCTTTAGCGAGTTATCAGGAGTGCTGTTTTATGCAACAACAACGCCTCGACTATGATTTGTTGGCGGTGTTTAATGATGAAGCGTCGGCGAATGCGGCGGCGGCAAAATTGCAGAAAGAGGGATTTGGTGAGGGTGAGGTCTTTCAGCTTTCGGCGGATGTGGCGCGCAATGGAGAATTTCGTGAGCATGGCCCGGATCGCAACCGCCGTGAAATATTCCTGCAAACGCAACGACCTCGTCCCAATATTGCGCTGGTCGTGTTCTTAGCAGTGGCCCTGGCTATCGTCTTCGGTGGTATAGGTTTTGCCTTGCCGTTGATCGTCCTCGCGTTTCACCTGGGCCATTTCGCCTTCGCCGAGCCTGCTACGGGCCTTGAGGGCGGCATCATCGGGCTGATAGTCGGTGCAGGGGTCGGGCTGATCCCGCGCGGGCGTGTGCGTGGCAATATCGGTCAGACTACCACGCAAAAGGCACCGCCGCGTCAGGCCGCGCAGAGCGCCAGAACGGTAATAGCCGTGCGTTTCCCCGACCCCGACAACATCAGTCGTAAATCCAAAGCGCGCGCCATTCTGATCAATAACGGTGGGAAGATTGATCGTAGCGTGGGCCGCAACGAATAAAACATAGAGAGTAAATAAAGCGAGTACGAACAGCACGCCCCCCTTGCGGGCGTGCTGTTCGTACTCGCTTTACCTGCTCGCTCTATTCTATCTGTCTCTCTGTACCGTACTTTATGCTTCTTCTAACTCAGCCTTGCTGGTATGAATAAGCAGCAGCAGACCATTTTCCAGTGAGATTTCAGCCTCATCTTGCGTGAGGACGTTGCTAATGCCACGTGGACTGCCGAAGTGCAGGGTTGCATTATGCAGAGCGTAGTACAGGCCACGTGTGCTGATACCAGTAGCGTCGGCGGTAAGGGGGAAGAGCGAGAGCAGATCGTCTTTGCGGCCCGCGATGCGGCTACAGGCGGGGCCGCGCAGGAGCCAGCAGGTGGTAGGGCCATCTATAATGCGGATTGGTACCGGCACATCCGCCAGAAGCAGGAGATTGGCGACGGTATGCTCAAAGCGCGCACCGCCGAGCGCACCGAGCAGCGTGATCTCGCTGGCTCCATGCTCAAGCGCCTGCCGAACCGCCAGTTCGGTATCCGTCTCATCCTTCTCCGTCGGTGCGCGCACTACCCGGCTTGCAGGCGCAATACGGGCGTATTCTTCTTCTGAGAGCGAGTCGAAATCGCCGACGATGAGGTCGGGTGTATAGCCGTACTCCAGGGCGGTCACGGCCCCACTATCGGCGGCGATCACCATGTTGGCCCGCGCCAGAGCTGCCGTGACTGCCTGACCGGCGCGTACCGTCCCGCCTGCGAAGATGACAACGTGCATACTGAAACCTCACTCAGACCTGTTTAGCTGCACTCAAGAGGCTGGCTCCGGTGATGCCTCGGCGCGCAGGGCGGCAGCGCGTTCTTGCTCTTCGGCCAGTTGCTGCTGAACGGTGCGTATCTCGTTCTGGAAGATACGGCGCACGATGGCGACACTACAGGCATAGGTCGAGTCCATGCCGAAGTAGGAGAGGCTACCGGCACCGAGATTTTTGCCGCGTGTATACGGAGTGTCAGAAGCGTAGTGCAGGATACCCAGTTCATAAGGGAGACGCGCGAAATTGATGTTTTCGTTTGTCGGATAGCGTAACAGGTATTGATCCTCGTAGACCGCGTTGAGATAGGGGCCGCTCTCCATCTCGACGACGGTATAGTTGGCCTGGTAGTAAAAGTCCAGGTACTGCCGGTTTTGCAGAAAGGTACCTTTAGAGGCAATGGCGCGCTGGTTGTCCAGCACGGAGCCGTAGACGAGGTAGGGCTGCACATCCTGCGCTGTAAAGACGTTATCCAGCCAGTAGATGTTCTGGCTATGTTCATCAAAGACGACATTGGAGATCATCACGTCACCGATACTGCCGTTGAGCGTGGCGGCCTTGCCCAGAATGTAGATGCCGCGAATACTTGTCACGTTCTCCATAATCTCGCGCAGCATACGATAGGCCGCCATGCCCAGTGGGTAATCGATATTTAAAACGACGGCTTTGCTCTGAGCCAGCAGATCCAGGTGGGGCATACGACAGCGCGGATCGGCCTCCTGTGGGCGCAGTTTAGCCAGCTCGAAAATCTGGGCATCGATCTCCAGGCCATGTCTGGCCCCTACATGAGAGATACCGCGCGCCTGTTCCTCCTGTACACGATGGCGGGCGAACTCCTTGCCTTCCGGTGTGCGTAACCACTCACGGGCGGTGAAGTAGAGGAAATTTTGCCAGTTGCCGGGTACATCGCCGCGCTGGAGCTTGCGACACTCTTCCGCCAGGTAGCCATCCGGCCCGTGCAGGGCGAAATTCGTCAAAGCCTCTTCGTACTTGAGCAATGTGCCGGACATAAGATTAAGCAGGCTATGCGTGTTGCTGGAAACGAAGTAGACCGGGCGGTCGCGCAGATTGCGCTGATCCAGCACCTCCTCAACCGGCTTCCACCACTGGTGCGTGGCACGCACAAAGCCTACGTGCGAGCCGCCCAGCATACGCAGCCAGAAGCGTTTGCGGTGCTTGCCGATATAGAGCAGGTTATCCCACAGCGCGTTGCCCCAGATCATCTCCAGACGTTGCCAATCATCGGGCGCGATATGCAGGCGCTCGCGCAGCACCTTACTGATTTCTGCAAAGACCGGCGAGGAACGATCCATGCGCGTCTCTAGCAACTGGATCGTGGTGGGGTCGGCGTTGAGCAGATAGTACATCTTATCCCACTCAATCTGGAAGGCCACCAGAATCGGCACAATATCGTCGGTATCGCTGACACTGGCGACATACACGGCCAGCGTCTCCCGTCCATCATAGAACCACTTGCGCCGCCGCGCCTGCGCCGTCACGGCCTCCCAGGTATCGACCGCATAGCCCTGTTGCAAAAAGACCTCTTCGGACTGACCGAGCAGGACAAGGTTGCAGTGCATGATAGACGCGGGCAGGCGCAGGATACTATAGATGAAAGCCGACATGTCGGGATAGGGCGAACGAGCGTCGGGGTGCATGCTGGACTCGATATTATAATGCGCCTGCACAAGCGCCTTCAGACTGACTTCGCCGGAGCTACGCAACAGTGTATTGTAGGTACGTATATATAGCTCAACGTCACGCTTGCCTGCTTCGTGATAGCGTTCACCATGCTCAAAGAACGGTGCAACCGGTGTACCCACCGTAGCGGAACTGGAGACCGGGTGCGCTTTCAGCAGTTCATCTTCTGCCAGTGGAATGCGGCCCTCGAAGCCCTGTGGTCGCGGCTGCACGTCTGGCTTGAGCGGCCCGCTCAGGTGACGTTGACGATCAAAATCATCATGATTAGATGGTCTATATGACATATATTTTCTCTCTCCGTTGAGACAACCTTTCACAGTTTCGTATATTATAATCCCACAAGCTCATAGAATAGCAAGCATATCTGTTCTTTATTGTTGAGGCAGGAAGATGGTATAGCCATCTTGTTTGAGAATACGATAGTGCGTCTCGCTATGCGCGATTTTATGCTCCAGCGTCACCAGTTGCTGGCTGGTATCGGGGAAAACGTAAGCCGCTTGCGGATCGTGAATGACGGCCTCTTCATACGGTGGGTAACGGTTGTGCATCAACTCCATTTGAAGATTAGTTTCCATGACGGCACAGACGATGCGTTCGTCGCTCAGGAAAGCTGTGTTATCACATGACCAGTAATCGGTGTAGATACGTGTGGCACCGAGGCGCTCAAGCGTTTGCCGCAGATCGGCCATGCGCTGATTTTGTACCTGCGTGCGTGGTATCTCGCTAATCAGGATGCCGGTGCCGATCAGATAGAACAGGAAGATCAGGGCGAGCGCGCCGCGACTGAGCAGTGGTATCCATCTATTAAGCGTGCTGAAATGCGATGTGAAGGCCGTTGCGCCCTGCCAGAGCGGGAACAGGACGGCAGGAACAATGATGAGCAAAGTGCTGAGGTAGCGCGCGTGAAAACCGGGCCAACTAATGGGAGCCGAACTGACGGCGAAAACGGCAAGGGCGAGCAGACCGGCACCCAGCATACAGAGGTGAGTGATCGAGCGTACCAGCGTGGCCCGATCAAGGCCGTCCGGGCGTCGCCTCCGTAACCACCACAGGCCCACCACACATGTGATTAGCGAAAGAGCCAACAGCGCGAGAAAACCGAAGCCCCAGAAGGCATGCGCGACCGTACAAATCGGCGTGTGAGGGCTATTATCGCCCAGCCAGGGCAACTCTATCACCGGACAGAAAGGATTGCCGGTCGCAATGGGCATACTGATGAGAACAGTGTTTTTAATGCCGAGCAGGATGCCTTGCAGTGTGTGAGGTGCCTGCGTCGTACTGCCCTGAAACAGATCGAACAGGATGGAGATAGAATCATTGCCTTTATAAGCCTGAAGGTTATACTGAATTAGCGGAGCAGCCCCCACAAGAAAACCGGTCAGGATAGGGAGCCAGGCCCAGATCAACAGGTCGCGCCAGCAGAATAGTACCAGCAACACGATAGCCATAGCGAAGATCGGTAAAACGATCATATCGCTCCAGACTCCCAGGCCGATTGCCAGTCCCCAACAGGTATAGACGAGCGCACGCAAAAAGACAGTAAGCCTGGATGAATTACGACCGGCAGTCATGCCTAGCCAGCAAGCCAGCAGTAGCGAGAGTGAGCCGAAGAATAAAGTCTGGGTCGTGCCACCTGTAGCAATCATCTCGCGCGTAAAGACGTAAATAGAGCCGAAAGAGAGCAACGCCAGGATGAAGAGTCCGAAAGGCTTTGAATAGAGCAATCTGGTCAACAAATAGGTACTGATCAAGAAGAGCATAGTGAGCAAGATGACGCCGAGCCGGAGTGCGAAAAGTGAGGGGCCAAAGAGATGGAAGAAAAACGCGCCCAGATATGCCTCTATCACTCCCATGTAGCTCTGCCCATAGAAGATATAGGGATGCTCGCCACGATAGGCGATATGGAGCGCCATGATGCCCATTGTTCCTTCATCGGCGTTGGTCGGGGGCCAACCCAGCGCATCAAATACGATCCGTAGCGCGGTAGCACACATAATCAGAATGCCCGCACACAGGTCATAGCGATCAAATTTCAGATACTTCATGTCTCTTTTCCCTTGCTGCTATCACCTCGACATGCCGTTCAAATGAGCAGTCTTCGCCTGGCGAAGGCGCTACACACGGATTTATGGTACACTATTTCGCCGCTCATTGTATACAACAAAGGATGAGGCGTCAATGCGTCATAGGCAGGAACGAGGGCCAGGGCCACCACCAGAATTTTGCCCCTACTGTGATAGATTGTCGTTTATACCCGCTATCATAGTTAGGAACATATCCTGGCGGTGGCCCTGGCCCTCGTCACCTATGCGCGTTTTGCTTCCTAAAGTGGAATACGTATGCGCACGGTAGTGCCACGTTCCGGCCTGCTCTCCACTTCCAGTGTGCCGCCCACATCTTGCGCGCGCTCGCGTAGAGAACGCAGACCATTCTGTATGGCATCAGATGTAAGCCCTTTGCCATTATCGCCAATTTCTAGCAGCAGGACACCCGCGTGAACGGAACTGCGCAGGGCGACCGTGCTGGCCTGGGCATGTTTATAGATATTATGCAAAGCCTCTTGTATAAGACGAAAGACCGTCGGGGCCAGCGGACGCGGCACCGCCTGCATATCTTGCAGGTCGGCGGCGATGGTGAGGCCGGGACTGTTAAGCATAAAATCGGCAAGCAGATCACGTATCGCCGTCGGCAGGTCGTGCCCCTGCAACTGTGGCGGTGTGAGCGCAATAATGTATTGACGTAGCTCTGCCAGCGCCATCTCGACACTATGCGCGGCGCGGCCCAGGTCCGCGTAGATCATGAGTCGATACTCCGGGTGCTGTGGTAGCTCTTCCAGCAATTGAAGCGCGTGACTCAGCATCTGTTGCACGTAAATAAGGTATTGTGCCGCACCATCGTGAATATCGCGCGCCAGGCGGCTACGCTCCTGCTGTATCTCGGTAGAGTGACTTACGTGCTTGCGCTGTGCTGTCTTCATGGCTGGCTCCTTCAACTGGGCGTGGTAATAGATATAAACAAGTTTATCTTTGAATTGTAGTGTAAGGACAGATGTGCCACGCCTATCTGGCTCCCCAGGCGGATCGACGTGGACGCGCGGGCGTGACCAATCTGTCCCTACATCCATCTATTACCAGCATACAGGATCAAAAAAGGGGGGGCCTTTCCAACCTGTTCACAATCTGAAAAAGGTGCCGTTGCGAATTATTGTAGGAGAGGAAAAGACTGGCAAAGGAGATAAATTTCAGCATCCGCAAAGAGCTGGCAGCTCTACTACACCGGAAGATACATTTTGAAACAAAACAAAATCTCTTGAAGCAGGTTTGTTTGACAACCAGTCATTGACCGTTGTATAGTGCTTGCATGACTGAGCTGTAATCCTGCTCATGCTGAGAAGAGTTCGCTGTCAAAGCGGCAGGAAAGTGTGTCCAGCGACAGAAAAGGAGCGCACATGTCGCAGACTAATGAACCATCACGGATGAGGCGTCGTAGCCAGGCCGATATAGAGGCAGGCTCCACGGGCGAAGGGCCACGTTATTCCTCTAGTGGATATGACAGGCGTGACCAACGTGGCATGGTAGTTCCCGATGCAGACACCTTTACCGGTGATGACACTAATTATTTACATCTACGTTCGTCTACGATGAATCGTCAAGATACTTTCCATAACCCATCCCAACGCCGACCGCCAGCAACGCCCAGAACAAGTGCCGCCGCTCAAGGACGCCCACCAATGGCCCGCGATTACATGGCTTCCCAACGGCGCACGACCCGCGATGATCCACAACTCACCCCATCCCAGCGCAAGCCGTCGCAGTTCAGAAGGATGCACTGGCTTTTACCCGTCGGCCTGACGCTGGTTGCGATTATTTTGCTGTGGGTCATCAGTTCATCCGTGCTGGCCTGGGGCACGCAAATGTATAATAACATCCGTTATGGTTATCCGCGCACGTTTCAGACCGATGCGGTGGTCGGGCATAACGATAGTAAGGCGCATCCCAGCCACTTTATTGCCATCAACCTGAATCACCAGGTCGTCATCGAAGAATTTATGGGTGGCGATCCAACAAAGGTCGTGACCTACATCGCGCCTGTCTACATCGCGGGTGTCGGCGGCGACCTGGCTCCGGTGACACTGCAATTTCGGGACGTTAATGGAGATGGCAAGCCGGACATGATTGTTTATATCCACCTGCCGAGTCAAGTTCAAACAATTGTATTTATCAACACCGGCAGTAAATTCCGACCGGCCACCGCCAGCGACAAAATCCAGCTAAACCAGTAGCTCTCTTTACCGTCGATGGAAGATGCGTCGGTAATGTTCTGCTACCAGTTCGGGTGGAAAGACGCGCAGCAGCCCCATAAAGGCCAGAACGAAGGCGAACCAGTCGAAGCTCGCGTCAATGGGGATGCCGAGGAGGGTGCCGATAAAGGGAAGCAGGGTGCTGGTCACAAATTCACCGAAGATATCGGGGAAGATGAGTAATACCAGCAGAAACCCGATAGAGCCGAGAAAACAGAGCTTACGCAGCAGAGGAACGCGCTGATCCGTCAATAAGGCGCTAATCAGTTTGCCGGTTTTGACCAGGTGGAAGAGTACATCAAACATACGTGGATGAAGTAATGAGTCCGGGTACGTAGTTGTCTGCTCTTGTACCATTGTGATTATGTGCCTCCCTCTGCTCTTGCATGTCCTCACTCATAGAAACGCCAGCGCGTTTCCAGTTTACTCTCCTCTTTATACGTACAAGCGGACGAGTGAGTTGTAGCTTCGTTGGAAAAAACGTTCCTGACGATATAATTGGTAGCAAACAGCGAGGCGGGGCGATACATTGCGCTCGCCTCGCCTCGCTGTTCTTATCCTTATAGGATAAATAGCCTATTCAGAATTCCAAAACAATGATAGAATAGTCTACAATGTGCCAGGAAGAATAGGCAGTAGCCAGAAACAGGATACCAGTAAACTTATTGATATTTCCATCGGTGTCCTTTCAATCAAGAAGATTGAAAATAGCATGGCATCCGCGAAGGATGCCATGTGTGCAATAGAGAGAGAAGAGAAATGAGGTAAGTATGTCAGACGAACGGGAAGTACGTATCCAGCGCCTGCATGCCTTGCGGGAACAGGGCATCAACCCCTATCCCAACCGCGTAGAGCGCACACATACCATCGCTGAAGTGTTAGAAAATTTTGATGCGCTGGCGCAACAAGGCCAACAAGGCTCCTTTACGCTGGATGGGCGCATTCGCTTGCTGCGCGACATGGGCAAATCGACCTTTGCCCAGATTGAGGATGGCACAGGTCGCATCCAGGTCTACTTTCGCATTAATGATCTTGGTGAGGTCGCGTATAAGAATCTCAAGCTGCTAGACCTGGGCGACTTTGTGCAGACCACCGGCTATCTCTTTCGTACCAGAACGGGTGAGCGCACTCTACACGTCCTCAACTATCGTATTATCGCCAAAAGCTTACGGCCTTTGCCGGAGAAATATCATGGCCTGGAAGATAAGGAACTCCGTCAGCGCAAACGCTACCTCGACCTGATCGCCAACGGCGAAAAGGCGCGCGAGGTCTTTGTGACACGCAGTCGCGCGATTAGCGCCATGCGCCGCTACCTGGATGAACATGGTTTTCTCGAAGTCGAGACGCCCATCCTGCAGCCGCTCTATGGCGGTGCCACGGCACGTCCCTTTGTTACCCATCACAATGCTCTGGATCGTGATCTCTATCTGCGTATTGCCGTTGAACTCTATCTCAAACGTCTGATCGTTGGTGGCTTTGAACGGGTCTATGAAATTGGACGTGATTTTCGCAACGAGGGTATTGATCGCAGCCATAATCCTGAATTTACGATGATGGAATGCTACCAGGCCTATGCTGATTATCATGATATGATGAAACTGGTTGAAGAGATGATCTACTTCATCGCGCTTCAGGTCAAAGGCTCCTCCACTATTGTCTATCAGGGTACCTCAATCGATCTCACGCCGCCCTGGCCACGTATTCCCTTGCTTGATGCCGTTGCCGAATATACCGGTATCGATGTCAATCGCTATCCCGACCGCGACAGCCTGGCAGCGGTGATGCGGGCGCAAGGCTACGATGTCAATCCCAGCTTCGGACGCGGTCGCCTGATTGATGATCTGATGAAAGGCATGTTCCGTCGCGGCATCCCGCAGTTGAAGCAGGCGCTCTTCCTGATCGATTATCCGCTCGACATCTCGCCCCTGGCAAAATCGCATCCGACGCCTGGCCTGGCCGAGCGCTTCCAGCCTTTCGTGGGGGGTCTGGAACTGGGTAATGCCTTCACCGAGTTGAATGACCCACTTGACCAGCGTGCGCGTTTCGAGGACCAGATGCGCCAGCGCGCGCAGGGCGACGACGAGGCCCAGGTGCTGGACGAAGATTTTCTGGAGGCGATGGAGACAGGCATGCCCCCCACCGGCGGCCTCGGCATCGGCGTTGACCGCCTCGCCATGCTTATGGCCGACCAGGAGTCGATCCGCGATGTCATTCTCTTCCCCACCATGCGCAAAATGGCCGAGGAACAATAGTTCTATCACCCGCACATATAGGGCGAAGAGGCAGGGCGACCGCGAAGGTCGCCCTCTTCTGCTCATTCACGATTATATCGCCAGCGCCACGACACCGAGTACAATCATGGCGGCGGCCAGCAGGCGGCGTTCGCCTTCGCCTTCGGAGAGCAGGTGCGTTCCCATCAGCGTGCCGAAGAGGACACCAATCTCTCTGGCAGGAGCAATATAACTCACCTGCGTGAAGGTCAACGCGATCAGCACCAGGTAATACGAGAGTGGACTGAGGATAGCTACTCCCACAACCTCTCCGCGATGGGCGCGCCAATCCTGAAGGATAAGTTTTCTATGCCGCAAAGCATAAGGGGTGAGCAGCACGAGACGCACTATAATCGTATAATAGTACAACATGATGGGGAAGATGTGGTAGGTGCTGACCCCCTGTTTGTCCCAGAGCGTATAGCAGGCAATCAAGACCCCGATGACCAACCCATACCAGACGGCGGTATGCACTTCTTTGACCCTGAAGAGTCGTGTTCCGCCAGAAATAATGAAGATGCCCACGACAATCAAGGCTACGCCCAGGATGCTATACCAGGGTAAATGTTCGCCAAAGAAGCTCAAAGCGATGATCGTGGTCAACATGGGGCCGGTGCCACGCGCCAGTGGATAGACCAGCGACATATCTCCGATGCGGTAGCCACGCTGCAACAGGATGAAGTAGCAGAGATGAAAGCAGGCGCTTCCGAGAATAAAGAGGATTGCGACGGGCGTAAAGGTTAGATGCAGGGTAATAAAGAGGATCAGCATGATGGGGGCGTAGATAATGACGGAAAGCAGGTCGTAGAGCCAGACAAAGGTCGCGCCACCGTTGGTGCGCTTAGCAAAGAGGTTCCAGGTGGCGTGCATAACGGCAGAAAGCAGGACGAGCGCAAGGGCGAGCAGACTCATAACAAAGCACCTCCAGAGTAGTAAGGCTATTGAGTTGAGGCACGGCACACCCTCAACTCACACCCCTCTGGCTTTTTCTTCCTCCAGGTGCAGGCCGTCGATTGACGGCTGTCTGTCGCGCTCGGCCCAGTCCTACCGAAAACGATAGCGGAACCCTAGCGACCTTGTGCGTTGACACCTTCATGGTAGCATACGGTGTTCAACAACGTCAAGGAGATTGCAATTTTTCATTGGTTGCGCTATGCTCTATTTGATGATGCACAGGTATCCAGTTGGGGGGATAAGAAAGCTGCTATGGCTCAGCAGGAGCGTGTTATTGTAGAGAAGCCGCCGACATCGTTCTCCTGGTGGAGTTGGCGACCGGGTATCAGACCGGGGCTGGCTCTGCTGATAGGAGGGCCGTTGACCATGCTGGCCCTGTTGCTGCTGGCTCTGGGCATGTTTACGTTGATTGGTGGCATACTCGATAGCTCCGCGCCGCCCTTGCAGTTGCGCGGCGTGATCACCGGCCATAGTAGCAGCCGCACGGGCCAGATATATGAGCTACACATTCGCCTGTTGCCATCGCCAGAGCAGGCCGCCGATTTTCCCCCCATACTCTCGCTCTCCGTTTCACAAGCCGTCTTCCAACAGTTTCACAATGGGCAAATGATTCTGGTCGATTACGCACCACACCTGCTCACTCCCTACGCGCTCAGCAGCCTGAGTCGGCCTCAACTGCGTTATCCGCTGCCAGGCACAAGCGCGGCGGGCGATATAATGGGCGCGCTGGCGCTGCTGTTAATCGGATTGCTCCTGCTCCCTTATCCGGCCCTGCTCACGCACTGGGGCTGGCGTGACCTGATTGCCCGCCTGGGCGGCACGGGCGGGCAGAGCCAGCTTGCAACCATTATTGAGCGGCGCAGCTATGTCCCCGACCCTCTGGCAAAGCGCCCTGCCCAACCGGGGCTGCTGCGCATAGGGACACGGCCCACGTATGGCATCGCGGTTCAACTCACCGGCTCAGCCACGCCGACGAAAGTCCTGGCCTTCCGCGTGGACGCCGAGCGCTACATGCATCTGTATGAGGGTATGCAGGTGCGCCTTACCTATTCACCTCACCTGCATTATCTGTATGGGATGGAACCGTTGTTATGAAACCGCACTCTATTCTTCAGTACGGATTGGATATGCTCTTCCCACCGTCCTGTGCAGTATGCAAACGCACAGGTTATGTGTTATGCCCCGCGTGCCAGAGCAGTATCGTTTGCTTCCTGCCCCCATTTTGCGCCCACTGTGGCTGTCCCCAGGCCGCGCCAGGGCTATGCACACGCTGCCGCCACTGGCCCTTGCGCTTGAGCGGGTTACGTGCCGTTGGCCCGTACAGCGAGCCGTTACGTACCTGCATTCATTGTTTGAAATACACGGGTGTGACCCGTCTGGCCGAGCCGCTGGGGCTGTTGCTGGCCCAGGCGGCTCGTTTTTATGACCTGAGCGCGGATATCATCATTCCGGTGCCATTGCACGAAGAACGAGAGAGGGAACGCGGCTATAATCATGCTACCTTGCTGGCCCAGGTGTGTGGGAGACAACTCGGCATTCCGGTTATTCCCAATCTGCTCGTGCGCACGCGCGCGACGGCGGCGCAGGCCCACCTCTCAATGGGGCTACGACGACAGAATGTCGTGGGCGCTTTTGCCTGCCATCCGGCCTATGCAACCATGTCTTTCTATCAACGTACAATCATTATAATTGATGATGTATGTACTACCGGAGCGACTCTGGAGGCATGTGCCCAGACGCTCTTCACCACCGGTGCAGGAGCTGTGTGGGGCCTGGTGCTGGCCCGCCCACAGTGACTTTGACACAATTTGTTATGCCCTGAGTAGGGAGTAGTAAACATAATCCAACATTCGCTACGTGTGCTATAATAATGCACACAAGAGTCATGACCAGGTACTTTCACCAGGAAACAAGAAGGACAACGGAAAACGATGCCCGCTACCGGGCTGTATGGATAAGAGAGGAGCCGTGATGGCAAACAATGGAAAATGGCTCAGAACGAGCTTGATCTGGCTCCTGATTACATTGGCGATAGTCATCATCGCCATGTTCATTTTCCGCCCACCTGCCGACACCCAATCGGTCAACGTCTCAACCATGCTGAGTGATCTGCAAAAGGATATCGCCAATCACCAGCAGGACACGCTGATTGTGGATAGTGGCACAATTACCCTCGTGCGCAATCAGGGTGCTTCCAGAGAAGAGGCAACTGTAGACAGCACATTTGATGTCACGCAAGTCCTCAAAGACAACGGCATCAATTACGTCAATAATCCGTTTTTGCAACTACAATATGACGCGCCAAGCGCAATCTGGAACTGGTTAGGAATCATTGGCAGTATTCTGCCTTTCTTGCTGCTGGCCGCGCTTTTCATTTTCATGATGCGACAGGCGCAGGGGACCAACAATCAGGCGATGTCTTTTGGTAAAAGCCGGGCACGTATGTTTGTGGGCAATAAGCCCTCTGTGACTTTTGCGGATGTTGCCGGGGTAGAAGAGGCAAAGCAGGAGCTACAAGAGATCGTCGAGTTCTTGAGGTATCCTGAAAAATTCGCTGCGCTGGGGGCGCGCATCCCCAAAGGCCTCTTGCTGGTCGGCCCGCCGGGCACCGGTAAGACACTGATCTCGCGGGCCGTCGCCGGTGAAGCCGGGGTTCCATTCTTTAGTATCAGCGGCTCCGAGTTCGTCGAGATGTTTGTGGGCGTCGGAGCCAGCCGCGTGCGCGACCTGTTCGATCAGGCCAAACGCAACAGCCCCTGTATTGTCTTCGTGGATGAGATCGATGCCGTTGGCCGTCAGCGCGGCGCAGGTCTCGGTGGCTCACACGACGAACGCGAGCAGACGCTCAACCAGATTCTGGTGGAGATGGACGGTTTCGATACCAATACTAACGTCATCGTCATTGCCGCTACCAACCGACCGGATGTACTTGACCCGGCCCTTCTGCGCCCCGGTCGCTTTGATCGCCAGATCGTGCTAGACCGCCCGGACATTCGCGGGCGTATCGCCGTCCTTCAGGTGCATGCCAGAGGAAAGCCGCTGGAAGCCAGTGTCTCATTGGAGACGCTCGCCCGCCAGACACCCGGCTTCTCCGGTGCTGACCTGGCGAATCTGCTGAACGAGGCCGCGATTTTAGCGGCGCGACGCGGCAAGCGCAAAATCGGTATGAGCGAACTGGAAGAGGCTATCGACCGCGTGGTTGCCGGGCCTGCGCGCAAGAGTCGCATTATCAGTGAGCGCGAAAAGGCCATTACCGCCTACCATGAGGTTGGTCATGCTCTGGTGGCGCGCATGTTGCCCAATACCGACCCGGTTCACAAAGTTTCGATTGTGGCACGTGGACAGGCCGGTGGCTTTACCATGCTGCTGCCAACAGAGGATCGTTACCTGTGGAGCAAGCCACAGTTCGAAGACACGCTGGCCTACGCTCTGGGTGGTCACGCCGCTGAATTGATTATCTTCGGTGAAGTGACGACCGGAGCTTCCAATGACATCGAGCGCGTCACCAAGATTGCGCGTTCAATGGTCACGGAATATGGCATGAGCAGTCGCATTGGCCCTGTGGCGCTCGGCCATAAGGAAGAACTGGTCTTCCTGGGCCGCGATTTCGGTGAGCAGCGCAACTATAGCGAGCAGACAGCGCGCGAGATCGACGAGGAAGTACGGCGCATCGTGCAGGAGGCGTTCGATAAAGCCTACAATATTCTGCTCCAAAATAAGGCTCGTTTGATTATGATTAGTGAGCGCCTGATTAAAGAGGAGACACTGGAGGGGCCGATCTTCGAGGCGCTCTTCAATCAGCCGCTCGATGATGACTCCTACGGCACAACCGGCACGACGGTCGTGGCGCGCCTGCCAGACATTAGTGGGGCCGACGAACAACGCAACCAGAGAAGCCTACCGGCACCACAAACCGCCTATCCTATGACCTACGACGGAGAGGCAAGCGCCTGAGAAGCAGAGTGACCGCAGGGGTTGCTCTTACAATGATGCTTGTCCATCACTAGAGGAGCAGCCGCTGCGGTCACTCCGCTATCCTCAGATTAGAAAGACGTTGGCTACTACCAGGTCCATCCTCAGACAAAGTTAATCACTCTCCCTCTGCGATAACTATTAGCGACCGAATAGATGGCCGCGACCAACAGTTCGACAACGACGCTGGTAATAATTTCCAGCACGATTTTGCTGACAAAGTTCCAAATCATGGGCATACTCCTTTGTGTTGTTGCACTTTAGTACGTTACTAATAATTTACCCTTTCATTAAGCAAACAGCAGGTAAGCACCTGTCCTGGTGCCTGCTATCGATATGATACTCCTCAATTGTTAAGAGAACTTTAAGGGAAGATTAGAAATTTTTCTAAGCTTAAATCTGATTTTTTGCCGACTAAAAGCAACCAGCCGGTAAAAAGACCCGATACCAGGTGGTCTGGTACCATTTGTCTCTTACCACGCCCACATAGTACAATGGAGTTAGATATGTAGAGAGGAAGGAAGTCTCCATTGGATACCACATTTCAAGAGGTTGATAACTGTGTTACTGCGCCACAGGGCTTTCGCGCGGGTGCTGTCGCCTGTGGCATCAAGTCCGATGTAAACATTAAAGATCTGGCTCTTCTGGTTTCCGATAGACCGTGCGTGGCTGCCGGTACGTTCACCACCAGCACCACGCGCGCCGCGCCCGTGCTGGTCTGCCAGGAACGCTTGAAAAGAGGGATGGCGCAGGCGGTCATCGTCAATAGCGGCAACGCTAATTGTGCGACAGGCGACCTGGGGTTGATGAACGCTTATCGCATGACCGAACTGGCGGCGCAATATCTGGGGATAGAGAACGAACTGGTGCTGTGTTCCTCTACCGGCATTATCGGTCGCCAGTTGCCGATGAACAAGATCGAGACCGGCGTTGGGCAGATTGTGCTGGGCTATGACCAGGGCAACGCCTTCTCTGAGGCCATTATGACCACTGACACGCGCCCGAAACGGCTCGCGCTGGAATTTACGCTGGATGGCAAGACCGTGCGGCTCGGCGGCGCTACTAAAGGAGCGGGCATGATCTACCCTAATATGGCGACTATGCTCTGCTATCTCACCACCGATGCCGCCATCGAGCAACCCTGGATGCAGGCAGAGTTGCGTGCCGCCGTGGCCGACTCGTTCAACATGGTTTCCGTCGATGGCGACATGTCTACCAACGATACCTGTCTGCTGCTCGCGAATGGTCTGGCGGGCAACAAGCCGCTTAATGCACACCATCCAGAGGCGGAGACATTCCGTCAGGCACTCCGTTATATGACGCAATATCTGGCGCGTGAGATGGCACGCGATGGCGAGGGTGCAACCAAACTTATGACGGTACACGTGCTGGGTGCGCGCGATAAAGAAGATGCTATTAAGGCGGCGCGCGGCATCACGCTGTCACCGCTCTGGCAATGCGCTCTGGCCGGTGGCGACCCCAACTGGGGCCGTATTGTGGCCGCGTTGGGTGCCAGTGGCTGCGAATTGTACCAGGAACGCTTCGAAATTGCCATCGGCGACGTTCAGGTTGTCCAGCAGGGCATGGGTACCAACTACGACCAGCAGCGCGCTAAAGCTGTTATGGCCGAGAAAGAGGTGACAATCACCATCAATCTGCATATCGGCGATGGCGAAGCCACAGCCTGGGGCTGTGATCTCACGCATGGCTACATCGACGAAAATACCCTGTACACCCGGTAGGGGTGTGATTGATCACGCCCTGCTCGATGATGCATTTTCACAACCGAAACCGGC
>DAOTVZ010000246.1:0-8915 GCA_034436045.1 Ktedonobacteraceae bacterium | reverse complement strand
TCATCCACGACATTGTGCGCCCATAACTATATCGTGTGGTTTCCAACGTTTCTCTAAAATAGCGCAGTTCCTCAAGAACAAGAAGAAGGCAAAAGGCAACATACGGCCAGTGATTTTAGAGGAAGATCACCGTTAGCTCCCAGAAGTCGGCGGTGGGCGTAGAGGTATCGCGCGCGCCGCGTACCAGGTACACGTGGCCCTCGCCGTCGCTGGTCGCCGCGCCCAGCACTGAGCCGCCTGCCGGTAGGGACTTTAGGGGCTGCCAGCGCAGGGTGTGCAGATCGAGCAGCCAGACCTGGTTGCGGGCCGTTTGATGCACGGCATCGAAGCCACCAACGATGACCAGTTGACCCGGCGCTACCACACAACTGGCAGCACCGCTGATAGCATAGGGCGCACTACCCAACGCACGCCATTGATTGCTGGCAATGTCATAACGATAAATGGTGCTGGATTGCATTTGCTGACCCGCATCGCGCGCGCCACCAAGCAAGATAATGCCGCCACTATTATCCTGCGCCAGCACAACGTAGCCCAATCCTTGCGGCAAGGGAGCCAGCGTCTGCCACCGGCCACTGGTAATATCATAGCGATACCAGCCGGTACCCGCCTGCGCGTGAGCGTCGCCTGCGCGCATAAAACCCTGCGTGAGATAGAGATGTCCTTGCTGATCGGCCAGTAGCGCGCCGCCAAAGCCAATTGCCACCGATGCCGGTGGGACGATCTTCTGTAGCGTGCCGTTCGCGGGCTGATAGGCATAGAGCAACGAAGGCACCGTATAACTATCGGTCGAGTAGCCCGCTGTAAAGAAGAGTTGGCCTTGCCCGGCCTGCACGCCCGCGTTATTGACCATGCCGGGGAATTTTTGTCCGACCTGCTGCTCCCAATGCGTGGCCACTATATCATAGCGGTAGAGCGTGTGATCGTAGTGAGGTGAGAGCTTTGCCCCGCGATAGCCACCATTCATATAGACGTAGCTGCGTCCCTGCACCTGGGTATAGACAACGGCATTATCGGCCTCTGGCCCCGGCAAAGAGGGCAAGGCTTTCCAGGCACTCTGCACCGCCGCCGCAGGGGGTGTAGTTGGTGTTGTATATAGCACCTGTGGCGTCTGCGGGTGAAGGTAGCGTGTATAGACAAAGACGGAAGAGCACACCACAACCAGCAACAGCAGCAGGATAAAACCGGTTCGCAGAATGCCATAGAGACTGCGCGTCTTCGGCACAAACTCCGGTAGCGGCGAAAGCTCTTGCTCAAATGAGCGTGGCACAGGGGCAAACGAGGATGAGGCACGCCGCCGCAAACCCTCGTCCACCGAGGCCAGTTCCTGCTCCAACTGCTCCTGGCGTAGACGCAACTGCCGCTCCTCTTGCAGCACCGCACGTACCTGCTGACGCTGCTCTAGTGTCAACACGGACAAGGCGGGTAGCGGCTCCTCGAATACTTCTTCACGCTGAGTGCCGACGCGAGCGTCAGTGTTAAAAGGCACTGTCTCCTGCATAGCAGCCTCCAGCGCGCTTTCTGTATGTACGTTTGTGTCCGCACCAGCGCCCACCGGCTCCAGCAGGCGCTCATAGGCCCGCTGCTCCTCGACGATGGTGGCCCGTTCCAGCGCCAGGTAGAAGGTGCGCGCGGATTGAAAACGGTACTCCGGTTCGTGGCGCGTTGCCAGCGCGACGAGGCCGCTCAGCGTCGGCGAAACAGCCGGTGCCAGCGTGCGCACCGACTCCAACGTCGTGCGCACGCTGTTCAGCACCGTTGGGCGCTGACCTGTCAGCATTTCATGCAGAATAATGCCCAGACTGTACAGGTCTGAGCGTTCGTCGGTCTGGCCCTCCGTCTGATACTGTTCCGGCGAGGCGTAGCCGGGCGAGCCAAAGTCG
This sequence comes from Ktedonobacteraceae bacterium, assembly GCA_034436045.1. Taxonomy (GTDB): domain Bacteria; phylum Chloroflexota; class Ktedonobacteria; order Ktedonobacterales; family Ktedonobacteraceae; genus H111-94. Next base: position 7,032 of record DAOTVZ010000246.1, on the reverse strand, counting down.
GTGGTGTCGTTGATCTGTCCCTCTTTAAAGTAGCGCGCGATACCAAAATCGATCAGCACCAGCGTGTTGTCTTTTGTAAGGATGAGATTTGATGGCTTGAGATCACGGAAAATAATCGGCGGTCGCTGACTATGCAGATAATGCAGCACATCGCACAATTGCATCGCGTAGTTTAACGCCTCCAACGGCGGCAGCGGTGCATGCTTACGTAAATAATGCGACAGCGTCTGGCCAGGCACATAATCCATCACCAGATGCCAGTAGCCATCCTCGCAAAAATAGTCATAGAGGGCCGGAATGGCGCGATGGTGCAAACGCGCGAGAAAGAGGGCCTCGCGCAAAAAGCGGTCTGTATGCTCACCTCCACTGCTGGGAAAATCACCGATAGCAAGCTTATCCTGTTGAGTCGCGGGCTGCATGGCGAGACGAGCATCCAGTTCGCGCTCTACACTCTCCGGCAACGGCTTGTCGGCGCGAATACGTTTCATCGCCAGTGGCACATTCAGTGCGCGATGAGAAACCAGGTAGACGCTACCCATACCGCCACGCCCGATGACCTGCCTGAGCGTGTATTCGCCTCTACACAGCGCTAGCCCTACAAGTTGCTGCGGCGTCTGCTGCTTTTCAGACATGTGCTATACTCTCCCTTCCACAAACCCCAATAGTATCGTATCCTGTCCATATCCATAGTACTGATAGATGAGCTACTCGTCAACAAGCGGGCGCTGATAAATAAAAAAATGAGACATGACTCCAGAAAGTCAAGCTTAAAATAGCTTTGTCGGCGAAGAAAAGCTATTATGCAACACCAGACACTCTGCCCCTCATGCCGGTGTAACCAACAGGGAATTGTGGTAAAGTTCATATCGTAAAGTTTTTCACAACTGGCGAGATGGTTGACTGCGTTATCAACAAAACAGGTATGAGGAGGATTACTATTTTTCATGTCATTGGAACTATTTAAGTTAGATGGACGTGTGGCCCTGATCACCGGAGGCACACGCGGTCTGGGCTTTGTGATGGCGAACGCACTGGCCGAGGCTGGTGCCAGCGTCGTCGTCACGGGCCGCCAGCAGGAGAGCGTGCAGGCGGCGGCCACGAAGATTGCCGGGGCTACCGGTCAGCGCGCATTGGGGCTTGTTGCCGACGTGACCGAGGCACAACAGATTGAACAGATGGTGGCGACGACTATGCAGGAGTTTGGGCAGATTGATATTCTGATCAATAATGCCGGTATTAATATTCGCAAGCCTGTTGAGGTCTTCGACGAGGCCAGTTGGGACCTGGTGCAACATACGAATCTGAAGGCACCTTTTCTGTGTGCTAAAGCGGTTGTTCCACATATGAAACAGCGGCATTTCGGGCGCATCATTAACGTCGCCTCCATGCTGGGCCTCACGGCATTGCCTGAGCGGAGCGCGTACTGTTCTAGCAAGGGCGGCGTGATTCAGTTGACGAAGGTACTGGCACTGGAACTGGCGGCTGACAACATTACCGTCAACGCGCTCTGTCCTGGCCCTTTTGCGACCGAACTCAATACGCCGGTCATGAATAATCCAGAGGCCAATCAGTTCTTTCTAAACCATATTCCTCTAGGGCGCTGGGGTCAACCGCGCGAACTGGCGGGCGTGATCGTTTTCCTGGCCTCCGAGGCATCCAGTTTCATGACCGGCTCAGCGCTGGTGGTTGATGGCGGCTGGACGGCTGAGTGACATCTCTGAAAGGGTAGGAATATGCGCATCGGACTCTCTATGTATGGAACTATGTTTAGCATGGGCCTGTACCCACAGTCGGGCCGCGCGCCCCTCTCACCGCTACAATTGATGGAACGGGCGCTGGCGGTCGGTCTTAGTGGTGTAGAAATGCCCGCATCATTGATGCAAGGTCAGGATGTAGCGGCGGTGGCACACTATGCTCAAGAGCATGGACTGTTTATCACGCTCGCCACCAGCGGCTATCAACCAGAGGCACTCGCTCAGGCCATCGACCTGGGTGTGCAGCTAGGAGCGCTCACGGTGCGCACTGTCGTCGGTGGGGCGAAAATCGGCGGTGATCGGCGGCCCCTGGCCGGTCGCTGGCAAACGTTTTTGCAGGAGGTACTGGCGTCGTTGCGACAGGCTACTACCACAGCGGAGCAGCGCGGCATCAACCTGTCAGTAGAAAATCACCAGGACATGGCTTCGGAAGAGTTGCTCTGGCTATGCGAGTCCATCGGTTCACCCCACTTTGGCATTACGCTCGATACGGGCAATCCACTGGCGACGGCGGAGGAGCCACTGGATTTTGCCCGCAGAGTCGCACCCTATGTGAAAGATGTGCATCTAAAAGATTACATGATCTTTCTGAGCGAAGAGGGCTATCGGCTCGTGCGTTGCCCGCTGGGTCAAGGCGTCATTAACTTTCCCGCGCTGTTCACTCTATTCTCTGAAGTCTGTCCAGACGCGCCTCTCTCAATCGAGTTGGGAGCGCTGGAGGCACGCCACATTCGCGTACTGGCCGATGATTACTGGCCTGAGTATCCCACGCGCTCGGCGGCTCACTTTGCTCACGTCTGGCATTTCGTGCAGGCCAATGCCCGACCGATGGGTGACTGGCGCACACCATTTGAACGCGGCGAGTCGGCGCAGGCCATCATTACCTATGAAGAGCAACAGCTAGCCGCCAGCCTGGCCTATCTGACGGCTATGCGCTCCTATAGACATTCCGCAGGGGCGTGATGATGAATTGAGAGAGGAATTTCAGGTCTGAAAGATGAGGTAGAGGCCATTCACCGTGCCCTTGTTGATCTGCCCCAGCTTGACATATAATGATATAGCATACAGCAGAGATTGTGTCGTATTGCACGGGAGGGAACGATGCTTCGCTTTATTTTTCGCCTGCTCGGCCTCGCTATCGTGGTCGTCCTCTTTATTTTCCTTTTTCTCCCCAGCTTTCTCATGAAGGCCGGAAACGGGCTGCTGAGTGGTATCGGTAGCGTGAATGCCAGTGGCTCGGCTCAGATCGTGCCCCAGACACAAGGCAACGGAGGCTACTTGCTGATCAACCTGCAAGGGCTGGCCGCCAAAGTACCTTACGTTATCACGCTGGACGCCGGACAGTGCGGCGGCCCCGTGCTAAAGACATTCAACAGCGTGACTGCTGATAGCAATGGTACTCTTTCTGGCACGCTCAGTTTCTCCAACCTGGCCCTCGCCGTGCAGAAAGGCGTCTGGGTCGATGTTCACGCGGGGAGAAGCGCCACCGGCCCGACAGTAGCCTGTGGCAAGGTAGACATCAACCAGTTCGTCACACAGAGTACCCCGGCACCGACACCGACTTTCGCGCCAATACCAACCACAACCGCCATTACCATCAGCAACACGCCCGCCGCTTCCGGCAACGGCACCACCATCACCGGCTTTCCACAGACTGGCGTAGCGCCCGCTTCCAACAACTGGTACGACAACTATCAGTTCCCGCGCAAATACTAATTGATATAGAAAAATACCCTGAGCCATGACCCAGGGTATTTTTCTATTTTTTAGCTTATCTTATGCAACGTGTACCGGCTCCTGCTGGCGAACGACAATCTTGTCATCACTTACCGTTACCAGAGCAGTCTTGCCAGGAGCGATCTCACCGGCCAGGAGCGCGTCAGCCAGCGCGTCATCGACGTAGCTCTGGATGGCACGGCGCAGTGGACGCGCACCATACTCCTCGTCGAAACCTTCCTTCAGCAAGAAGTCACGCGCAGCATCATCGACGACCAGTTGAATGCCCTGTTCGCTCAGGCGCGCGCGCACCTGGTCGAGCAGCAGATCGACAATGCGATACAGTTCCGTCTTGCCCAGCGCATGGAAGACCACGATCTGGTCGATACGGTTGATGAATTCCGGTCGGAAGGTGCGCTTGAGCGCATCCATCGCCTTCGCCTGCAACTCCTTATGTTGATCGTCGCGATCCTCGTGATTGGCCGAGAAGCCGATGCGCGAGGCGCGTTTCAATTCGGCGCTCCCCACGTTACTGGTCATGATGAGAATGGTGTTCTTGAAGTCCACCGTGCGGCCCTGACCATCCGTCAGACGCCCATCATCCATGATCTGCAACAGCGCGTTGAAGACTTCTGGATGCGCCTTCTCAACCTCGTCCAGCAGGACGACGCTATACGGGCGACGACGCACTTGCTCCGTCAACTGACCACCCTCGTCATAGCCGACATAGCCGGGAGGGCTACCGAACAGACGCGACACAGTATGCGGCTCCATGTACTCCGACATGTCAAGGCGAATGATGTTATCCTCGCCACCGAACAGTTCGCGCGCTAACGCTTTCGCCAGTTCGGTCTTACCGACACCGGTCGGCCCCAGGAACAGGAAGGAACCGATGGGCCGTTTGGGGTCTTTCAGGCCGGCACGCGAGCGACGAATGGCACGAGCTACGGCGCTGATCGCCTCGTCCTGACCAATGACATGCTTGCGCAGATCATCCTCCAGGTGCCGCAGGTTCTGGCGCTCGTTTTCCAGCATCTGGCTCACCGGCACGCCCGTCCAGTTCTCCACCACATGCGCGATATGCTCCGGCGTGACCAGCAACGCAAGGCCCTGACCAACCTCAGTACGAGCCTTCTCTAGCTTCTCCAGCACAAGCAATTCTTGCTGACGCAGACGCGCGGCACGCTCATAATCCTCAGCGTTAGCCGCCGCCTCTTTCTGAGCCTGGATATCGGCCAGTTCTTTCTCCAGGTCAGCAATCATCACCGGGCTAATAATACCCTTCTCGGTAGCCTCAAGACGCAGGGCCGAACCGGCTTCGTCCATCACGTCGATGGCCTTGTCCGGCAAGAAGCGATCATTGATATAGCGGTCAGAAAGCTTCACCGCCGCCTCAATGGCCTCGTCGGTGATGCCTACCCCGTGATGCGCCTCGTAGTTAGCACGTACAGCACGCAGCATCTCGATGGCTTCTTCGACCGAAGGCTCACTGACCATCACCGGCTGGAAGCGGCGCTCCAGCGCGGCATCCTTCTCTATATGCTTACGGTACTCGTCCAGCGTGGTCGCGCCGATACAGCGCAGTTCGCCACGCGCCAGCGCCGGTTTGAGCATATCACTCGCGCCAACCGCTCCCTCTGCCGCGCCCGCACCGACAACGGTATGCAGTTCATCGATGAAGACGATCACTTCAGGAGCGTTGCGCAACTCTTCCAGAATGGATTTGATGCGCTGCTCAAACTGACCACGGAACATCGCCCCGGCCACCATGCCACCGATGTTCAGGGTCACAATGCGCTTTCCACGCAGATTCGCGGGTACATTGCCCTCGTAAATGCGGCGCGCCAGACCCTCTACAATAGCAGTCTTACCGACGCCCGGCTCACCTATCAATACCGGATTGTTCTTCTGACGACGCCCCAATACAGTAATCACACGACGTAGTTCACGTTCACGCCCGGCAGCCGGGTCAAGTTTGCCTGCAGCCGCCTCGGCGGTGAGGTCACGCCCATACTGATCGAGGGTCGGGGTCTTACTATTTGATGTCTTCTGGGCGGTTGCCGTACTACGACCATTCACACCAGAAGCGGAATTATTCATATTAAAGTTAGGGCCAAAACCAAAGGGAGGACGTTGATTTTCGGGGTCATATCCCATGCCGCCCATCTGTTCCATGGCACTGTTCATCAACTCATCGACACATGACCGACAGAGATAATGTTGCTCCCGACGCCCATCGACGATCTGATCTACACGCACCTGGGCAGGATTGCGTTGACAACGTTCACATTTCATTAGTACTTATCCTCGCTCTCTCAAGATGCCGCACCGGGCATCTGTCTTTAGCAAACTCGCCGGGCGACTGCTAAGATTATACCACGCCTTTTCGGCGTTGTCTAGCACTCATGAAGCGGGATTGCTAATCACCCTTTATAACGTCCACACGATAGCCCTTATTCCCATTTTTCGGCTCGTTTGCCAGAATTGATGAAGCGAGCAAGGCAACCGCGAGGGATACCCTGTGTACGATCACCATGCCTGCTTGCCTATCAGCATACAACCGCACAATAGAGGAAAACGTACATAGCATAGAAACAAGTTCTTATGTATTGTGCATTCTAAGATACCTGATAGAGAAGGAAAGTGAACGAACGGGCATAAATGTAGCGGTCAGTTCACCGCATTTGCCCGCATCGACATTGGTGGGAGGATCGGGGTACCGCGTCTGCTCCCGCCCGTTGATGAGAAAGAGGATAAAGCTACTATGCAAAAGCATCCTGCTCTCAAACAAGCATTGATCTGGGGTATTAGTTTGGGCATCATTCAAATCATTGTGACCGTGCTGGCCGGTATCCTGCGCGTCTCAAATCCAGGGATTGTCCTGCTGCTAGAACTGTTCGCGTTCCTTATTGCGCTGGCTTTCTACCTGCTGGCGGGCCTCTTTGCCGCGCGCCAAACGCATAGGGTCAGCACGGGCACCTTCGCGGGCCTGCTGACCGGCGTGTTTCAGGGCATCCTGGGCTTCATCGCTACCATTGTTGTGGATATCGCCACGATTAACAGGGTGCGGCATGCAGCGCAGGGCTTTGTGAATGCGGCCAATATCCCTTTTCATTACACGAATGGCTTCATTATAGCCGCTGCCATCATCGGCGGCTTGATCGGTCTGGTCTTCGCCATTGGCCTGGGGGCCGGTCTGGGCGCACTCGGCGGGCTGATCGGCAGAGGCAACGTGCAGCAACAGCCACCCTCTATGCCCTATCCAGGCCAGCCATACCCGCCCTATGGTGCCTATCCTTACCCCTATTCATATCCACCACAACCCGGCCAACCCCCCTATCAGGGTATGCCGCCCTACCCTGGGCAGCAGGCCACACCCGCCAATGAACAGGCTTCAACCGTCCCACCGACCACACCGCTCCCCCCACAGGAGTAGTAGGGGCGTGATTCATCACGCCCTGCTCGCCCCCCGCTCCGCGCTCAGGGCGTGATTCATCACGCCCCTACGACATGGGGCCTGCGCCGCTTACAGGGGAAAATTTCTTTATCTGCCCTGCTCGCC
>DAOTVZ010000245.1:0-12754 GCA_034436045.1 Ktedonobacteraceae bacterium | reverse complement strand
AGGCGAAGGCCATATGGCCTGATAGATTAGAAGACCTGCTAGATGACAACTATTATCTATCTTCAAATGAAGTAGATACAGCACAGCTTCCTTTGATAGAAGCATTATAAACACTATTATCGGATTGGCATGGCGGGTCGAATCCTGCTTCGCCAGGCGTGACCTGATTCTCGTCTGAGGTGTTATGATATATAGTTGGAGTGACGCCCTTTCAGGGGTGCCGGTTCAACCTTTATCCACTTCACTTGCAGAAAAAAGGAGTTCGTTATGTGTTACGACGATAACGCGCGTCCGCCGGTGCCACCCGTTTCCGGTGGCAAGGCGCATGGCGAAGACCTGGTACTTACCGCATCAGATGGTAATCGGTTCATGGCCTACCTGGCGACGCCGGAAAATCCTGGCAACGCGCAGGTGCTTATCTACCCCGATGTTCGCGGCCTGCACCAGTTCTACAAAGATCTGGCGCTACGCTTCGCGGAACTGGGCATCACCGCCATGGCTATCGACTACTTTGGGCGCACAGCAGGGCTGACCGCGCGCGACGATTCCTTCGAGTTCTGGCCGCATGTACAGCAAATCCGCTACAACACGCTAATGACCGACATTAGCGCGGCTATTAACAAACTGCGCGAAGGGGCCGGTGCGCAGCGCGCCACCTTCACCGTCGGCTTCTGCTTCGGTGGCAGCACCTCGCTGTATAGCGCAACCGAGAATTTTCCTCTTGCTGGCGTCATCGGCTTCTACGCCGGTCTGGCGCGTGACCTGGGCAGTGGCAAAGGCACTGTGCTAGAGGCATCCGTGCAGACGAAATGCCCTGTGCTTGGCCTCTTCGGCGGCAACGACCAGGGCATTCCGGTTGAGCAGGTTCATCAACTGGATGAGAACCTGGACAAAGCTGGTGTGGAACATGAGATCATCATCTATCCCAACGCCACCCACAGCTTCTTTGACCGCCGTGCCACCGAGTTCGCTAGCGAGTCAGAGGATGCCTGGAAGCGCGTCCTGGCCTTCATCTCGGCCCATACACCCAAAGCGTAATACAACAAACAACAGGCACAACGAACACCAGGGCGACCACGAGGGCCGCCCTGGTGTTCGTTGTTTCACATCCTACTGCCACAACGTCGGCTGTTGCTGCTCTTCCTGCTCATGCCACTCGTTATTTTTGGAGAGCTTATCCGCCAGGCGCGTTGGCTCCGGCAGACGATAGCCGCGACAACAGGCCAGCACGTATCTGATGCTAGTTTCCAGGCTGATCTTGTGACCAATCGAGATAATCATGGGATTCACACGCGCGCGCGTGCGCACTGCCGCACCCACTACCTCATTATGATGGACTAGAGGCAACCAGCTTCCGACCTCTTCGCCCAGCGCATCTTTATCATATTTACCGACCAGGATCGATTTGCCGCAGCCAATGGTGGGCAGGTCGAGCCAGAGGCCGAGATGTGAAGCGATGCCGAGGCGGCGAGGATGTGCGATGCCCATGCCATCCACCATCACCAGATCGGGCTGCTGGTGCAGACGCTCAAACGCGCCGATCACACAGGGGGCTTCACGGAAGGAGAGCAGGCCAGGAATATACGGCATGCGAATTGGCTCTTCATAGATATGCTGCTCCACCAGTTCTAAGGCCGGGTAGGTCAGCAGCACTACAGCGGCGCGCGCCATACCGTTTGTTTCATTAATCGCCATATCAACGCCGGCTATATGACGCACTTCACCCAGACAATCCTCGCGGATGACGCGCACCGCCAGCTCTTTCTGCAACGCGATGGCCTCGTCCGGCTGCAAATTCCATTGATGAAGAGGGGAGTGAACCATGATGGTATCTCACTAACTTTTCATAGCTATCAGCTTTGCCAGCTTGAGCGCACTTCACGTAACTGCTCCGGGGTGAGAATCCTGAAGAGTATCAGTAGGGTTTCCAGATCATACTCCAGACCCATCGCGTGTAATTCCTGGCGAATGCGACCGAGAGAGGCGATTTGCTGCGTGGTAATCAACCCATAACTGACTAGACTGGCCGCCAGCAACTGATCCGGCGTCAGCAATTTAAACATTAAGAGTATCTCCCCCAGTTGATAATTCAAGTCTACCCCCCGCAGCATACGCTGGATATTTTGCGCTACCTCCAGACGATTCTGCGGTACCAGGTGCCCTTCTAGCAAAACCTTGCTCAGAGAGCGCGTCGCGCGACCACTCAAAACCTGCTGCTGAGGCGGTGGCGGCATTGGCGGTAAACTTTGCACGATATCGAGCAATGTCGCGTTGCTGGGCATGGGAGCCGTGCGCGCCTGCTCGCCAGTAACATCCGTAGGGTTCTCCTGCGCGATCTGCGCTGCCTGCAAAACTGCCGCCAGTTGCGCATTTACCGCCGACTGTTCCTGTATCGGGTGAACCTCCTCGACACTCCCCGCCATCGACTCCTCACGCTGAGACAGTTGTTCCCGCTCCTGCCGTTGTTGTACCGGCGCAGGAGATTCTCTCTCATCGACCTGTTCCACCTTCTGTTCATCAGCAGCGCGCTCATCCTGTCTCTTCTCAACACTCGGACGGGCTAGCGACTCCGTCTGTGCGAGGGACGTTGCCTGCGGCTGGACGCTGTGCTGCGGTGATACACCTGTCTCTCGTGTAGCGGTCGTGCCCGTAACGCCGGTTGCGGCACTCAGAGATGCCAGCGGGGAATGTGTATTCTGCGCCGACAATGTTGATGATTGCTCATATCCATAGTTGGTATACGAACTGTTAGCCGGATGCGTTTCGTCCACCGGCGGCAACGCAGAAGGCAACGCGCTGGTATTCCGCTCCACACGCTCAAGAGGCCGATCCTCGATGGGTGAAGCACGCAAGGGCTGTGCAGAAAATGACTCGTGAACGGACGAGGGAGACGTGGGAGATGCCTGAACGATGGTCTGCGCTGACGTGGTAGGCGTTGCACTGAAGGCCGCCAGAGACGCGGTATCAAAAGGCATCCCACCTATCTGCCGTGCCGCAGGGTCGTAATCCTCACCTGTGATAGCAGGACGACTCTCTTGCACCATGCGGGAAAGCTGAGCCAGGCTCGACTCACCACCGATATTTTGTCCACTCGCCAATTGTTGCAACATGGAAAGATTAGAGGATGGTCCCGGTTCTGTGGTCAGTTCAGACTGCTCCTTACTCTCTACCTGCTCTCTGACCCGCATCCTGGTGGCAGATGAACCTGGGGGCATCTGCTCACCCGTCGCCCCTTCAAGCTGGTTGCTCTGGCCCGCGCGAGAACGCGGCGTTGGGTAGAGAACCGCGCGAATTTTATCAGTCCGCGCCGTCGGCGGCCCACTCTGCCCCCCCGCACTACCGGCCCCAGACGCGGTAGTGGGTATAGTTGTCTGCTGCGGTGACAATGAAGGCGAAAGTGCTGACGGCGCAGACAGCGGCGCAGTCGGCGGATAGGTGGACGCAGTAACACGCGCTGAACGGGACTCCGCCGTAGTAGTGGGACGTGGCATCGGATTGCCGGATGAGGCAGCAGAAGTAGCGGTGGATGCCTGTGTGTACGAAGGCATGGTGGGCGATGTTCTGGAAATACGCGGCAGAGTATTCGATGCAGTCATAACAGGAACACGGGAGCGAACGGCATCAACCATATTCATCAGACCGAGCATACCATCGACGTGCATATCAGCCATCGCATACGTGCGATCATCGGGATCGTGCGGGCCATAACCGGCGATATTGGTGCATTGAAAGGTCATGACCTGCACCCCACGTCCACGACATTGAGTATCCAGTGCCACCCAGAACTCGCGCCGCGTCGCCGCTGCCTGCGCCAGGTCCACCAGCACCATACGAATGGGATAGCGCGCAATCGCGTCGAACACCTCAACCGCCGTGCGTGCCACATGACACTCGTATCCCGCCAACTGAAACTCGCTTATCAAGAGTGTTATTAATTGTTGATCTCTCTCAAACAGGAGAATATGAGGGCCACCCGTGCTAATATTCATTGCCGCATCACTCCGCTTGTTACACACACAGCATCAGCATTACATGTGCTATTTGGAACTACCAGGAAGCATACTTTGCCAGCATGGTGGCTAGTATAGCATACCTCCTCCGTCTTTTCCTAGTAGAGTATGACCATTGGACAGCATAAGCGGGCCAGGCAAGCACAAGGCGTCGCTGCGGCCCGCCCGCTTCTTCCAATATGCTATCATGTAAACAGAAAATTACGCCAACCAGTAGGAGGACAGCAAACTAAACGTATGCCAATATCTTCTTCATCTCACCATCCTCTTATCGCTTTCATGACCGACTTTGGCTCCGGTGACGGCGACGTGGGCGTGCTGAAAGGAGTCGCGCTGGGGATTGTTCCCCAGGCTCAGCTTGTCGATATCACGCACGAGATTGCGCCACAACGGGTAGCGTCGGCGGCCTGGATTCTCTCGACTGTCTATCGCTATTTCCCCGCCGGTACGGTCTTCGTTTGCGTCATTGATCCCGGCGTCGGCAGTACACGGCGCGCCATCGCGCTTTATGCCGGTGATTGGTATTTTGTCGGACCGGACAACGGCCTGTTCAGTTACATCTACGCCGAGCAACCGGTACATAGCATTGTGAACCTCTCCAATCCGGCGTACCATCTCACCCAGGTTAGCTCGACCTTTCATGGGCGCGACATCTTCACACCGGTTGGTGCGCACCTCGCGCGCGGCGTGCCACTGGAAGACATCGGTGAGCGCCTGGAGCCAGACTCGCTCATTCGTTTGCCTCTGGGTATCGAACGACATGAGAATCGCATCGAATCCAGCGTTGTTCACATTGATCACTTCGGCAACATCATCACGGGTATCCCGCTCACGCTCGTCCCTGAACTGTTCAGCCAGCCGGTACAACTCCATATTCCGGCACGCAGTATCATGCTAACCGAATGTCGCCGCTTCTTCTCCGCTACCGACGAGGCCAACGAGGCGCGCCCATTCATCTATGGCGACAGTTCCGGCTATATTGGTGTGGCGATCCGCAATGGCAACGCTGCCCGCACGCTAGGCGTCGCCTACGGCGATACCATTACCCTCGTCATTGCGGAGCGTGAGAGCCAGTTCAGATAACCTGCAACAAGATGCGCGCGAACAATAGACCCTTCATTTTTTAGAAGAAATGTGCTATAATGAGCGTATACCCATAGGCATAGTGTTATTGTACCAGCAGTGTTTTAAGTAGCGGGGTGAGATGTAGCGGCTTTCAAACGGTAAGGGCTTTTCTACAAGTCCATGAGCATGAGAAAGGATAGCTTGAAACATTGCAGGAGCGTCAGGTGATTTATCGCTCTCACGAACCTCCTCGTCACCAACTAGAAAGTTGGACACAGGGCATAATAACAACCAATCAGAGCATCCTCTGCAACGTAGGAAAGGGCTGGTTCTCTCTCGCTGAGCATGGAGACCGGCCTTCCTGGTCTTATACACCTTGTTCGGAAGAAGCGTAAGAGTTTCTTTTCGACCATGTAGTGCGTATTCCCGGCTGTATGATGTAAATAGTTCCAGTTAGTAGACAACGAGATATACACAGGTGGACTACATCCACTACACAAGATATCTCAATACGCTACTAAGTTATACAACAAAGAGAGGTTGACTTATGGATTTGGTGAAGCGGTTAGAAGAATTTCGGGACCGCGAACGAAGCCTGGCATGGGAAGGGACGTTCTCCCAATACTTCGAGATCGCCACAAAACGCCCTCAGGTTGCGCGCCTTTCTCATGAACGCATTTACCATATGATTATGGATGCTGGCTTCGAAACGACCCGTTCAGGAGAGCCACGGTACAACTTTTTCAGTAAGGAAATCTTTGGTATTGAGAAGCCGCTCCAACAGATCGTCGATTACTTCCACTCAGCCGCCCAGCGCCTGGAAGTTCGTAAACGCATCCTCTTGCTCATGGGGCCGGTCGGTGGTGGTAAGTCTACGATAGTCTACCTGCTCAAGCGCGGTTTAGAGGCCTACAGCCGGACGGATGAGGGCGCGGTCTACGCCATTAAGGGCTGCCCTATGCATGAAGAGCCACTGCACCTGATCCCCCATGAACTGCGCGGCGACGTAGAAAAAGAGTTTGGCATCTATATCGAAGGTGATCTGTGCCCCCAGTGCCGCTACATGCTCGATAACGAGTATCATGGCCGCATTGAAGAAGTGCCCGTAAAACGCATTACTTTTAGTGAAAAGTATCGTATCGGTATTGGCACCTTCACTCCATCCGACCCGAAATGCGTGACTGGCGATACCCTTGTCCTCACCGACCAGGGTCTTCAGCGCATGGAGGACATCTACCTGCAACTGCCGCAAAAGCCCCGCGCCGATGAGTTCGTTGACTACGAAACAACCGTCCTGGGCATCAATGGCCCCGAAAGGGCCAGCAAGTTCTATTGCGGCGGCTTCCAGCCTATCTACGAGGTAGAAACCAATCTTGGCTATACCATTCGCGGTACTGCTAACCATCCACTGCTGACCATGCAAGAGGATGGGACAACAGGCTGGACAAAGATTGGCGAACTCCAACCCGGCAGCTATGTCGCGCTGGCGCGCGGCAGTCGCATCTTCGGTCAAAGCGTTACCTTGCCGGACAGTTTCTATCCATTGCCGCGCCAACCCCGTACCATGACGCCAGACCTGGCCTACTGGCTCGGCCTGCTCACTGCCGAGGGCAGCGTGACGCCCTACGAAACCTGGTTTGTCAACAGTTCCCAGATGCTAATTGACCGCTTTGTAGAACTGACACAGAGCCTCTTCGGCCTCACGGCTACCCCACACCGCAAGAGTACAACGTACAACTACAATGTCTCTATTAGCAGCAAAGCCCTCAGCAGCTGGCTGCACGGCGAACTGGGTATTGAGCGCGGTGCCCATGCCAAATCTATCCCAACCTGCGTTCTCAGTAGCAGTGAGGCAGACATGCTGGCCTTCCTTGAGGGACTTTTCTGGGGCGACGCCACCATTCACGGTAATAAACAAGGCTCCAACACCTTCAAGTTCACCAGCAAATCACGTCAGTTGGCCCGCCAGGTTCACATCGCACTGCTCAACCTCGGCATAGTTGGCTCGCTATGGAGCCACCAGGACGAGGGCGAGACATACTACAATGTCACCTTGCGCGGCGACCAGGTGCTTGACCTGGTTGAGTTGATCCCTTCGCTACACAATAAGGCTACTGCGCCACTGCGCAACGAACGCAGCAACAAGACCAACTATGATCACCTGCCCTATGGCACCGTCCATCTTACTGGCCACGGCGGTGACGGCTACCTGGCACGCATCCTGGCCGGTGACCGCGAACTCTCATATAACCGCGCTCGCACCGTGTTGGCAACAGCACCAGAACTGGCCCACAACGGACTTGCTACGTTAGTGCGGCAAAACTACCTGTGGCTCACCGTGCGCGAGATTCGTCCCGCCGGTATCGAGCCAGTTTACGACCTGCTTGTGCCGGAAACGCACTCGTTCGTCGCCGATGGCTTTGTGCAGCATAACAGCCAGGACATCAGTGAGCTTGTCGGCGGCATCGACCTCTCGACCATCGGCGAAGTCGGCGTTGAAAGTGACCCGCGCGCCTACAGATTCGACGGAGAACTTAATATCGCCAATCGCGGTATTATGGAATTCGTCGAGATGCTCAAGACAGACGAGAAATTTCTGTATGTGCTGCTCACACTGAGTCAGGAGCAGAATATCAAAACGGGCCGCTTTAGCATGATCTATGCTGACGAGGTGGTCGTCAGCCACACCAACGAGCATGAGTATCAATCTTTCGTCGGCAACAAGAAGTCGGAAGCCTTGCAGGACCGCATCATTCTGGTCAAAGTGCCTTACAACTTGCGCGTTTCCGATGAGGTCAAAATCTACGAAAAGCTGCTCAAGCAGAGTTCACTGCAAAATGTCCATATCGCTCCCTATACCTTGCGCATTGCCAGTATCTTCGCTGTCCTGACGCGCCTGGAGCCTTCCAAGAAGGCGGGCATGAGCCTGATCAAGAAGCTGCGCCTCTACGATGGCGAGGATATCGAGGACTTCAAACAGAAAGATGTCAAGGAGTTGCAGGAGGAAGCGGTGCGTGAGGGCATGGACGGCATCTCACCGCGCTACGTTATCAACCGCCTCTCCAATGCACTGATCAGGCAGAACGTCACCTGCATTAACCCGATTGACGCCCTGCGTGCCCTCAAGGATGGCCTTGACCAGCATACCAGCATTACGCGCGAGGAGCGTGAGCGTTATATCAACTTTATCGCCGAGGCGCGTAAAGAGTACGACGAGATCGCGCGCAAAGAGGTACAGCGCGCCTTCGTCTACTCCTACGAGGAGTCGGCGCGTACATTGCTCAATAACTACCTGGACAATGTGGAGGCGTACTGCAACAAGACCAAGCTCCGTGACCCCATCACCGACGAGGAGATGGAGCCGGACGAGCATCTGATGCGCTCCATCGAAGAGCAGATCGGCATCACAGAAAACGCCAAGCGCGCCTTCCGCGAAGAGATTCTCATCCGCATCTCGTCGCTGGCACGCCGGGGTCAGACCTTCGAGTACACCAGCCACGAACGACTCAAGGAGGCCATTGAGCGCAAGCTGTTCGCCGACCTGCGCGATGTGGTGAAGATCACCACATCCACCCGCACACCCGACAAGGAACAACTGCGCAAGATCAATGAGGTGGTCAATCGCCTCATGACCGAGCATGGCTATTGCCACGTGTGCGCGAACGAGATACTGCGTTACGTAGGGAGTCTGCTCAATCGCTGATGATAGAAAACGGCAACGACACACATATTCAGGGCGGCCACGCCTGGGTACCTGCACGGGCGTCCCCTGGCGCGGTCGCCCTGTTCCCTCTGTGCATGCCGCTATCATGAGCTACACATACAAGGAGAACGCGCTATGTCAGTCTCTCAACATGACTGGTCTCTGCATCGCAAAGGGCAGATCGACCAGGAGCGCCACAAGGAAAAGATTCGTGAGGCCATCAAAAAGAACCTCAGCGACATAGTAAGCGAAGAGAGCATTATTCTCTCCGACGGCAAAAAAGCGGTGCGTATCCCCATTCGTTCACTCGATGAATACCGCTTCCGCTATGACCCCGGACGGCAGCAACACGCCGGTCAAGGCGACGGCAAAAGCAAGGTCGGTGACGTGGTGGCACAGGAGCCACGCTCTGGCAAAGGCAAGAAGGGTGATGCCGGTAAGGAAGCCGGTGTTGATTACTACGAGGCCGAGATCTCGATGGAAGAGCTGGCCGCTATGATCTTCGAGGATCTGAGCCTGCCTAACCTGGAAGAGAAACGTCAGCAGGAGATGGAGACCGAAGCCGTGCGCTTCACCGATGTGCGCAAGAAGGGGCCGATGTCCAACCTGGATAAAAAGCGCACCATTATGGAGAACATGAAGCGCAACGCCGCCAAAGGTGATGCTACCTTCCACGACATCAAATCCGAAGACCTGCGCTTCAAGGTCTGGGAACCCACCATCAAATATCAATCCAACGCCGTCGTCATCGCCATGATGGACGTATCGGGCAGTATGGGGGAATTTGAGAAGTACATCGCAAGAAGTTTTTACTTCTGGATGGTACGCTTCTTGCGCACACGCTATAACAATGTGCAGATTGTCTTCATCAGCCACCACACTGAAGCCAAAGAGGTGACTGAGGAGGAGTTCTTCCACAAGGGCGAGAGCGGCGGCACTCAGGTTTCGTCGGCCTACGAACTGGCCTTGCAGATTATCAAAGAGCGCTACAACCCGCACGACTGGAACATTTACCCGTTCCATTTCTCGGACGGCGATAACCTGCCCTGGGATAATGATCGCTGCGTGCAACTGGTCAACAAACTGATGGAACTGTGCAACATCTTCGGCTACGGCGAGATACGCGAGGGCCACTATCGCTCGCCCAGCACGCTGATGTCGGCCTATAACAAAATCACCGATAAGAAATTTATTGCCGTAACCATCTCAGATAAAAAGGAGGTCTACCCGGCGCTGCGCAAATTCTTCGCCCAACGCGAACCGGTGCCCTCACGCTAGAGGTCTGATGATACAAAGGAGAAATGTTATGCAGATAGAAGGTGGCAATGACCTGGAGCGCCTGCGCGATGCGATTGACGAAACCTGGAAGATTGCGCACGAGTTCGGCCTTGATCCATTCCCAACCCACTTTGAGTTGGTTCCGGCCTCCATTATGTACGAGTTTGCCTCCTATGGCCTCCCCGGTCGCTTCAGCCATTGGACGCATGGCAAGGCATATTATCGCCAAAAAATGCACTATGATCTCGGCCTGAGCAAAATCTATGAGATGGTGGTCAACACGAACCCCAGCTATGCCTTCCTGATGGAGATGAACAACCTGCTCCAGAACACGTTCGTGGCGGCTCACGTCTTCGGCCATACCGATTTCTTCAAAAATAACGCCTACTTCCAGCATACCTCTCGACGCATGATCGACAAGGTGAGCATCCACGCCGAGCGCATCGCTAAGTACGAGTTCGATCATGGCAAGGCGGAGGTCGAGCGCTACCTGGACGCCGTTCTCTCCATCCAGGAACACGTGGACTATCACCTGCTCCTGCACGACGACGAACCGGAGAAAAAGGACGAGAAGCCGGTCGAACGCACCACGCCCTATGACGACCTGTGGGGCCTGGATGAGAAGGCCAAACGCGCCGAGGCCGAGCGCGAACGCTACCGCAAGCCGCCCAGGTTCCCGGAGAAGCCCGAAAAGGACATGCTCCTCTTCCTCATGCATCATGCGCCGCACCTGCAACCCTGGCAACGCGATCTGATCGAGATCGTGCGCACCGAGATGCTGTACTTCGTGCCACAGATGCAGACCAAGATCATGAACGAGGGCTGGGCCTGCTTGACCGGAAACAGTCTTGTTCTGACAGAAAAAGGGCTTGTGCGCTATGACGCACTGCACGAGCTTCTGTCGAGAGGCGAACAGGTGAGTGTCGCCAGTGGTCAGGGGCAGCAGGATACCATTACCGACCGCCATATCCGCCGCAACGCACCGACCATTCGCCTGCGCACACGGCGCGGCCTCGTGCTAGAAGGCGCGGAAGAGCATAAGCTGTATATTGGCAATGAGCAGTGGTTGCCGCTCAAAGATGTGCAGATCGGTCAGCGCATCCCACTCAGCGTGGGCAATAACCTCTGGCCTGAAACGCTGGTGCCGCTTGCCGCACCACAACGCATCCTGAGCGCCACCATCGCCGATGTCGCGGAAGCAGTGGGTGTAGGCGTTCACACCGTCTATCGTTCGCTTAATGGCCAGACCGCGTATGCCAGAGAGCGCATCATCGAGGCCATCAAAGCCACCCGTTACACCACCGGCAATGGCGGCAAACCGTTGTATGGCAAGCGTCTACCGCTCGTCGCGCCCTCTCACGTAACCGCAGAATTTGCGGAGTTCCTGGGCTACCTTATCGGCGATGGCAACATCCACGTCTCGAAACATGCCATCGGCTACACCACCGGCGATAGAGAGCTGGCCGACCGCTACGCGCAACTCGTTACCAGCCTCTTCGCTATAGAACCGTCATTGACCTGGGATGATAAGACGATTAACGGTAAAGGTGGGCGCTGGCGTGTCGTCTTCTACTCGGCTAACATACTCGATCTGCTCCAGTCACTGGGCATCGACCTGCACGCCAAAGCGCCGGAGAAACGCATACCCGATGTCATCCTGCGCTCTCCCAAAGCGGTCGTCAGCGCCTTTCTGCGCGCCTACTTCGACTGCGACGGCTGCGCCTCAAACACTGATGGCGTGATTCTCTCCACGTTTAGCGATGACATCGCGCAAACACTGCAAATCATTCTGCTCAACTACGGCATCCTCTCGCGCCGCTACGGCCCCAATATTCGCATTAAGGGGCAGTCCGCGCGTCTCTACGCTCAGGAGATCGGTTTCCGCCTGACGCGCAAGCAGCAGGCACTGCAAGCCTACCTGAATGCACACAGATGGTTCTCGAAAGAGGATGCAACCGATGAAGTAGTGAGCATTGAACACGCAGTAAACGATGTCTATGACATCACCGTTGATCGCTCACACCGCTACGTCGCTAACGGTATGACGCACCATAATAGCATCTGGCATTCGCGTATCATGCGCGAACTGGGCGACAGAGGCTTCCTCAGCGACTCAGAGGTACTTGAATTTGCGCAACTGCACTCTAGCGTTCTCTCGCCCTCGCGCACCTCGCTCAACCCCTACTACCTGGGCTTCAAGATGTTCGAGGACATCGAGCGGCGCTGGGATAATCCCACCCCGGAGGAGCGAGAACGTCTGGGGCGCAAACCAGGCATGGGCAAGCAGAAGATGTTCGAGGTGCGCGAGATGGACAACGATGTCTCCTTCCTGCGCAACTACCTGACCGAAGACTTGATTAAAGACCTCGACCTCTACCTCTACAAGAAAGAGGGCGATGAGTGGGTCATCGTCGAAAAGAACTGGCAGAAGGTGCGCGATGGCATCGTCGCCAGCATGACCAACCTGGGTGCCCCCTACCTGGTCGTGGACAACGGCGACTATCGTGGCAACCGCGAACTCTACATCAAGCACCTCTTCGAGGGTCAGGAACTCGATCTGGTCTACGCGGAGAAGACGTTGCAAAACGTCTACCTGCTCTGGGGTCGCCCCGTCCACCTGGAAACCGTCTACGACGGCAAACGCATCCTGCTGACTTATGACGGCGAGAGAAATATCAAGGCGTCGTTAGAGAAGTAA
>DAOTVZ010000244.1:0-45266 GCA_034436045.1 Ktedonobacteraceae bacterium | reverse complement strand
TGACGAAGTTAGAGAAGGTGGCCTGTGCGCCTGCATGGGCACCCTGGAGATTGGAAACAAAGAGCGCAATAGTGCCGCTCGTATAGCTGTCATCGGTGATAGTCTTGATGGTTTGCCCATTGACGATTAACGTCATCGATGTGCCTTTGGCGGCGATTTCGATATGGTTCATCTGGCCTTTGGGATAAATGACGCTGCTATAGGTGTAGTTGACTAGAATAGTAGCAGTGCTGTTGCCTGCTGCGTCAACCACACCTTTGAAGATGGCGTAGGTACCGTCGCCATAGATTTCAAAGCGATAGTAGGTTGCCAGATCGGTGTTCTGGTTGGAGGCACCGCGAATGTAGATGCCATAGCCGTTATTCTGATCACCCTTTGAGAGTTCAGCATTCACCGAGAGGTGGAAGTCGCTGAATGTCCTGTTGCCGGGCAATAGCTCCCATAGGAGGTGATTGTCATCATCTTCCAGTTTCAGCGAGCCGTTAGCAAGCGCTACTGAGTATTTGCCGGGAACACTTTGTAGGTCCCAGGCGTTGATGTTGCTTGTGAAGTTATCGGAGAACAACGGTGGCACATCGGGGGTGGGCGTTGGTTTGAGCGTTGTTGTAGCGGTGTTGCTATGATGTATTGACCAGTACAGGTAGCCACCGCCGCCACCGGCGATGAGGATGACGAGTACAACGACAATGGTAATCAACACGCCTATTCTGGGGGGTTCCTGTTCATCGTTCCTTCGTACCATCACGAGGCTGGGGGTACTGGTGACTTTGCCTGAACCCCCGGAAACGGAGCCACTGGCTTGTGAAGGAGCCGAAACGGGTGGGTAGGCTGGTTGGCGTGGGGTGCTGCCTCCATAAAAGTTCGCTCCTGATGACATTGGACCTGGCATGGGGGGACGAGCGGACTGAGCAGGCGTTGCATAAAAGCCACCAGCACTGGGCGTAGGCGGCTTCGGGGTTGGGGGCAATCCACTATAAGCATTATTTATGCCAGAGCCTGGAGCAGGGGTTGGCATCCCGGTTGGCGGCGTACCTGGCGCTTGCATGATTGGGGCAATTAGCCCCGGTGACTGTTGGGGGGCATAGGGACCGGCTGGCAGGGATGCAGGGGGTTGTCCCCAGGCCGGATTCATGGGCTGACCAGCTCCATAGGAGGGCGGCGCTCCGGTTCCCCGCGTAGCACTCGGAGATGGTGGAACTTGCCTGTTTGGTACCGGCATGACATTTTGATAGCCGCAATTGCTACAACGCATCTCGTTGGGCGGTAGCGGCTTCCCGCACCGTGTACACGGTCGAACGACAGACCCACCAGAGGGTGGATAGGTTGAGGACATACAAGAACCTCCCGATAGCAACCGAAGATCTGATGCGAAGAGTATCTCACAAGGCCTGGTGGTTGTCCAATGCGGGCGCTCTGCATAGTAAAATTATGCTATAATGCTCAAGGGTGCGTCGCAATAACACACACGCCAAATCCTGCTTAATAGAGAGGATCGATTTTGATGAACCCTACAGTTAAAAAGCAAGCGTTGCGCCTTTTCACATATGGACTCTATGTCGTGATGTGTAATGATAATGGAACGGTCAATGGCTTTACCGCCAACTGGCTCACGCAGATTTCCTTTGAGCCGCCGCTGGTGGCCGTCTCGGTCGAAAATGACTCGAAGTCGCTACCCATGATTCTGCATAGCGGTATGTTCACCATTAATGTCTTACGCAGTGGGCAGCGTGAACTGGCCGGTAAGTTAGGCAAATCGGCTCTCAAAGATCCCAACAAACTGGCTCATGTGAATTATATTCTTAATGAACAGGGGTTGCCGATCTTATTGGAAGGAATAGCCTGGGTAGCCTGTGCGGTGCGTCAACATGTTGAAGCTGGTGACTCTACGCTAGTGGTGGCCGAGGTGGTCGATGCGGGTATCGTGGGGGAAGGCCAGCCCTTGACGATGGCCGAAACAGGTTTCCGTCACGCGGGATAAGGCAGGTTATGGATAGTAATATCCATTCTGGCCTTTATATGCTATGATCTATAAGAGGTGTTCTCTGCCGTAAGCATAAGGAGCTATCTGCATGCAGCATGGAAGTTCGGCATCCCTCAATGGTTATGGGGCCGAGTCGTCCTATCTCTGTCCCTTTTGCCTTCCTCACGAGGATGTTGTGCGCAATACGCTGAAAGAGACGGAGACATTTCGCCTTATCATGGATCACGCTCCCGTCGTAGAGGGGCACCTGCTGATTATGCCCAAACGGCATTATGCCTGCTATGGAGAAGTTCCCGCCGCGCTCGATAGCGAATTACTGAAGCTGAAACGGCTGGCGCGAACCTTTCTCTCGCGTTATTACGCGCCAGTGGTCTTCTGGGAGCATGGCGTGTTCAGGCAGACGGTGTTTCATGCCCACCTGCACTGTTTCCCGATAGGCGTCATACGCTATGATCCGGCGTTGCAGTTGCACGAACGCATTGTATCTTCACAGCAGGATATCCGCGACTGGTATCGGCAGCACGGTCATTACTTCTTCTTGCAAGATAGTGTGCAGCATTATCTCTTCGCTCCTCGCATGGAAGTCTATCAGCAGATCATGCAGCAGGTAATCTGGGCGGGAGTAGCCCATCGTTATCGCCAGACTCATGACGGGCGCAAACCCTGGCGCTCTCCTGAGCAGCGGCGGGAAGAAGGGGTGTTATTGAACGCGGCAACAATGTTGAAGTGGCAGCAATTTCAGGAAGAAGAAAGACAGAAGGAACTTTATGTTGACGAAGCCGGTGCGTGAAGAGTTTGTCATTGCAGACGAGATGACGCTGCATGTCGTGCAGTGGGGTGAGCGGGGTATCCCGATAGTCTGTGTGCATGGCCTTACAGCTAATGCGTTCTGTTTTCAAGCCATCGCCGACGAATTGGTACCCGATTACCGTGTTTTCGCTTACGATTTGCGTGGACGTGGCGATAGCGATAAGCCAGAGACGGGCTATAGTGTGCCTATCCATGCTGCTGATCTGGCCGCGCTGATCGAAGAACTGGGCCTGGAACGCCCTGTTGTAATCGGTCATTCTTTAGGCGCGCTGATTGCCCTGTATTTTGCCGCGCATCATCCTCAGTCCTTGAGCAAGCTGGTGTTGATTGATGCAGGCGCACCGTTGCCCTGGAGTTCACCGGAAGAGCAACCGGCCTGGTTGACGGTCTCAATCAGTCGCCTGGGGGAGCCGATCCCATCTTTCAAAGAATATATCAACCGGCTGAAACAAGCGCCTTTTCTCAGGCCCTGGAACGAGTATTTTGATCTCTATTTCCGGCATGATGTGTTCAACAATCCAGACGGCTCAGTCGTTTCCAAAGCCTATCGTGCAGGAGTGATTGAGGAGGGAGAGCATGCAGCAGAGGCGCAGCCGGAGCAGCAGTGGGCAAAAGTCGAGGTACCGACCCTGATCTTGCGGGCTGGTCAGGGCATGTTTGCCGACAATGACCAGTTGTTACCGGAGGCTTCGGTAGAGCGTATGCTCAAAGAGATAAAGCAATGTCGCTATGTCAACTATCCGGCGCTGAACCACTATACGATTATCTTCCACGCGGCTAGTGGCCCGGCGCAGGAGATACGTGCATTTCTGGAGGAATAAATCAATGACGATACGCAAAGTTGGTGTAATTGGCTGTGGCTTGATGGGTAGTGGGATTGCGCAGACCTGTGCGCAATCTGGCTATGAGACGATTGTACGCGAAGTGAATCAGGAGTTGCTGGATAAAGGCATGACCCGGATTCGCGGCGCGTGGGATATGCTGGTCAATAAGGGCAAGTTGACGCAAGGCCAGCGCGACGAGTATAACTCTCGTTTACGCGGCACCCTCAATCTGGAAGACCTGGCTGACTGTGATCTGGTGATTGAGGCCGTCATCGAGAACATGGAAGAGAAGCTCAAGCTGTTTCCGGCACTGGATCGCATCGTCAAGCCCGAAGGGCTGCTACTCAGCAATACATCCTCGCTCAGCGTGACACAGATGGGGGCTGTGACGAGACGTCCTGCGCA
The DNA here is from genome assembly GCA_034436045.1 of Ktedonobacteraceae bacterium. Classification (GTDB taxonomy): domain Bacteria; phylum Chloroflexota; class Ktedonobacteria; order Ktedonobacterales; family Ktedonobacteraceae; genus H111-94. The sequence goes on along the minus strand of DAOTVZ010000244.1, from coordinate 41,246 downwards.
GGTCTGCGGGCTGCACTTCTTCAACCCTGCTCCGGTGATGAAGCTGGTCGAGATAGTACGCACTATTTCAACTTCTGATGAGACGATAGAGACAGTGCGGCAGTTCGCGCTTTCGCTGGGCAAGATGCCCGTGATAGCGAAGGACACCGCCGGTTTCATCGTCAACTTCTTGCTCATTCCCTACCTGCTGGCGGCCATTCGCATGCTGGAAAACGGGCAAGCTACGCGCGACGACATCGATACGGCCATGAAGCTTGGTTGTGGTTATCCCATGGGGCCATTTACGCTACTCGACTACGTAGGACTGGACACAACCATGTGGGCTGCCGAGGCCATCTACGAGGAATATAAAGATCCGCTATACGCTCCCCCGCCTCTGCTACGCCGCATGGTTGCATCCGGTATGTACGGTAGAAAGAGCGGAAAGGGATTTTACGATTACCTGTAGGGGAGTGATGAATCACGTCCCTACGGAGCGTTGCACGGGGGGCAAGGCGTGATAAATCACGTCCCTACGGAGCGTTGCACGGGGGGCAGGGAGTGATGAATCACGCCCCTACGGAGCGTTGCATGGGGGCAGGGAGTGATGAATCACGCCCCTACGGAGCGTTGCACGGGGGGCAGGGAGTGATGAATCACGCCCCTACGAGACCGCCGTTTCGATGGTGAAAATTCATGATCACGCCCATTGGAGGAAAAGACTTTTCATTAGTGGCAATGACGGTATTGTGTGTTGTAATCAGCAATAATCGAAGACGGTAGGATATAATTGATGGACTATCGACGTTTAGGCAGAACAGGGCTGAAAATTTCAGCGCTTGGGCTTGGCAGCATGCAGTGGGGCTGGACGGCTGATGAGCAGCACGCCTTCGCCGTCATGGATGCTTTTGTCGAGCGCGGAGGCAATTTTATTGATAGCGCCGACTTCTATTCGCGCTGGATACCAGGAAACGAAGGTGGAGAGGCCGAGGCGATCATCGGGCGCTGGATGAAGTTGCGTGGTAATCGTGCAAAGGTTATTATTGCCACGAAAGTCTACCAACCGATGGGGCCTGAGCCAAATGACAGAGGCCTGTCGCGCAAGCACATTATCGAGGCCGTCGAGGCTTCGCTGAGGCGCTTGCAAACCGATTATATCGATCTCTATCAAGCGCATGCCTACGACGATGAGACGCCTATCGATGAGACATTGAGTGCCTTTGATACCCTGTTGCGTGCGGGCAAGGTGCGCTATATTGGTGCCTCTAACTACACGGCCTGGCGACTGGTCGAGGCGCTCTGGAGCGCCGATGTGAACCGTACCGCGCGCTACGAGTCGCTGCAACCGCACTACAATCTGGTCAATCGCGCTGAGTTTGAGCAGGATCTGAAGCTGATCTGTGAACGCTACGGTCTGGGTGTCACTCCCTATAGCCCATTAGCTGGCGGCTTTCTAACGGGCAAATATCAGCGCACGCAGGCAGAACAGCGGGGAGAGAGCGCCAGAGCCGGTTCGATTCTACGCCGTTATAACAGTGAACGCGCGTGGAACACGATTGCTGAGGTGCAGCGTATCGCGCAGGAGATCGGTACGACGCCCGCTGTTGTCTCGTTGGCGTGGTTGATGGCGCAGCCCGTTGTGACTGCGCCCATCATCGGGGCCAACACTGTCGAACAATTGCAAGCGAACATGGCTGCGCTGGATGTACAGCTCTCACCGGAGCATTTGCGGCGGCTTGATGCTGTTTCAAATTGGAAAGAAGACTAGGCGTGTTTGATTCCTCATCTCCTGTCGTTGAACGGTAGAGCAAGGACTGTGCTTCCTGAATTGGTCTGGCTGCTTCAGGGTGCTGTGGATAGTGGGGCTTTGGTGGGTTTCCTTGTCACTTTGAAGCAGCGAAAGCCTTGCCAATCCCCATCCTGCTTGTCTTTGCGCTGGTTGGTGTGGTTGAAGATGTTCAAAAGTTCAGGGTGAGCCTCGAATAGGCGCTGATAGAAGCGGGCGGTAATCTCAGGGCCGTCTTGTTTTAGAAGGGGAATCAGTGATTGAATAATGCCAGCTTGTTGGGAGGATAAGCTCATCAAAACCTCCTGTTCTAAATATGTATGCAAAGATGTAGGTAGCGTATATCTTTAATGCTCCTGATGTCAACAAACGTGCTGTATATAATATACATTAATTTATTTTATAAAGATATTTTGAAATAGGTAACTTGAGATATTGATATGTTAGATTGCATAGAATGATGTAAAGTGGTATGATGAAACAAATTTGGTTGGAGAAAAGCTTAGCGTAAGGAAATGGCGGGCGAAAAGGGATGTGACCGGTAAAGTGCGAGGAAGTGAAGAAGTCAGCAGAAGTGTGTGCCGATGTAATTGAGGAATAGAGCAGAAGATGAGTGTGAGGTAGTTATGAAGGCTCATATTCTTGTTGTTGATGATGATCCCCGTATTACAGGTCTTTTACAACGCCTGCTCGTCTATGAGGGGTATAGTGTTGTGGTGGCTGGTAATGGGAATGAGGCACTACAACGTTCGCTGGAATGTGCGCCCGATCTCATTATTCTTGATCTCATGCTGCCGGGGATAGATGGTTTGGAGGTGGTGAGCAGATTGCGTACAGCCGGTGACAATGTACCGGTTCTCATGCTTACGGCGCGCGACGCAGTACCTGACCGTGTAAGGGGGCTGGAGGTGGGTGCGGACGATTACCTGATCAAACCTTTTGCCAATGTGGAGTTGCTTGCGCGTGTGAAGGCACTGTTACGTCGTAACCGCCCTGAACGGCACGAGATTCTGCGCTATGCTGATGTCATGCTGGATACGACCACGCGCGAGGTCTATCGTGGAAAGCGTGAAATTGAGCTATCACCGACTGAGTATGAATTGCTGGCCCTCTTCCTGCGGCGTCCGCGACAGGTATTGACGCGCGAGATGATTCTAGAGCGTGTCTGGGGAATTGATTTTGAAGGTTCATCGAATGTGATGGAGGTGTATATTGGCTACCTGCGTGCGAAATTAGAGGCTAATGGTGAGTCGCGTCTAATCCACACTGTTCGCGGAGTTGGTTATGTCCTCAGAGCGTAAAGGAGCTTTTTTTCGGAAAGTGATATTCTGTCTCTCTTTACCTGTACGATGGACCTCATATTCTTTGCGGGTGCGTCTGGCTTTCTGGTATGGAACACTCATTGCAGTTGCTTTTCTATTTTTTATTCTGCTCATTCTCTCCTTTACGATGGGCGCTCTTAAGCAGGGAGCCGTTCGGGCGGTGCAAACGGAAGAGCAGGTAGTTTGTAGTCAGATACAGCATGAACTGATTGAGATGCCTCCTTACTGGCCACCAGAGCTTGTATTGCATCCTCTTAATGCTTATCACTATCCTGGCATTGCCGTAGAAGTGCGAACTTTGCAGGGAACAACGCTTTATGACTCGGATAAAAATGTCTCAACGCATATTCCGTTTCCCATTATGGCGCAGCAGGTAGTTCGAGCAGGACGAAGTGTTGTGTATCGTGAACATTTTGGCAAGGAAGCAATGCAAGTAGGAGCGGTGCCTGTTTTCGCGCCGAAGCAGGGGGGGCAAGGTAGCTCTGTTATAGGGGTTGTACTTGTTGCCAAGTCGTTGCGCGATGTCGATAAGACCATTACACTGCTGCGTTCCCTGCTATTTCTGGTGGGTGGGGTGACACTGGTGGGAGCTTTATTTGGCGGTTGGGTAATTGTCTCGTATTTTTTGCAACCATTAACCGAAGTGGCAAGCACAGCACGGGCCATTGCAGACACGACAGCACAGGGGACACGGATTGGTAATCTCAGCAAACGTGTGAAGCAACCGGATGGAAATGATGAGATAGCGCAGGTTGTGGAGGCTTTTAATATGATGTTGACCAATCTGGAACGGGCAGTGCAAAGTCAACGCCGTTTCGTCGCCGACGCCTCACATGAACTGCGTGCGCCGCTCACGACCATCCAGGGCAATCTCGCATTTTTGCAGCAGCATTACGAAGAGCTTTCTTCACCTGAGCGGCAAACAGTATTGCATGATGCCTACGAGGAGGTTGTACGCCTGACACAACTGGTCAGCGAATTACTACTGCTGGCACGTGCTGATGCTCACATGGATACTGCTCTCACTCCACAAAGGTCGGAAATTGGAGGCCCAGGCTTGCCGTTGATTGATCTTGATCGTGTTGCGTTGCATACAGTGCGTCAGACACGGCTGCGGCTGGCGGCTGAGGAGTCGGCGCTGAAACTGGAATTTGACTGTATGGAACCTGTGCAGGTGCGCGGCGATGAGGAGAGCCTGCGGCGCATCCTGTTGATCCTGCTCGACAATGCGCTCAAATATACGCCGCCGAGTATTGAGCAGGATAGAGGGCGTATTGTCGTGTCGGTCAAACGGCAAGAACAGGAGGCTGTTTTGAGTGTGAGTGATACAGGGATTGGCATTGAGGCCCAGGAACTCCCCCGTATCTTTGAGCGTTTCTATCGTTCCGACCATGTGCGTTCACGTCAAGGCACCGGACTGGGCTTACCGATTGCCCAGGCGCTTGCTGAACAAGGCGGTGGGCGTATTATAGTGGAAAGCACACCCGGACAGGGCAGCACCTTTTATCTTCATCTCCCTCTGGCATAAGCTGGTTTGGCCCCACAGAGTTGCTGAGGTAGTGTGAAATCGGGCATATGTTGCCCCCCATCGATTTCTATGGCATGCTTTAGTTGTGTCTGTGATGCTGGAAAGTTTTAAGGAAGTTTGTTCAGGAGGAAGTAATGGATGATCGAGATGCGATGCGCCTCGCTATTGTCTGCGCACATCTGGTTGAAGGTCGGACGGCTCCGCGCCCGCCGGTGGGTGCCGTTGTAGTGCGTGATGGAGAGGTTGTGGGTAAAGGTGCAACCTCTCCGCCATATGGGCCACATGCCGAGGTACACGCGCTAAATGAGGCGGGAGAGCGGGCAAGAGGGGCCGATTTGTACGTCACGCTTGAGCCGTGTTGTGTGACCATTCATACACCTCCATGTACCAGTGCTATTATTGAAGCGGGTATCCGGCGTGTTGTTATTGGCTCGCTCGATCCCAATCCACTGGTCTGTGAGTTGGGGATTGCGCAGTTGCGCTCGGCAGGAATTGAGGTGACCATAGGCGTTGTTGCTGAAGAAACGGATGAAATCATTCGTCCTTTTGCTACCTTTGTACGTCAGAAGCGTCCCTATGTCACCGCAAAATGGGCCATGACGCTGGATGGCAAGCTGGCGACGCGCAGCGGCGATGCGTACTGGATTAGCGGGCCAGAAGCGCGTCGCTGGGTACACAACTTACGCGACCGCGTTGATGCTATCCTGGTCGGTGCTGGCACGGTACGTGCGGACGATCCGCTCTTAACTGTGCGCCTCGCTCCTGAAGAGCAAAATTATGCCCGCACTCCTCGTAAGCAGCCCTTGCGCGTTATTCTTAGCTCCAAAGGAATGTTGCCTGCCCAAAGCAGGTTGCTTCAGGCGGGTCTTGCTGATAGAACGTGTGTGATAGTGGGAGAAGATTGTCCAATTGAACAGCAACAATGGTTGCGTGCAAGCGGTGTAGAGGTTGTTCGGGTTGTAAGTGATGAAGATGGAAAGCCGAACCTTGCAGCGGCGCTGGCTATTTTGGCGCAAAGAGGTCTGATGCATGTATTAATTGAGGGGGGAAAGAGCGTATTGGGGAGTGCATTTGATCTGCAATTGATCGACCATGTGGCGGCATTTGTGGCCCCCAAAGTAGTGGGAGGGGAAGCGGCTCCCTCACCTCTTGGTGGACGGGGGGTAGCGGCGATGAAAGAGGCACGGCAGCTTCGTACTGTGAACATCCAGATGCTTGGGAGTGATGTTTTGGTAGAAGGCGAGCTATGAACATTATTTATTAAGGAAGCTTGTGCGTACTTCCCGTGCCGTTGTTTCTCTGTTCCCCGTTTGCCAGTGTTTTGACCATGCGTATATGAGGGCGGTGATAGAGATAGGTTTGCTGGGTGACAACATAGTGCAGATGGGTGTACAGAGCCAGTGCCTCCTGGTTGCCTTGAGCGACATGCAGGGCAATTTTAGGATAGTGGTGCTGGCGCGCCTGCTGCTCCGCAGTTTGCAGCAGGCGCGTACCGATTCCTTTGTGTTCCCAATGTTTGAGGACGGCGAGCGCATCGACGTACCATTCGTCGTCCTGCGCCTCCCGTTCGAGCCAGCTTCCAACGGCAGCGTTGAGCCGTGCTTCATCTTGCCCTCCAAAGCTCAAAACCAATCCGACAACCTCTGAGTTATGCTCAGCCACCTGGATGTTTTGATAGCTAAAGCGATTACCGTCCTGGCGAAAGAAGTGCTCTAAACGTTCAATGAACCCGTTCTCGTATTCTTCTCGCAAGGGATAGCTGACGTGTGTATGGGTATATGCTGAGTAAAGCAGGAGCGCCGCTCTCTCAACGTCTTCTGGTTGTGCTGGTCTGATCTGTATTGAATCTTGCATTGTTGCTCATAGAGATGGTTGCGATTTCCCTCTACGATCAGGCCAGGTATTGTTCATCGCTGACTTTTTCCAGCCAGTCGGCGGTCTTGCCGTCGAGCTGTTCCTGAATAGCGATGTGTGTCATGGCGGTAGTGGGTGCGGCCCCATGCCAATGTTTCTCACCCGGAGCGAACCAGATCACGTCACCCGGACGAATTTCCTCGATTGGGCCACCCCAGCGTTGTGCCCGACCACAGCCTGCTGTTACGATCAAGGTCTGACCAAGCGGGTGAGTGTGCCATGCGGTGCGCGCACCTGGCTCAAACGTGACGCTGGCGGCACGCACGCGAGCCGGATCGGGTGCCTCGTGCAAGGGGTCAATGCGTACTACGCCAGTAAAATACTCGGCGGCTCCTTTACCGGACGGTTGTGAGCCACATCTTTTGATGTCCATATTCTGAATTCCTCCGTCATACCTACAAAAGCAAAGTAGTATATTCTTTGTCTGATGATAATTATATCCCCTGGAACCCAGGATGGGAGAATAACTGGCTGATGTTGCGTATCTTCCAGATGGTTGATGATGCGGGAAGAGGCACAGGCTCGCGCTAACTGATGAGCTTGCGCGGGCCGCTCTAAAATTTATATTTTTTCTCGATCTGTATCGGACTAGCGAGGCATCCACCAGCCGAGCAAGGGAGCGAAGGTGGAATAGAGCAGCCAGATGTTCAGGCTGAGAATGAGTATGCCGCAGGCGGTAGCTGCCCAGGTGGTGATGGGCTTATTCACAAGGCTTCCCATTATGTCCCGTCGGCGCGTAAACATGATGAGAGTGATTACGGGAATGGGCAAGACAAAGCTCAGGACGACCTGGCTGATGACCAGCGTGCCTGTCGGATTCAGGCCGATGGCAGCAACGATGACGGCGGGGAGCATCGTAATCAGGCGACGTAACCAGACAGGAATGGTGAATCCCACGAAGCCTTGCATAATGACCTGCCCTGCCATTGTGCCCACAGTGGAACTAGAGAGGCCGGAGGCCAGCAGAGAGAGTGCGAAGATCAGGCTGGCGGCTTTACCCAGCAACGGTGTGAGAGTTTGATAAGCACTGTTGATGTCGGCAATATTACTCTCTCCATGCGCGTGGAAGGTAGCTGCGGCCATGTAGAGCATCGCCATGTTGATCAAGCCCGCCAGACCCATTGCGATGACCACATCAGGAATGCTCAAGCGGAAGATACGCCGCGCTTCCTGTTCATTGCGCGGGATAATGCGTTGTTGTGTAAGTGAAGAGTGCAGATAAATGACATGTGGCATGACCGTGGCTCCAATGATACCCACCGCGAAAAGTGTACTCTGTGTGCCACCGAGCCAGGGAACAACGGTGTGGTAGGCCACCTGACCCCAATTCGGGCGCGAAAGGATGGTCTCGATCACGTAACAGATAGCAATCACTCCTACCAGGGCTGAAATGACGGCTTCTAAGGGGCGGAAGCCTCGGCGCTCCAGCGTCAAGATCAGGTAGGTAGCAGCACCGGTAACGAGGGTTGCATAGAGCAAGGGAATGCCAAACAGGAGATTGATGGCAATACTGGCCCCCAGAAATTCCGCAAGGTCGGTGGACATGGCCATAACCTCGCCGATGATCCACATGGCGTACACCACCGGTTTAGGAAAATGCAAGCGAGCTAATTCGGCCAGGTTTTTACCCGTCGCCAGGCCAAGTTTTGCCGACATGGTTTGCAGCAGCATAGCCATCAGGTTTGCCAGCAAAATCACCCACAGTAAGTTGTAGCCGAAAGCGCTACCACCCTGGATATTGGTGGCGAAATTGCCGGGGTCAATATAGGCAACACTGGCGATAAAGGCCGGGCCTAGAAATGGCAGTATCGCAAGAAGCCCCTTTTTTTGTCCGCTGAGGACGGCACGCGCAGCCGCCCGCGTCTTCGATTCCTCAGAGGGATGCTTAAGCTGCCCCCCCTCATTATTAGATAAGTCATCATGTATTGACATTGATGAATAAGTCCTCATATTATTCTCCTACCGGCGTTATGAAAAAGGGCAAGATACCGTATTTGCCTTGACAAAATAAAAATTTTATCTATCTAAAAATAAATTTAACATATCTTGAAATGTTTTGTCAAGAGAAGACGAAATAAACGTTTGGATCAGGTGAAATATGGGAGGGGTGGACATGAGCAAGGTTTTGCAAAAGGAGGGATTCCTGTTTCTGTGATGCCATGCAGAAACGGGCAAGCGGATTCTCAGCCTGAATTCAGGAAGGTTACAGGTTCAACTCATAAAGGCGGGTTATACTCGTAGCAAGAGGTTTATGTCTTGATGACGATCAGGCAGAGTGGAAAGGAGAATGCTATGAGCTTTCTGCAATGGTTTACTGCTATGCAGCAGTATCTTGGAAGGCATAGATATATGCGGATACGACCTGTTTCATGGAGACATCCGCTGGTGGGCTATGCGGTGAGTGTGCTGCTGGTGGCGCTTGGCATGATAATAGGATTGATAGAAACCCGCTACCTGCCAGCATTTACCTTCCCAGGAATCCTCTTACTCTTTGCCGTAGTACCGGTGGCGTTATTCTGGAGTGTTGGGCCGGCACTGCTTACCGTCCTTCTTAGTATACTTGTGCTGGACTATTTTTATGTTCCGCCGATCGGGGCCTTAGGCGATCATGACTGGAATAGCGTTCTGCGGCTACTTACCTTTGCTATCTCTGGTATTGTGATAGCTCTGCTTACCAACCAACGTGAGGTGGCGCGTTTGCAGGCGGTAGAGGCTCAACGCGAGGCGATAGTGCGAACACGCGAACTGGAAGCTTTGTTTAATGCCATCAATGATGCTATTGTCGTGTATGACACAGATGGGCAGGTGGTTCAAACGAACACTGCAACATCGGTGCTTTTCGGTTTACAACATCTGCTTGAGCATGAACGGGCGGAGATGCAGCGGACGCTTTTACAGCAAGCGGCCTGTAGTAATGCGCAAGGAAAACTCATGTCTGTGCCAATGCAACCATTAACACGTCTCCTGCGTGGAGAGATGCTACCGGGCAATAGTGCCGCTGATGTTATGGTGCGGACGGCTGATGGCCGCATCGCGCAGTTCAATCTTAGTGGCAGTCCTATTCAAGGAGCATCTGGAGCGATAGAGCGTGCTGTCTTGATCTATCGTGACGTGACGGAACGTCGTCGCCTGGAGCAGCGCACTGCCGCAGCGTTAGAGGCGTTGCTCGCAATGGCGCAGGTTCTGGCGCAAACATCGGCAATTTCACATGAACCAGGACAAACTATCTCAGAAAGTGTGATTCATCAGCAGGTCGGGCAGCGTCTGGTTGAGTTAACGATGAATATTATCGAGTGTATACATGTCGTTTTGTTAGGTGTGGAGAAACACGATGATGAGGAAATCGTTACACCTATAGCGGCAGTGGGCCTTACATCCTCGCAAGAGGAGCGGTGGCGCGAACAGTTGCGGTTCCCGCAGTCTCTTATCTCTTACGTCGGCAGTGAGCAACTGGTTTCTTTTCTCAGAAGGGATGAGGTACTGTTACTGGAAGGCGTGTCGCTGCCATTCTATGCGTCGATGTTCCCTTCCTATGTACAGACGGTTCTCGTAGCTCCTGTTCTTGTTAGCCAGCAGCTTGTTGGATTACTCTGTGTAGATGATGGGGGGCGTGAACATGCCTACACTGCCTCGGAGATGAAACTGGCACAGACGACGGCTCGTCTGCTCTCTCTTCATCTAGCGCGCACCCAACTTCAGCGTGAATATATGCTGATGCAGGCACGCGCGCTGGCAGCGCGCGAAACTGCGTGCCGGATGGAGGAGTTTCTGAGTATTATCTGCCATGAACTCAAGACCCCCTTGACGGTCATGAGTGGAAACTTGCAACTGGCTGAACGTAAAATCAAACGTTTGCTTGATACTCAGGGACGGAAGATAACCCTTGATTCGATTGATGAGCAGGTCTTGTTACCGCTTCAGCACTTATTGATGCAGGCGGAGAGCCAGGTTGTATTACAAACTCGCCTGATAAATGATCTGTTGGAGGTAGCGCGCACACAAACTGGAAATTTGCGCATATGTATGAAAACTTGTGATCTGCTGCCGCTGGTGCAGAGAGCGGTAGAGCAGCAGCGGCAGATTGCGGGAAAGCATGTTATCCTATTAGAAATTCCTGCTATGCCTGTCCTACATGTCTATGCCGATCCTGATCGCATTATGCAGGTATTGACGAACTTTCTCTCGAACGCGCTTAAATATTCACCGGAGGGTATGCCTATTGAAGTCTGGCTGGATGTGAAACAAGAACAGGTGCGTGTTTCTGTACGAGATAAAGGGCCGGGTATACCGGAGGCGGAGCAAGAGCATATCTGGGAACGTTTCTACCGGTCGGTGGAGGCGCGCAATAACGCTCAAATTGGTCTCGGTGTTGGTCTCTATCTCTGCCGCATGATTATTGAGCAGCACGGTGGCAACGTTGGTGTAGAAAGCGTGCCTGGGCAGGGGGCAACTTTCTGGTTCACCTTACCACTGATGAAGTCGGTAGCAGAGAAGGCACGTACTGAGGAATAGTCTTTTTATTGTGGAGCAACGAATACGTACAATCAAGGGGAGATGTTTTGTTATGAGTAAGGAGTATTAGAGAATGTTTCCTACCGCGCTGTGGCCCTGGATAGGTTTTAATGCCTTTGTATTAGCATTGCTGGCCCTTGATCTAGGTGTTTTTCATCGCACATCACGCGCTGTCTCGCTGAAAGAGGCAGCGTTTTGGAGTGTGGTGTGGGTTGCTCTGGCAATGCTCTTCAATGTGGGCATTTATATCTTCAAAGGGTTTGATGTTGCTATTCAGTTCTTCACCGGTTACTTGATAGAGAAATCGCTCAGCGTCGATAACATCTTCATTTTTGTCTTGCTCTTTAGTGCGTTTCATGTATCTGCGGCATATCAGCATCGTGTTCTCTTCTGGGGCATTTTGGGGGCGCTTGTTATGCGTGGGATTTTGATTGCCACCGGAACGTTTCTATTGGAGCAGGTTCACTGGATAATATATCTCTTTGGAGCTTTCCTGATTTTTACGGGTATTAGAATGTTTTTGCGTAGAGAAGAGGTTGTTCATCCTGAGAAGAATGTTTTACTCAAACTTGCCCGCCTCTGGTTGCCCATTACGCAGACGTATGTAGAAGATCGATTTTTAGTACGACGTAGCGGTAAGCAGGCAAAGTATGTAGAGGGAAACAGGCGATGGATGGTGACGCCACTTTTGCTGGTTTTGCTGGTAGTTGAGAGTACGGATCTCCTCTTTGCTGTGGACTCTATTCCGGCAGTATTTGCTGTGACCAATGACCCGTTTATTGTTTACACCTCGAATGTCTTTGCTATTTTAGGACTACGTTCACTCTACTTCTTATTCGCGGGCGTGATCAACAAATTTTATTACTTGAAGGTAGCGCTGGCGATCATCCTGGTATATGTTGGCGTCAAGATGGTTTTAGCCGATGTGTACCACATCCCGACACTGCTTTCACTGGCAGTTATTGCGTGCGTTTTGAGTATTGCCATTCTGGCCTCTGTAATACGTTCACGACGGATGGTTATGCGCCGGGGGGCGGAGCATTCAAGAGTACTATAAAAAAACACCTGCGATCAAAGCAATTGCAGGTGTTTTTCTCTATTGTCTTGCACTAAAGACTCTTTATTAGTATAGGTTCACTGCTCGTCTTTGTAGGTTTTACGCCGTTCACGGACATAACGCTGCGGTCGGGGCATAACCTCTTCAAGATGATAGGAGCCGCTGGCATCGGTGTTGATGCCGGGGTAGTTAGGGCCATAGTTATAGTGACCTGTTTCAGCCGGAGAAAGCGGATTGCTGGCGAACAGGGGCGTGCCTGTAACGCGCGGAATGCTGTAATCCGGGCTGTCCTCGTACAGATCGTCTGGCACAGAGGTGTAACCCTCCTGTTCGATCTCGGCCTGGGTCATGTTCACTAAAACCACATTATACTTCAGGCTACCTCTGGCGACGCGCTGTGGTATGTAGTAGGTTTTGGGGAACAGGCCTCCGCGTTCGACCAGGATATAGCGGTCGCTAAAGCGTGCTCCAACTTTGCCGAGGAACTCTCTGTTTTTGTCGTAGACCTCCTGACCGATCTGGAAATTAGAGATCACTTTGGGGGTGACGATGGTTTCCAGATAGGCGGGCATGGGGGCCATCGGGTCTTCTAATGCCCATCCCAGGATGCCAATGAGGATGAAAGGCGCGGCGATAATAGAAATCCAGGGATTTGCCGGTATAAACAGCAGCCCCGTGATGGTGATAATAATCGCCAGGCTCAAAATAAGAGGCCAGAAGCTGGGATTAGGGAGATGAACGTGATGTTCTTCTTCCTCACTTGCTGTTTCACCGTGCATCTCTAGCGTTGCCTTCACTTCGTCGGCTGTGAGATTAGCACTATGAAGAGAACTATCCATAAGCGTATGCTCTCCTCTGAGATTGATAAATCAGATTATTGAAGACACCTTCTCTTCTATCACTAGCATACCAAATATAAGCGCTTCGTGCAAGCGAGATAGCACTGTGACATGACTGCCATGCATAGCACCCTTGCGATTATCTGGCTGTGCAAGACATACTATCAGAGATAAAGCGGAGGTTGCTCTGGGGCAGCCTGTTCTATTTGCGGGAAGAGGATCATCGATGCAGAAAAATTCACTCCTGCCTGGTATCAGCCAGCAGACGATTCGTACTGGGCGTTTAACAGTAGCCTATCTTGTGAGTGGCACGGGAGAAATTCCCATCGTGCTGGTGCATGGCAACTGTTCCTCGTCGCTGTTCTTCCAGGATTTCATGTTGGAATTAAGCAAGGGAGGGCGATACCGTGTCTACGCACCGGACATGCGCGGTTATGGCGATAGCGAAGTCTTGCCGGTGGATGCCACACGTGGGGTACGCGACTACTCTGACGACCTGGCGGCGTTCGTGACGGCGCTGGCATTGCCCGCCTTCCACCTGTTTGGCTGGTCGCTGGGCGGTAACGTTATTATGCAATATGCTATTGACCACCCTGGCCTGTTGCGTTCTTTGTGCCTGCAATCGACTGGCTCCCCCTTTGGCTTCGGAGGCACACGGGATGCGCAAGGCACGCCGGTCTGGCCCGATTACGCCGGTAGCGGCGGCGGAACGGTCAACCCCGCCTTTGTGCAGTCGATAGAGCGGGGAGATCGCGGAGATGATCCTTCCTCGGCGCGTGGTGTGATGAATGCTTTCTATTTCAAACCGCCTTTCCGTGCCGCGCCTGACCGCGAGGAAATATATGTAACCTCGATTCTCTCGACCAGGATCACGCCGGGTAACTATCCGGGTGACTTCACTCAATCGCCGAACTGGCCCCATGTTGCCCCTGGCGCGTGGGGCGTAAACAACGCGCTCTCTCCCAAATATCTCAATCAGGCGAATTTCGCCACGTGTAAGCAGAAACCGCCGACGCTCTGGCTGCACGGAGCGGATGACCAGATTGTCTCTGATACCTCGCTCTTCGATATGGGCTTTCTCGGTCAACTGGGCGCAGTGCCGGGCTGGCCCGGCGCAGAGGTTTATCCACCGCAGCCGATGAAGACGCAGATACGCACGGTGCTGGAACAATATAAGGCAAATGGTGGACAATGTAGTGAGATTATGCTGCCCGATTGTGGGCACACACCGCATGTCGAAAAACAGGCCGACGTTGTGCGCATCTACGGATTGTTTATAGACGCTCTGTAGGTCGGGAATAGGGTGCGAGAGCCTGTTATGCCAGGCCCTCGCGTTCAGACCGCCTTGACAAAGATATCTGACCGGTGGTATGTTTTATTTGTGAACCAAACGTTTGGTAGGTAAAATGTGGAAGATCAGATGACCAGTACTGAGGCACGCGAGCGGGTACTCGATGCAGCAGAGCGCCTTTTTGCCAAAAGAGGGTATGCGGCGGTGACATTGCGGGACATTGCGGCTGAAGTTGGCATTCGTCATACCTCGCTTTATCATCATGTGCCAGGGGGCAAAGAGGAGTTGTTCGTTGAAGTGACCCGACGCAATCTTCAACGCCATCGGCAGGGACTGACTCAGGCCATTGCCCAGGCTGAACCCAATGTACGTTCCCAACTCTACGCGGCTGCCGACTGGCTATTGTCTCAGTCACCAATGGATTTGATTCGCTTTACCTACTCGGATTTGCCGTCTATTGACCCTGTGCATGCGCATCACCTTTCTAAGATGACCTTTGAGTCGATGATCTTGCCTATTTTGGCAGTGCTTGAGCAGGCGCAGCAGCGCGGTGAGATTGAGCATCATAACCCAGGTCTGATTGCGGGTGGTCTCCTGGGCATGATTGAAAGCCTTCATGCGGTGCCCGATGCGAGTGTTGAGCGGAGTCGCAAGATAATGGCTTTCATATTAATTGATGCGTTTCTCGATGGCTTGTGCAAACGCTAATGTGGGCAATGGATAGAGGTTGCTAGAAATTTTTTTATGCTTTAAACCTACCGAATTGTTGGTAACTATGGTGGTACTTTGACACTATTCACGAGGAAGGTAGCTATGATGGCCGTACTAATAGCTTGCGAAGGGGAGTCTGGTGGTCTTTCAGAGCATACGATGCCTACAAACGTACATAGCCACAAGTTGACCGGTGGGTATGACCCTGAAAAGGACGCGCAGCATCTTCTTGTCTCACGAAGCCTTGATGGTGATCCGCAAGCTTTTAGGGCAATCGTTGACCAGTATGGTGCCTGGATGTTGCGTACCGCGATGTTAATTGTCAAAGATCGTGATATTGCGGAAGATGCGGTGCAGGATGCGCTGATTCTGGCATGGAGACATCTTGGCGATCTGCATGAGCCATCGGCACTGCGGGCGTGGCTCACACGTATCGTGATCAATCAATGTATTAGTTTCAAACGGCGCGTTACCCGCACGGCGATGCTCTATCAAACGCTGTTAGAGCAAGAAAACATGTTTACTATTCATTCTGTAGATGAATATAGCAAGCATGTGGAGCGGGATTGGGAGCTTACTCGCGCTATTGAGGCGCTACCAATCAGGCAGCGTGTGGCTATTGTACTGCACTACTATAATGGGATGACGCTTACACAAATGTCGCAGATGCTGCAAATATCTGAGAATACACTGAAAAAGCGCGTACAGGCGGCGCTTGCTAACCTGCGTCGCGTGTTGCGCGCTGTCGAGGCTGATGGAGGGATGTCTCCTAAAGCAAGCTCGCGTGAGCCAAATTTATGAGGAACTCTCTTCGTCAGGAATAAGGATGAGCTTGCGCCGCGCGAAGGCGGCCTGGCGTTCCCATGCCTGGGCGGCCTGCGCGAGCGGCACTATTTCTCGTTCGACTGTGCAGCGACCGGCGGCTGCGTGGGTGAGGATGGTGCTAAAAGCTTGCGCTTTCTGTTCGTGGCTCAGGGCGTTGTTCGTATAGCCGAGAATAGTGTGAAGGCGGCTGCGCACAGTGCCTGACTCAAAGCGCGCAATAGGAGCGGCGCTGGAGCCGATGTTGACCAACCGGCCCTCGAAACCGAGGACGCGCGCGGCGGCCTCTGCCGGAAGTCCCCAGACGGGATCAATGACAAGGTGTAGAGGGCCATCACAGGCTGCCGCGATGCGTTTGCTGATCTCATCTACATCGTCTCCGTTGAGGTCAACGGTGGCATCTGCGCCGATGGCAAGCGCGCGTGCGCGGGCGGCAGCGTCCCGTGTGGCGGCGATGACACGACCGGCACCAAGTATCTTCGCCGCCTGCACGGCCACCTGTCCAACTGCGCCGCTGGCACCGAGGACGAGTACCTGTTCTTCCGGTTGGAGACGACCACGCCAGGTAAGTGCCATCCAGGCGGCAATCGCGGAGAGGCCGAGCGCGGCGGCGAGGTCACTGCTGACCTGCTCCGGCAGAGCAAGCGCGGCGGTTTCATCGATTACGCAGTAGAGCGCCATACTGCCGTTCCCCGGTTTCATGCCCGCGTCGCAGGAGAACCAGACTCGTTGACCAGAGGGGAGTGTATCGGCCTCTAGCACGATGCCGATGCCCTGCACGCCCGGAATGTAGGGAAGCTGGGGCGCGCCGAAGTAGGACGTACCGGACGCGCACAGCAAATCTAGTGGACTGATGGGAGCCGCTATGACACGAAGCAATGCCTGCCCTTTCCCACGCTGAGGAATGGGCCAGGGATGGTATTCAGGTGGAGCGGCGTGCTTGTGGAGTACCGCCGCAGGCATGCTGGCGTTTTGCATAGCGTTATATCGTCTCCTTCCATTACTGATATTTCTGTGCGCGACGATCTGCGGAAGTATTATTCCGACTGAGTAGCCTGTGATGATTCTGTATGAGCTTGTTGGTGCTTGGTATACTGATAAGGGTTATCGATTAGCTCGACCTCGGCCTTCTCAGGATTCATGCCCTCGTTCCAGGCTTTCTCACCCATCTGCGTGTGTGCATACTCGACGGTCTTCATCACGGCTTGCTTCGCCTTAGCAAGATCAATGCCGATGAGGCGATGATTGTGCTTAACGACATTGCCATCAATCATGACGGTATG
This sequence comes from Ktedonobacteraceae bacterium, assembly GCA_034436045.1. Taxonomy (GTDB): domain Bacteria; phylum Chloroflexota; class Ktedonobacteria; order Ktedonobacterales; family Ktedonobacteraceae; genus H111-94. The sequence goes on along the minus strand of DAOTVZ010000244.1, from coordinate 24,202 downwards.
CACATCAGCGCGCCCTGCCTGGAAGACGACGTGTCCATACGGATTGAGGAGTGGGAACATTACCGGTGACTGATCATTTTTGATCAGCACAAGGTCGGCCTTCTTGCCAGGGGTGATGCTGCCGATGATGCTGTCCATACCCAGCGCCTTGGCACCACCGAGAGTGGCCCAGTTCACAACCTGTTCGGCGCGCAGTTGGGAGAGGGTGACGGTTTTGTTGTTCTTGTGAGCTTCCAGGTGTTCGCGGGCGCGGTCTGCGTTAAGGGTGGCTCGCATGGCGGAGAACAGGTCTGCACTCCACCACACACTGGTGTCCATTGAGAGCGAGACCGGAATGTTGTAGCGGCGAATCTGCCATGTGGGGGGATAGCCCTGACCGGCGTTCTGCTCACTCTCGGTTGCTACCGATACAGAGCCACCAGTTGCGGCTATGCGCAGATACGAGTCTTCGGATAGGGATGCAGCGTGCACGTAGATGGTGGAAGGAGTCATGAAGCCGTGATCGTACATAAGACGAATACCGACATCGGTAGTGACACTCCACACGCCAGCGTGGGTTGTGACAGGCAGATTGAATTCACGGGCGACCTCGAAGGCGGCTTTTTCGGGAAAGGATGGGTCGCCGGTCACATCGAAGGCAATCTGCATACGCAGCATGTCGCCACGACCATCGATGCGACGCTTGATGAAATCGGCGAATTCAGGGGCCTTTGTCCACTGCCAGGGCGCGCCAAGCAGGTTGCCATATGCGAGGACAAAGCGACCTGGCACAGCTTCAAAGGCATCCACTGCCGCGTCTGCGTGGTCAACCGTCTGCAAGCCATGTGACCAATCGACGGTTGTGGTGACACCGGCATCGATAGACTCAATGGCGGAAAGGAGATTGCCTGCGTAAATATCTTCAGGCCGGAAAATCTTACCCCAATTCAGGTAGTAGAATTGGAAATAATTGGTGAGCGTCCAATCGGCACCATAGCCACGTAATGCGGTCTGCCACATGTGGCGATGTGTGTCAACCATGCCCGGCATAAGGATGCCGTCGCTGGCGTCAATCTCTGCTGTGCCGTCTGGAACGGCGAGATGATGGCCGACCGTCTCAATGCGGTTGCCGATGACGAGAACATCACCATTCTCGATGATGCCAAGTGAAGGGTCAATTGTTAGCACGGCGGCGTTGCGGAAGACCACCGGGCGGCCTGGGGAAAAGGGATTCGAGTTGTCTGCTGAAACCTGGCTCATGTTGTTTCACCTCATCGTGTTCCAGGCTACCGAACGCAACGAGTGTCAAAGGCAGCACTCCTACATTGGTCAATCGTACCCCTTTGCCGCGTTCTGGCAGCCGTGTTGTGATACGAACATTAAAGGGCCAACGCTGGTCAGGAAGGTGTCCGCCTGGCGGACACCTGTCCATTGCAATACATGGTACACTATGGATAAGCTTTGTGTCAAGGCTGGTGAAAGGAGAAAGTTAGCTGGACATAAGGGGGTATTTCTGCTACCATGAGGGCAGAAACAAATCATATTGGTGCTTACCCTGGGCGCTAATGGATTGTAGAGGGATTGATGCGTAACGAAACGAGTTCCGACTTCATCGAGGCGCTGGCACGCGGCCTGGATGTCATTCGGGCATTTGGGCCTAACCGACCAATGATGAGCCTGAGCGAGGTGGCGGCGGCTACCGGTCTGGCGCGACCGACGGCGCGTCGGATGCTGCTCACGCTGGAAGAACTGGGCTATGTTCGTGTGGCGCAAGGGATGTTTGCGCTTACGCCGCGTGTACTTGAACTTGGCATGGCCTACATCGGGTCAACCAGTATCTGGGACCTTGCCCGCCCGCATATGGAGCAGCTTGTGAGTTTTACAGGCGAATCGTCCTCGCTTGCGCAACTCGATGGGTCCGACATCGTGTATGTTGTGCGTGTGGCAGTGCCCAAAATTATCACGCTGGCGGTGACAATTGGCACACGTTTCCCGGCCCTACAGACATCGCTTGGGAAAGTGTTGCTGGCCGAAATGTCACCAGAGGAAGTAGAACAGGTGCTTGCCGAGCCGAGCCGCTCTGGTATCACCCCGCTCTGGCAACCGGACGTGGCAGAGCGCACACGAGTGTTGTGTGAGGTGCGCGAGCGAGGATGGGCGCTCACGGATGAACACCTGGCGCGCGGTATTCGCTCAATAGCTGCGCCCGTGCGCGATGGCTCCAACCGGGTCGTTGCCGCGCTCAATGTTAGCGTTCACGCGGCGGAAACCAGCATTGAGACATTGACTGAGCGCTATCTGCCGCGACTGCTCCAGACCGCCGCCGCGATCAGCGCGGACTGGGCATTGTGGCAAAGCCGCCCGATAGTAACGCTTAATCCTAAGCCCAGATCATCAAGTCCATCTGAGTGAACGAGTTTTCTCTTGCTCACATAACCTTGACAGCGCAACCGATGTTGTCTATACTTATTTTATCGGACAGTTGTCCGCTAGACGGACATCTTTGATACGCGTATAACTGATTATGGCGCACACAACGCGCTTACTACCAATGCACCGGAGGCATATTCTTATGTCAGTGCAGGACAGAGAGAAAAATCCACAAGAAGCCAGCCGTCAAACAGGCCCGCTTGATGGCCTGTTGATTGCCGACTTCTCACGTATACTTGCAGGCCCGTATTGTACTATGTTGCTGGGCGACCTCGGTGCAACGGTGATTAAGGTCGAGAGTCCTGCTGGTGATGACACACGGGGCTGGATCCCGCCGGAGCGCAACGGTGTGGCAACTTACTATCTATCCATTAATCGCAACAAACGTTCGATCACGCTCGATTTTACCAATCCGGTTGACCTGCAACTAGCCCACGAACTGGCCGCGCGTGCTGATGTCTTCATCGAAAATTTCAAACCTGGCGGCCTCAAGCGTTTCGGCCTGGATTATGAGACGGTGCAGCAACGAAACGCAGGTATCATCTATGCATCCATCAGTGGTTTTGGGACGGCGAAGGGAGCCTCGCTCCCAGGCTATGATGTCATTGTGCAGGCGGTGTCCGGGCTGATGAGTCTGACGGGTGATCCAGAGGGGTCAGGCTATCGCGCCGGTATCTCGGTGTTTGATGTGATGGCCGGAATGCACGCGGCTATCGGCATTCTGGCGGCGCTCAACCATCGTAGCCGCACCGGTGAGGGTCAGCATATCGAGGTGAGTCTGTTTGCCTCGGCGCTGTCGGGCATGGTGAATCAAACATCGGCCTATGTAGCAGGCGGTGTTATTCCGCATCGTATGGGTAATGCCCATCCCAGCCTCTTCCCTTATGAGCCGTTTCCTACAGCAGATCAGGAACTCGTCATCGCAGCAGGCAATAATGGGCAGTTCAGTAAGCTCTGTGAGGTTCTCGGTTTACCTGAATTGCCGCGTGATCCCAGATTTGCGACTCCCAAAGATCGTAACTATAATCGTGACTTGCTGCGTCCGCTGCTGATTGAGCGGCTGCGTACCAGGACGGCTAGCGACTGGTTTCAAAAATTGAGCGCCGTTGGTGTTCCTTGCGGCCCGATCAACAATATTGCGGAAGGTGTTGCGCTGGCACAAGAGCTTGGGCTTGAACCGGTCGTCGAGGTTGGTGTAGGCGACGAGGCAGTACCTATGATACGTCATCCGATCACGTTCTCGCGTACCCCCCCGCGCTACACTCTGCCCCCCCCGGCCCTCGGAAAGGATAACGAAGAGATTCGTGCCTGGCTCAGTCAGAAGGAGCCACAGTAAACTGATAGGGTTTGATAGCCGAATAGCATATTTGTATCTAAGGGGAGACAGATGGAGTATCCTACCGGCATCGGTACGTCCGATGCTACCACTATTCACCTGTTGGGTCATGATCTCGCAGGCGAGTTAATGGGCAATATTGGCTTTGGCGAACTGGCCCTCTGGCTTGCCACGCAGCGGAGACCGACGCCGCAACAGGTGCGTGTCTTTGAGGCGGTACTTGTCTCGCTGGCCGATCACGGCTTTACGCCAACTGCCATTGCGGCTCGCCTGACCTTATACAGCGCCCCGGATGCGCTACAAGGAGCGATGGCCGCCGGTCTGCTGGGAGGCGGTTCACGTTTTCTCGGTGTGACGGAGGATACCGGTCGTTTTCTTGCGGGTGTGCTGGCAAGCGTCGCAGGTTTGCTCCCAGAAACCGATGAACAATGGGATGCGCTGGCCCGCCGTGCCGTCACAGAGCAGCGCGCGGCTGGTCGCTTCATTCCAGGTTTAGGGCACCCCGTACATAAGAGCGTTGACCCTCGTACTGCGGTAATCATCGCCATTGCTGAGCGCGAGGGCTTACGCGGGCCACATCTGCGCTTGTTTGAGGCCATTGGACGTGTGCATGCCGAGATACTGGGGCGCAAGCTGCCGCTTAACGGAGCCGGCGTAGCCGGTGCCGCGCTGGCAGACATCGGGTTGCCACCAGAGTTGCTGCGTGGCGTGTCGCTGCTTGCGCGTGCCGCCGGATTGCTTGGCCACATTGCCGAAGAACTGCGCCATCCTATCGCGCCTGCAATCTACGCTGCTGTTGACCGCAATGCTGTCTATCGGCCTGTCACTGATAACGACAGTACAGAGCAACGTTAGCACGACTGCTCTGATGACTGCTATGTGAGCAATGTATGTCCGAAGGAGGAAATTATGGCAAAAATTGTCGCTATCCTTGCCACAACTCATCATCCCTTCTTCTACCGTGCCAGTAACTCGCCCCCGGAGAGCAGACCTGACTTCGCGGACGAGTGGGTACGTAAGGTGGAAGCCTACCGCGAGACGCTGACCAGAGCCAGGCCGGATGTGCTGGTGATGGTTGGCTCCGACCACTTCCATCAGCTTTTCTATGATAACATGCCGCAGTTCCTGATCGGTAAGGCACCGTTCTACAATGGGAACTACTACAATGAAGAGCGTGAGTTCGGCTTGCCTCGCATGTTTCTCAAGGGGCACGAGGAACTATCGGCATACCTGCTACGTGCCGGTTTGGATGCTGGATTCGATTTCGCATTCAGTAATGAGTTGCACGTCGATCATAGCATTACGTGTCCCATTATTACGACGCGCCCGCAGGCCGATCTGCCCATCGTCCCTATCTACACAAATATCTTTGCTCCCCCGATGCCACAACCCCAACGCTTTGTGCAGTTGGGCCGTACCTTGCGTCGTCTCATCGAAGAGTGGCCCAGCGAGGAGCGGGTTGCCATTATCGGCACCGGCCATCTGTCGCTCGAACTTGGCGGACCGCGTCAGTTTGGCCCGCATGGGCCTGACCCGGAGTTCGACCGCAAAGCCGTCGCGTGGATCGCCAACGGTGATATTGAAGGCGCATTAAAAGAGGTCACGCTGGATAGCCTCTGGCTACCGGGCAATGCTACGCATGGTTTCCTCGATTTCATGCTGATGATGGGAGTGGCCGACGGTGCTAAAGCTGATTATGTCGATACCCTCGACCTGTTTCACACGATGGAGGCCTATTTCACCTGGTACCCGAACGGAGTGGACGCATGAGCAAGTACCTTCTCAACAAATTTCTCTTCACGATTGACCGCGACCCGGAACTGGTCGAGCGTTATCGTGAGGACCCACGTGGAACTGTCGCCTGGTGGGAGAAAGAGCGCGCGAATGTGATTCTGAACCTGCCGGAGATTGAAGCCAGCACGTGGCAGAAGTTTACCGACGAAGAACGCGAGGCGCTGGCAACGCACGACTACGTGAAGCTGTTCGAGCTGGGTGCGCACCACTTCCTGACCCTCACGCTCTTTATTGCCCTCTTCGAGCGTGACTACGCAGAGCCACTGGGCTTCCAACGCGAATACGCGCGCAAGCTCCAGCACTGGTCGCTACCCTACCCAGATATTACAACGTAGGGAGAGGCATAATATATCATGTCCTTAGGAGATTGATGGATTTTCACTTTCAGCATCAAGAATGACATCATCCCGTAGGGGCGTGATTCATCACGCCCTGGAAGGGCATCGAGGAGCAAGCAGGGGGTGATGAAGGAGGTGATGAAGGGGGTGATGAATCACGCCCCTACGGGATGGTGGCGTTGCTGGTTAATGCATGATTGCGCCCTGGAAGGGCATCGAGGAGCAAGCAGGGCGTGATGAATAACGCCCCTGCACCCATTTCCCCCGCAAGGATAGAGAACCCCGGTTAATGCATGATTGCGCCCCTACAGCAGAACAGATTAACGAGCTGGATTGAAAAAATCATAATCAGTAGTGTACATCTAAAATTTAAAGCTATTTTTATATCTCCTGCAATAATAATCCTTCCTCGTAGATGCGGCGAATAATATCTTCAATCTCCGGTTCCTGGAAGGTCACATCGCGCAGGCGATAGCGCGCGCCTAGCCATGCTACCAGTTCATGAGCGGGCATAGAGTCGCGCCCGAAGCGCAGCCAGAGTTGTGGGCCATCGACTCGTACTAGATGTACACCTGATGGAAGTTCTGGTAATGTCGGTCGGTTTTGCTCATCCCACGTCACAATTGCCATCTCGCTGTCATCCAGTACGGCGATCAGGGTGCGCTCGCCACCAAAGCGTTCGCGGATGGCTGTTACTGTGCCATCATACAGTTTGCGACCGTGATCGATAATGAGCATGCGTTCGCAGAGCGTTTCCACGTCGTCCATGTCGTGTGTGGTGAGCAGGATAGTGACATTGCGCTCGGCGTTGAGGGTGCGCAGGAACTCGCGGATACGAGCTTTGGCGACGACATCCAGGCCGATAGTTGGTTCGTCCAGGTAGAGCAGTTCTGGCTGGTGCAGCAGGGCTGCTGCCAGGTCGCCACGCATGCGCTGACCGAGCGAGAGTTGACGCACCGGCGTGTGGATAAATTCATCAAGGGCGAGTGTGGCGCGCAATTGCCGTAAATTTTCTTTGTACCGTTGTTCCGGCAAGCGGTACAGATGCCGCAGCAGGTTGAGAGAGTCGATGAGTGGCAGGTCCCACCATAGTTGTGTGCGCTGTCCGAAGACAACACCGATGCGCGCAGCCAGCTCACGTCGCTGTTGCACCGGATTCAGACCCGCTACGCGAATCTCACCCTCGCTGGGAACCAGGATGCCCGTGAGCATTTTGATTGTAGTACTCTTGCCTGCGCCATTTGGCCCCACGAGGCTGATGACCTCGCCTCGTTCAATGTTCAGCGAAAGATCACACACTGCATCAACAACCTGAATTTCCGGGTCAATGACGCTACGAAGTCCGCCCATAAAGCCGGAGCGACGTTTGGCAACTCGAAAAGTCTTGCGCAAATTGTGCGTCTCAATCATAAGACTCATGATGAATCTCCTTTCAACCGCCGATTGCGGAGACGAATCGGCGGGTATTCCATGAATTTTAGCTTCCGGTACTTTGATAGTGATGAACGCCGATGCACCATATTTGCCCCGCGAAGAGCGCAAAGAGAACGGCGATCAATGGCGAGGCAAAGGCCAGCGTTGGCGGTAGGCCGAAAGGTAACGTGCGTCCAAGTACATAGCAGGTAGGTACGAACGAGCCGAAGGCCAGTGGTACGATGAATAAAAAGAAGGCTTGCAGCGTTCGGCTATAGATCGTGATTGGGTAACTGAGCATTTCGCGCCCACCGTAGGTCAGGATATTGGTGAGTTCGGTCGTCTCAACAGTCCAGAAACAGACGGTTGCACCGAGCAAGAGAATGGAAGTGAAGATAGTGGTGCTGCTGATAATGCCTGCGAGCAGGACCAGGCCTTTAAGCCATGTCCATTGCAGGTGAGGCAGCAGCGTCAGGGCGAGGATGAAGCCGCAGCAACCCTGGGTTAGACGGCCCAGGCGGCGCAGGCGAAAATCGCTACCGATGACCTGGATGAATGTTCCTACAGGACGCAGCAGCACGCGGTCGAAGTTGCCACGCCGGATCGTGTCCGCGAAATTGTCAATACCTGCGCCAATCATCTCGGCCAGCCCAAAGCCGAGGGACATCACCGATGCCAGCAGGGCTACCTCGCCAATATGCCAGCCGAGCAGGGTTGGAAAAGGTATGAAGATCAGCAGCACGCTCAGAAATTCAATAGCTGTGGTGAAGAGATAGGTGCCGATGTCGATGAGCAGGTTAGCGCGGTACTGCATTTGGGCGCGTATCTGCATGAGAATAAGCAAACGATACAGGCGTAAATCAATGAAAAAGGTAGAAAGAGCGTTGAGCATGTTCCTAACCTCCCTGCACAATTACACGCTTTGTCGCATGTGCGGTTATCCAACGGACGAGACAGGTAAGCAGGATGAGCCATGCAACCTGACGCGCAACCTCCAGCCAGAGCGAACCGCCGATAATTTTGCCGAGCAGTGTTTCCGCAGGTACATTCATCAACCCACTAAATGGCAACCATAGAGCCAGATTACGCAGCCAGGGTGGGAAGAATGGCAAAGGGACGAAGGAGCCGGTAAAGAAAAGCGCGATAGTACCGGCCAGCGTGGCAACAGCGCGGGCCTCGATGAGCCAGAAGGCCACGATGTTATAGAGATAGCGATAGGCGATGCCGAGCATGGCCCCTAGAGGCATGGTGAGTGCGAAGGCCAACCATGTTTGCGTGTTGCCGGGAAAGCCCAGATTGAACAGAATAGTGCCAGCCGTGTAGGTTGGAATGCCACGAAAGAGCAGATAGTAGCAGGCGCGCCCGATCTCGCGGCTGAACCAGTACAGGTAGAAGTCGCAGGGTTTGCTCAGGTCGGTGATGACCTCGCCAGTAGGGATTGTTTGCATCAGGTCGTACCAGCCAAAGGGTAGCATGACCATAATCATAGCCTGCACCAGCCAGGTGTAGCGCACCGTATCCAGCACATCGTAACCGGCGACAACGGGACGGGCGTGATAGAGGGCGATAATCAGGTAACTGAAGATGGCTCCGAAAAAGATGTTGGTGAGCAGACCGGCCAGGTTGGCCCAGCGATAGATAAGCTGACGACGAAAAGCCGTGACGGCTACTGCTAAGTAAAAGCGAAACATATCACCTCCTGTTGTGAAATGCATGAATGGGTGGGGAGGATGAAAAGCATGGTTTATATGTCAGACAGCACGAAATATCGTTAGCTCTATGCAAGCATGGGATCAGCGACTGGTATGGGATGTGGTGTCAAGGGCATACAAATGCGCAGGATAGCTAGAGGAAAGGTGTCTATCCCGTAGGTGTCCTCTCGCCAGCCATATGAGAGGAATTAGAATATAGCATGCCTGTGGCTGACTGTCAAGATTTTTCGGGAGCAATCAGGTGAATACTCAGCGAACCTGCTATAATAATGATACAGTCTGGGGGCTGGCTACATTGCTAAGGCTCTGAGAAGAGAGGACTTCATGATCGCTACGCTGATTCTGCTTATCTTATTGCTGATAGTACTCATCCTTTTTACCATTCATTTAATGCGTTACTATTTCTTTATCCCGCGCGTGGCACCTTTTTTTACTGAACTTGGTAGGCCGTATGTGCTGGCACACCAGGGGGGAGAGCTGCTGGCACCGACGAATACGATGGCGGCGTTTGCGGTTGCTGATGCGATTGGCGTTGATTTCCTGGATATTGATGTGCATATGACGAAGGACGGACATCTCGTCGGTATCCATGATGATACTGTAGATCGTACTACTAATGGGCATGGGCGTGTTGACTCTTTTACGTTGGCAGAACTGCAGGAACTGGATGCTGGCTATCACTTTCAGGATTTGCAGGGCAATTATAGCTATCGGGGTCAAGGAGTCAGGATACCAGCGCTGGAGGAGGTGTTGCAGCGGTACGCAACGAAGTATTACCTGCATTTTGAGATCAAAGATACCTATCCGAAGGGTGGACCATCGCAGATTGAGGAGAAATTGTGGCAGCTTATTCAGCGTTATGACACGCAGAAGCGCGTAATAGTTGCCTCGTTTAGTCAGTGCATTGTTGAACGATTCAAGAAGCTCTCTGGTGGGCAAGTTGTGGTTGGTGCGGGCAGGGTAGAAGTTGCCAATTTTGTGCTGGCGCATAAGTTTGGCTTACCCGGTTTATATTTTCGTCGTTCGCATGTACTGGAGATTCCGACTCGTGGTGGTGGCTTTAATTTCAAGGATAGGCGTTTGATCATAGGCGCGCACCGCCTGGGGATGCAGATTTATTATTGGACGATTGATGAGCCAGAGGAGATGAGAGAACTGCTGGAGCTGGGGGCTGATGGGTTGTTTACCAATCGACCTGATCTGCTCAAAACTGTCATGCAAGAGATGCACTTGAAGTAAAGGAGTGGTATTGTGTCAGAAAATATGTTTCCACCTCCCTACATGCCTATGCCTCCGTATGGGGCACCCCCCTCAGGACCAACTGCTAAACACGACGGTTGGGGATGGCTACGTGTTTTGTTAATTGGTATTGTGCTTTTTATCGTCACGACAATCGTAATGTTTTTTACGCAGAATATAAACCTGTATCCCACAGTCATTCTGATTGGAAATTTCCTTGTGCCGGTGGTTTTTGTAGCCTTCCTGTACGATCACCAGCATGTGAGTAGTTTGAAGCCGGAGTCGATAGCGACGAGCTTTTGTGTGGGTGGCATTCTGGGTGTGCTGGGGGCCTCGATTCTGGAATCTTTGTTGTTGCCGGTGCCGAGCCGTCCTGGCCAGGGCCTGTCGTTTGGGAGCGCGTTGCTGGTTGGGTTGATCGAAGAGGGTTGTAAGATACTGGCGGTAATCATTGTGGCTCGACGCTGGAAGCACACATCGGAGATGGATGGCCTGCTGTTAGGTGGCGCGGTAGGCATGGGTTTTGCGGCACTAGAGAGTACCGGTTATGCCTTTACTGTGTTGCTGATCAGTCATGGCCTGATTACCAGCTCTATTCTGGAGACGATCATCCGTGGTTTGCTGGCACCCTTTGGGCATGGTACCTGGACGGCGATTTTGGGAGCGGTACTCTTCCGCGAGAGCAAGCCACGACAATTTCGCATTACAATTCCTGTGATCCTGACCTACCTCTTTGTTTCTGTCTTGCATGCAAGTTGGGATGGTTTCCCGTTGACGGTTTACTTTATTATTCCTCCCGGTATTCCCATTTCTGCGGTGATTGTGGTAGTGAGTCTCGTTGGCATCGTCAGTTTGATTATTGTGTACAGGCAGGCGCTACGCCGTAGACGAATGATGAATATCTAACAAGAGAGAATGCATGTCACTTTTCTCCCTTTCGGCACTGTGTTACCAAAAAACAGCCAGAGGAGAGCATCTCGTCTATAGCGCAGGCAAGATGCGTGGCTCTCCTTACAGTCACAGGTGTTGGAAAGGGAGTGTTTATGGGACAAACAACATGCGATGTGCTGGTTGAGCGGCTACTTGCCTGGGGTGTTGATACTATCTTTGGGTTGCCCGGTGATGGCATTAACGGTTTTTTTGAGTCGTTGCGCAAGGCTGAGGATCGCATCCGGTTTGTGCATGTAAGGCATGAGGAAGCGGCGGCGCTGGCAGCTGTTGGCTATGCCAAATTCACCGGGCGTCTGGGCGTCTGTGTCTCGACATCGGGGCCAGGGGCGGTGCATTTATTGAACGGTCTTTATGACGCTAAAGTTGATGGAGCGCCAGTGCTGGCAATTACCGGCATGACCTATCATGACCTGATCGGTACGCACTACCTGCAAGATATTGATACTAACGTGCTTTTCTCTGATGTAGCATTGTTTAATGAGCGTGTGATGGGGCCGTCACATGTGCAAAATCTCGCTGATCAAGCCTGCCGAACGGCGCTTAGTCATCGCACGGTCAGTCACATCAGTATCCCCATAGATATTCAGGTTGCTGAAGTGGGGCAGGATGAGCGCTCGAAGAAAAATATCCCCGGTCATACTTCTGCACATTATCTGCCGCCTGTTCAGGTGCCTGCGCGAGCGGAACTGGAGCAGGCGGCGGCGTTGTTGCGTGGCAAACACAAGATTGTTATTCTGGCCGGTGGTGGCGCACGTGGAGCAGGAGCGGAGATAGAGCAACTGGCCGAGAAGCTGGGTGCGCCGGTGATTAAGCCTATGTTGGGCAAGGACGTTATTCCTGACGATAGCCCCTATACGATTGGTAGCGTTGGAGTTGTTGGTACCCGTCCATCAACCGAGGCGTTGGCGGAGTGCGATGCGCTGATTATGATCGGTACCTCGTTTCTCTACATCGAGTACCTGCCCAAACCGGGTCAGGCGGTAGTGTTGCAGATTGATATTGACCCGGCCCGCCTCGGTTTACGCGCTCCTGTTGATGTTGGGCTGGCCGGAGATGCCAGAGCCACGTTACAGGCATTGTTACCGTTGCTTCCGCGCAATGATGATCGCTCATTTCTGGAGAAGGCACAGGATGGCATGCGTTCCTGGTGGGCGCTGATGGAACAGCGTGCCACGCGCGAGACGATACCGATGAAGCCACAGACCCCGGCCTGGTATCTGAATGATGTGCTGCGCGACGATGCCATTATTACCGGTGACTCAGGAACGGTGACGACCTGGATAGCACGCTATCTCAAGTTGCGGCGCGGGCAAAATTTTTCTTTTAGCGGTACTATGTGCAGCATGGCTGTTGGCCTGCCCTATGCAATTGGCGCGCAAATTGCCTATCCACATCGTCAAGTGGTTGCTTTTGTCGGCGACGGGGCGCTGACCATGCTGCTAGGCGACTTTATGACCTGCGTTCAGTATAATTTGCCGGTGAAAGTGGTAGTTATTAAAAATAATGTGTTGGGTCTGATTAAGTGGGAGCAGATGATCTACCTGGGCAATCCGCAATATGGGGTGGAACTGGCACCGCTTGATTTTGTCAAATTCGCCGAAGCCTGTGGAGCGCGAGGCGTACATATCGAGGACCCACGTCGTTGTCGAGAGCAACTGGCAGCGGCGATGGAAATCGACGGTCCGGTGATTATTGAGGCAGAAGTTGATCCCAATGAACCGCCGATGCCGCCCAAGATTACGCCAGAGCAGGCCAGGAACTTTGCTGAGGCGCTTGTGCGCGGCCAGGCCGCTCGTGAGCGTATTGGCCTGACTCTCTACCGCAATGTCATTGAAGAAGCGGTACTCAGCGCCAGCCCGTATGGGGTGGTCGGACGAGTGTTAGAAAAAGTGACTCGTGGCAGACGCTAAAACGCAATAAAAATAATTGTAGTGATAAGTGTAGTGACCGATTTATCATGTTAATACAGTGAGTGCCGATATGTCTGGTGAAATGCATGAGTGGCGTGGTGAACCGGTCCCCCCATCAAAGATACGTAATTAAGGAGTGGTTGATGCAACGTAGTAGGGATGTGCAGGTACCGTTTGTGCATAGTAAGGGCGTGCAGAGTGACAGTGAGCATGCTCACGCGATAGATGCGCAGGCGTTGGCCGCTGAATTGCGAGCAAAGATACGTGGCGAGGTACGTTTTGATGATGGAAGCCGGGCGCTCTATGCGACCGATGGCTCGATTTATCGGCAGGTGCCAGTGGGCGTAGTTATTCCACGTGATGCCGACGATGTGGTAATGACCGTTGCTCTATGTCGTCGTTATCACGCGCCTGTTCTACCGCGTGGGTGTGGTACCAGCCTCAAGGGTCAGTGCTGCAATGTTGCGGTTGTTCTCGACATGTCCAAGTACATGAATCAAATTGTTAGTCTGGATGCGCATAATAAGCGGGCGCGTGTGCAGCCGGGATTGATCTGTGACCATCTACGAGCAGCCGCAGAACGCTATCATCTGACCTTTGGGCCGGACCCGGCAACGCATGGTCACTGCACACTTGGCGGTATGATTGGCAATAATTCGTGTGGAGCGCATTCGGTGATGGCAGGCAAAATGGTTGACAATCTTGAGGAGATGGAGATTCTGACCTACGATGGCCTGCGTATGCGTGTTGGCGCAACCAGTGAGGATGACTTAGAGCGTATCATCGCTGCTGGTGGACGACGGGGTGAGATTTATGCGGGCCTCAAGTGGCTGCGGGATAGCTATGCACATTTGATTCGTGCGCGCTATCCACAGATACCACGCAACGTCTCCGGCTATGGACTGGACTGGTTGTTGCCGGAGCATGGATTTCATGTTGCGCGCGCGCTGGTCGGCACGGAGGGTACCTGTGTAACTGTGTTGGAAGCGACCACCGTCCTGGTCGATAGTCCACCAGCTCGCACGTTGCTGGTGCTGGGCTATGCGGATGCCTACCATGCAGCAGACCATGTACCTGAGATCATGTCCTACAGGCCACTGGCTGTGGAGGGTTTCGATGACGTGCTGATCGAAGATTTGCGGAAGAAGGGACGCTATCTCGGTCATATTGCACATTTGCCGGAGGGTGGTGGCTGGTTGCTGGTGGAGTTTGGCGGAGCGACAAAAGAGCAGGCGAATGAGCAGGCTCGCCGCTTGATGGACGCGCTCAGGCATGTTGCTGAGATACCGCACATGAAGCTAGTGGAGGATGCTAAGGAGGCGGCCATGCTCTGGGAGATACGCGAGTCGGCGGTGGGAGCCTCTTCAGTGATTCCGGGCGAACAGTTGACCTGGCCTGGTTGGGAAGATACGGCGGTGGCCCCGGAAAAATTGGGTAACTATCTGCGCGATTTTCGCGCGCTGGTCGAACGCTATGGATATAGAGGGGCCTACTATGGTCACTTTGGTCAGGGTTGTGTTCATATGAACATCAGTTTTGATATGCATACGGCTGACGGCATCAAGCATTTTCACGATTTTATGGAGGAGGGAAGTGAACTGGTTATCAGGTATGGTGGTTCGCTCTCCGGTGAGCATGGTGATGGGCAGGTCAATGGTGAATTTCTGCATAAGATGTATGGCCCGGAGTTAGTGCAGGCTTTTCGTGAGTTCAAAGCGCTCTGGGACCCCGACTGGAAGATGAATCCGGGCAAGGTAGTTGATGCTTATCGACCAGATCAAAACCTGCGCTTAGGAACAACGTATCACCCGCCTGAGTTGCATACACGCTTCCATTACCAGGACGACCTGGGCAGTTTTGCCAGGGCTACTCTGCGCTGTATTGGCATCGGGCGCTGCCGCCGCACCGAGCAGGGAACGATGTGTCCCAGTTTTATGGTCACGCGCGAGGAGAAACATAGCACACGTGGACGCGCTCATTTGCTCTTTGAGATGCTGCAAGGTGATCCCGTCGGTGGATGGCGTGATGATAGTGTGAAAGAGGCGCTTGATCTCTGTCTTTCCTGCAAAGGCTGTAAGGGTGACTGTCCGGTGAATGTGGATATAGCGACCTATAAAGCGGAGTTTCTCTCGCACTACTATCAAAGGCGTTTACGTCCACGCAATGCCTATGCGTTTGGTTTGATTTACTGGTGGGCGCGGCTCGCATCCCATATGCCCAGGTTGGTCAATGCCGTTACGCACGTGCCTCTGTTAAGCAACCTTGCCAAATTCGCTGCTGGCATGGCGATGGAACGCGAGATTCCCACCTTTGCACCACAGACGTTTAGTGCATGGTTTAGGCAGCGTGGTGAGCGCAATGTCGATTGCCCACCAGTGTTGCTGTGGCCCGATACCTTCAATAACTATTTCCACCCGGAGACTGCTCAGGCGGCGGTCGAGGTTCTGGAAAATGTGGGCTATCGGGTCGTTCTTCCACCGCGTTCGCTCTGTTGCGGTCGTCCGCTTTATGACTATGGCATGCTGATGCTGGCTCGCTATCTGCTGAAACAGATCCTGACCACGCTACGCCCGCAGATTCAAGAAGGGTTGCCCGTCGTTGTGCTGGAACCCAGTTGCGCCGCTGTTTTCCGCGATGAACTGCTCAATCTGCTGCCCCATGACGAGGATGCTAAACGTCTGTCTCAGCAGACCTTCTTGCTCAGCGAGTTTCTGCGAAAGAAGGCAGTCGATTGCCGTTTGCCGAAGATGAAGCGTAAGGCGATTGTGCATGGGCATTGCCATCATAAGGCGATCATGACCATGAAGGATGAGGATGCGGTGTTGCAGCGATTGGGGTTGGACTATACAATGCTCGATTCCGGTTGCTGTGGCATGGCGGGTGCCTTTGGCTTTGAAGCTGGAGAACATTACGAGGTTGCGATGAAGTGTGGTGAGCGTGTGCTGTTGCCTGCTGTGCGCGCGGCGGAGAAGGACAGCCTGATTATCGCCGATGGTTTTAGCTGCCGCGAACAGATCGCGCAGGCAAGCGACCGTCATGCGCTACACCTGGCCCAGGTGATTCAGCTTGCCATGCGTGGTGTGAGCCAGACGGAGGTATACCCGGAGCAGACCAGCGAGATCATTAGTAAGGCAAAGCCCACGCCAGGCAAAGTGCTGGTGGGGATAGGTGCGCTCATTGTAGGTCTGGTGCTGGCCTGGAATGGGTACAGGTACAGGAGAGCGGGAAGAGTACTCTGATGCTTCGGAAGTACTCTCCCAAAAGAGCCTTACGACAATAGCTTTATGACACGTTCTCTAGCGCTTTCGCAGCGGTATACAGGCGCTCCGGGGACGTGGCGGGATTCGATTCCAGGAACTGATTGATACGTACTGCCATTAGATCACGAATATGACGGAATGCGGCAAGGCGTTCCTCTTCACTGCCTTCAACACGGCTTGGATCGGAAAAGCCCCAATGTACCTGGTGACGGGCGTTGGGAAAGAATGGGCAGGCTTCAGCCGCCTCATCGCAAACTGTCACGACCAGATCCATCGGCGGCTGGTTGCGGAACTCTTCCAGGCTTTTCGCTCGTTGGTCGCTGATATCAATACCAATCTCTTGCATTACTTTGATCGCCAGTGGATGTACGACGCGGGGATGGGTGCCAGCACTGAACACCGCGTAGGCCGCTCCGCCACGGGAGCGGAGCAACCCTTCCGCTATTTGCGAACGGGAAGAGTTGTGTGTACAAAGGAAGAGGACACGTAATGGTTGTGTTGTTTCAGTCATGGGAATCCTCCTGAATAGAGAGCGCACGCATTCCCGCTTCACGTATCCAGCGGTAGAGCAGAGCGCCAACAATCGCGCCCAGGAAAGGCGCGCTAACATAGACCCATTGCGCGCTCCAGGTACCACTCACCAGGGCTGGACCAAGTGAGCGTGCCGGGTTCATCGACGCGCCAGAAATGGGTCCTGCAAATAAAGCTTCCAGCGCCACGGTCGCGCCAATCGCCAGCGCCGCTGCCTGGCCGACCGCACGGGTATCAGTTGCCATTGCCATGATGACGAGCATTAAGAAGAAGGTGAGCAATGTCTCTAAAATGAACGATTGCCAGGCCCCACCGCTGCCGACTGGTAGTGTGGTACCCAATGCAGCGACATTCCCTAGCAACAGACGAAGGCAGAGTGCAGCCAGAATCGCCCCGGCGCACTGCGCTCCCCAATAGAGACCGAGACGGCGCACCGGAAAATGACGTGCCACGACAAAAGCCAGCGTGACCGCCGGATTGAAATGCGCACCGCTGATATGGCCGAAGGCATAGATCATGACAGTGATGATCAAACCAAAGACGAGGCCGACTCCTACATGAGTGATTTGCCCATGACTGAGGGTATCAATCATGATGGCCCCACAGCCAGCAAAGACGAGGCCGAAGGTGCCCAGACCCTCGGCCAGGGCGCAGGCCCACAGCGGGACAGGTGTTGCCCGTGCCACCGCTGGGGGGGCGGCGCGATCTTTCTGGGGCGAGGAAGTGACGATAGGTGATTGACGCATAAAACTCCTTTATTTTCGATGTTCTCGTTCTAACAAGGTGATGAGGAAACGAAGACGGGTGGTGAGCTGAAGCGCGGTCTGCTCGAAAGCGTACATGCGCACTTCTTCCGATCCTTCCACCTGTGCAGGATCAGGAAAGCTCCAATGGATGTGCTCCGGGTCATCGGGGAAGACCGGGCAGACTTCGCGCACGCGATCACACACTGTCACAATCGCATCAAAATGTTGATGCCGAAACTCGTCGAGGTGTTTGGGGCGTGCCTGCCGCATGTCGATGCCGAGGCGCTCCATGACACGTTGCGCCAATGGATGTACCTGCGTTGCTGGTTCGCTTCCTGCACTATAGGCGTCAATCTTGCCGTGACTCAAGAAGCGCAGGAGGGCCTCAGCCATCTGAGAGCGCGCACTGTTCTCGGTGCAGAGGAACAGCACCCGCAACGATGGACGAGGAGAGGCTCCTTGTGGTTCTTCGTTGGCTGGTTGCGTGCGGACTTCTGTGACGGTGAGAGCTGGATGAAGGTGTGATGCTGCTTCTCGATAGAGCGTGCGGAACTGTTCCAGGTTCAGGCTGTAATAGACCGACCGCTCGTCTGCACTGCTTTTGCGCTCTGTGACCAGGTTTCCAGCACGCAGCAAACGTAAATGGTACGAGATAAGATTTTGTGGAAGGTGCAAGAATGTTCCCAATTCCTGTACCCGGTAATCCGAGCGTGCCAGACGGGTCAAGACACTCCAGCGGATAGGGTGAGCAGCGAGTTTGAGGATTTCTGGGGGAGCAGTGAGTTGACCGTCCATCGTATTCCTCCGATCTGTTTTGTATCAAAACAATTTGATATATATATTATAGTATAGCAAAAGTGAGAGTGTTTCACAAGTAAAAAGGGTTGTGTTTGTCTGGGAATTGCGGTCTTGCTGAAAAATTTTCAGCGGAAGACTGTTTCCCAGACTTCAAGAAAGAGGTGCCTGGCGCGATCATTTTATTTGAGGTCACGCAAGTTGGTGTGGAACCGGAGGCATACTTCCACTCTGGTGGGCAGGGCCGGAGCATCAAGCGCCACCGAATTGAGGTGCGCAAGTTCTTTGGCGTCCACGCGGCGATGCTTGTGGGTGATGAGTTGAGTTCTCACCAGGCCGCTGCCGCGCTTTCCGCACGGGGGTCTGCGCCGCCCCGCATGGTGCCTGTATCAGCATCGAAGATGATACCCTGGGCGTAGCCCATCTGTGGTGTCCACGCTTCGACTTCCTGGACGATATGACCACGCTGTCGTAATCCTTCGATGGTCGTAGAGGGGAAACGGCTCTCCATTTGGAGAATCTCCTGGCCGTTGATAGCCCCATGTAGCCAGCGTGGCATTTCGATGGCTGCTTGCATATCCAGTCCGAAGCGGGCTACGGCGGTATAGACCTGCGCATGAAACTGTGCCTGCCCATCGCCGCCCATGGTGCCAAAGACCATCGCAGGGCGTCCGTTGCGCAATGCCAGTGAGGGGATCAGCGTGTGCAAGGTGCGCTTGGCGGGTGCTAGTGCGTTGGCGGCGGAGGGGTCAAGAGAGAAGTAAGCGCCGCGATTGTGCAGGACGATGCCAGTATCATCCACGACGACGCCGCTGCCGAAGCCCATATAGTTGCTCTGGATCAGGGAGACAACATTCCCATCGCGGTCAGCCGCACACATGTAGACGGTATCGCCGCTAAAGCTGCCGGGGGCAACGGAGGGTGTAGCCTTTTGCGGGTCAATGAGCTTGCTGCGTTGCGCGAGATACTCCGGGGTGATGAGCGTTGCCGGGTCAACGCGCATGTATTGCGGGTCGGTGAGGTAGGCTTGTCGGTCGGCAAAGGCCAGTTTTTTGGCTTCTACGGCCATATGCACTGTTTCAGGTGCGAGCGGCAGATCGCCGAGCGGCAAACGATGCAGCATACCCAGGATTTGCAGTGCCGTTACTCCCTGCGTGTTTGGTGGTAGCTCATAGATAGTGAGATCGGCGAATGTAGTGCTGAGAGGTGTAACCCAATCACTGCGGTGTGCTGCCAGGTCAGCTCGTGTAATCAAGCCGCCTTCACGAGCGAAGAACGCGGCAATCTGTTCTGCCAGCTCGCCCTGATAAAATGCGCTGGCACCTTCGCGCGCGAGGATGCGGAATGAGCGGGCCAGAGTGGGAAAACGCATGATAGCGCCAACCGGCGGTATCTTGCCGTCAGGCAGGAAGTGTCTGTACCAGGAAGGATGGATGTCGGAGCGTGTGCTGGTGCGTTGCAAGGCTGCGTGCAGATCCGGCCCTACCGCAAAGCCATCTTCGGCATAGGAAATGGCGGGAGCCAGTGCCTGCGCTAACCCCAAACGCCCGAAACGTTGTGCGGCTTCATGCCAGCCACTGGCGCAGCCAGGAATATTGATACTGTGGATACCAAAGGTGGGCATAGTAGTATAGCCGAGATCATGGTAACGCTCGATAGTTGCTGTTTGAGGTGAGCGTCCACTGCCGTTCAAACCGTAGAGTTTGCGGCTGCTGGCTTCATAAATCAGCATGAAAACGTCGCCGCCCAATCCGCAGACAAAAGGATAGACGACTTGAAGCATAGCGCTGGTAGCTATGGCCGCGTCAATGGCATTGCCGCCAGCTTTGAGCAGGTCAAGTCCGGCCTCAGCGGCCAGATAATGCGGAGCAACCACCATACCACGACGAGCCAGAGTAATGGGACGGTGCAGTGTAGATGAGGTCATAGAAGATTCTCCAATCTTCGTGTGCTTGTATGGCTACGGTATTATACACTTTTCTCCGGTAAGAGTTGCCTGTTAAGCTGAGCATTATGTCCATTGAGGAGAAAAATGTTGTTGACAGTATAAAGTATAACATACGCTCTCATCTTCATCTCATGTATGGTCTCTATACTGAGGGCAGAACGGAGAACAACGTGTCCTATGCTGTAGGTCAACGTTACTTCTCCTGAAGGAGATTTTGAGTGCGCAGGTTGGTGCCTGTGTATGAAAAGAGGTTAATAGCGTCATGAACAGAAGTACAATGTTTTTTGGTGGGATTATCGTTGCCATTATTGCCGCGATACTGGCGATCTATTATGCCCTTCCAGGAGTGTATCATGTACTGGTGAGCGGGAAGACGCCACCGCTGTCGCCGCAACCGGGCCATATCTTGCTCTTTGCCGTCATTGCGGTGCTGGCAATACTGGTAGCAGTGGTGAACAGGCCGAAAGCTGCACGCCGCTAGGTAGAAAGCAGTTTATGAAGCAGTCGTTTACACCGTACATGAACTCTTTTAATGCAGGTGATGTGAAGGTACCGTTGGTCAGTGCTGAGATGATTTTAGTAAAGTTAGATGATGGAGAAGAGAGGGAAGAATAGTAGATGGCGTTGCTGCTACACGATAATTACCTGTTGTTTATGAAAATCAATGATGTAGCCGGGCGCTGGTTTTGGCTAGATGAGGTCATGATTTTTTGTGCAAATATGCTCATTTTTTGCTGGCCTCTGCTTATGCTTGCCATGTGGGGGCGTCCGCTCTCCTGGCGTAGACGCCCTTTGCGTCCCGGCGAGTTGGCGATTATTCGTGAATGTCGTGCCGTTATCCTGTGGATAGGTGTGGCTTGTATTCTCTCTTACCTGTGTAATTTTACTATCGAGCATTTTGTTTTTGAGCCGCGCCCATTTGTTGCACATCATGTCCATTTGTTGGTAACGCATCCTGCTGATGACTCGTTTCCAAGTGATCACGCGGCGTGGTCGTTTGCCGTTGTGGGGATGATGCTGTTCTCGCTGCCGTCAATGTTGCGCAATGCCTGGCGGTTGCGTATGGCCTCAGTGAGATGGCAATGGAGCGAGGCACGTCCACTGGTCTATCCCTTGTTGCTGATGATGTTGGCGATAGTGATGGCCTGTGTGATTGGAGTTGCTCGTGTTTTTGTGGGTGTCCATTATCCGGGTGATATTATCGGAGGGGCGATCACAGGAACGGTTTCTGCGGCTATTGTCACGATATTGCGTTCGCGCGTATTTCAGCGCCCGACCGGCGTGGTATTGAACTTTGCGCAACGTCTTCGTGTAGCATGATCTTTTCGATCACGTGAAAAGGGTGTTGACTGAAGATCTTCAGCCAACACCCTTTTCGCTTATGCTACATGCCCGTCTTTACGGGCACTCCTGGTCAATCTGAAACACCATCCCCAATAAACGTACTGGTTCTTTCAATGGTAGCATGTAAGCCTCCTTTCAGATGACCAGTGCGAGTAACATCTCGTGCCAGGGTCTGTTGCGTTCCCTGGAAGTATGCCCTTTTATCAAGGACACTTATAACATAACATATTCTCTGACGTAAGTCAAGCAAGCGAGCGAGAAAACCTGTAAAATTTGTGCCTATCCCTGGTGGCAGTCATAATATTCGCCAGGAGAGGTACGAAACGTTTATGGCGGTTAGCGGGCCTTTTTTGCAAGGTATTAGAGCGGATTTATACCATAACATTTTATGTAAAATGTTATGGTATAAATTTGCGTGTATTGATAGATTTTTAATAATTTATATAAATTATGCTGTTGACTTGATTTTTTATGTATTCATGGCATATAATGGGTGATGTAAGAGAAATCTTGCACCTTAAGATTGTCCGCTATACACAATAGCCTCTAGTCTTCGCAAAAGGAGAAGCTGAAGATGCGACCTTTCTACGAGCTTTATGATGATGAACTGAGCTTTGTGATGGGAGGGGAGTTTGGTGGCTTTGGTGGCGGCGGCGCATTTGGGAGTCCATATGGTTTTGGTGGGTATGGTGCAATTGGTGGGCCTTTCGGTGCCGGTAGCTGGGCTGCAATGAGCGGGCCGGCAGGGTTTGGAACCTGGTCTGGCTACGGTTTCCCTGGCGTTTACTATTAAAGTTGCTACAGGAATAGGAAAGATAGAATAGCAATGCCATGTCAGGTGGCCTGATGACCATTGCAGGGTGGTAGCTCTATCGGGGTCGGCGATGCTGGACAGGCTTAGCAACTTTTACGAGCAAGCATGTAGTGTGCAGTGAAGTGGCCCTGCTCAGCGCGCCGTCCCCATCCTGGATGATAGAGAACGTTGTTTCGTGGTTGTGAAAGACTTCCTCTTGTTTATCCTCATCTTGAACTAAGTGATGAATTCCTTACCTCTCTTGTCCTCGCTGTGTTTGTGCAGAAGCCTGTGTGATGGAGTGAGGCTGTGCTATGATAAGAGCGACTACACTTGTAGGCGGTGCTTCGTGGCGTCAACGCGAATGTCCTTTGAAGGGCAATTGAGAGCGAAACACTATGAGGAAAGGATATAGTAAGTGATGAAAGCAGTGCTGTGTAAGGAGTATGGGCCAGCCGAGAAGCTTGTGCTGGAGGAATTGCCACCAGTTGAACCGGGTAGAGGGCAGGTGGTGATCGAGGTCAAAGCTTGCGGTGTCAATTTCCCGGATACGCTGATTATCGAGGGGAAGTACCAGTTCAAGCCGGAAATGCCCTTTGTGCCGGGGAGTGATGTGGCGGGTATCGTCAAAAAAGTGGGCGAGGGGGTGACGCGCGTGAAGGTGGGCGACCATGTGTTAGGCGTGCTGGGCTGGGGTGGTTTTGCCGAGGAGGTGGTGGCTGATGAGAAGAAGTTGATTCCCATTCCGCAGAAGCTAGATTTTGTGACGGCAGCCGGTTTTGCCCTGACCTATGCAACTTCGTATTATGCGCTCAAAGAGCGGGCACGTCTGGGCGTCGGCGAAACATTACTGGTATTAGGGGCGGCAGGCGGTGTTGGCCTGGCGGCGGTCGAGCTTGGTAAGGTGATGGGGGCGAAGGTTATTGCCGCTGCGTCCAGGGATGAGAAGCTGGAGGTGTGTCGTCGCTATGGGGCGGACGAGGTGATTAATTACAGCACGGAAAATCTGCGCGAGCGCTTGAAAGTACTGACCGGCGGGCGCGGTGTCGATGTGGTTTATGATCCGGTGGGGGGAGCCTATTCAGAGATCGCGCTGCGCGGTACCGCCTGGGATGGGCGTTTTCTGGTGATAGGCTTCAGCAACGGCGAGATTCCGCGTATCCCGCTGAATCTGGTGCTGCTCAAGGGTTGCTCAATTGTTGGTGTTTTCTACGGTTCCTTCGCGGAGCGTTTCCCAGACCAGAATATGCAACTCTTTCAACAATTATTGACATGGATTGAGGATGGCACGCTCAAGCCCCTTATTTCTGAGCGCTATCCACTTGAACGCGCGGGTGAGGCGATCAAACGTATTGCGCAACGTGCAATGATTGGAAAAGCTGTTGTCGTGATGGAATAAGGTGTGATAGGTTTGATGGAAGAGGGGTGTGATGATGAATTTTCACCTGCGAGATCGGCGATCTCGTCGGGGCGTGATGAATGACGCTCTCAGCGAGCATCGAGGGTACCCAGGGCGTGATGAATGACGTTCTCAGAGCGCATCGAGGGTACCCAGGGCGTGATGAATGACGTTCTCAGAGCGCATCGAGGGTACCCAGGGCGTGATGAATGACGCTCTCAGAGCGCATCGAGGGTACCCAGGGCGTGATGAATGACGCTCTCAGAGCGCATCGAGGGTACCCA
>DAOTVZ010000243.1:0-29338 GCA_034436045.1 Ktedonobacteraceae bacterium | reverse complement strand
CCGTACCGGTGGGCAATCGGGAACGGGTACCTCGAAGAAGGTACGTAACGCTTCTGGACAGACACCCGCTACTCGTTCTGGCAAGGCCAGAGTGAGCAAGGTGGCTGGTTGAAGGAAGAACCCCCGTGCCTTCAGGCCGGGGAGTGTCAGAATGTGTCTGTAGAGGCGGGATAATGGAATTTGTCAATCGAAATCGAGAATCCCGTAGGGGCGTGATTCATCACGCCCCTGCGGGAGGGAGGCCATTGCTGGTTTCAGTCAGAAAATTTCATCATCATGCCCCTACAAGACCTTTTGCCCTTGCAAAATGCGTGTTAGTTCGCTCACGACATCGTAGCGTCCATAAGAGGGCATCAGGTAGACGCCTTGAACGAGGCTGCGGGCCTGAAGGAGCAATTCTTGCGCGATGTGCAAGCCCTCTTCATGGCCACGTTCACCGGCAGCGCGCATGCGGGCGCGCACGTCATCAGGAATGGTGATTCCTGGTACCTCGTTGTGGAGATACTCGGCATGACGCGAGCTGTGGAGTGGGATGCAGCCGAGCAAGATCGGAATAGGTGGCTTGCCTACACGCTGCAAGAACCGTTCCAGGGGTGCCAGTTCATAAATAGGTTGCGTCATGATATATTGCGCGCCGGCGGCAATTTTGCGTCGATATTTATCGATCTCGCGCTCGGTTTCCTCCTCGGTCATATTCAGGTTGAGCGCGCAGCCGATATGGAAAGACGCTTTCGCGCCGATGGAGCCTCCAGCGGCGTCGTGTCCTTCGTTCATACCACGCAATATCTGAATCAGGCCGACCGAATCGACATCCCACACACCGGTTGTATTTGGATATGCGCCAACGGGCACCGGGTCGCCGCTCAGGGCCAGCACGTTGCGGATACCAAGCGCGTGCGCACCCAGCAGTTCCGCCTGCAATGCCATCAGGTTGCGGTCACGTGTCGTGTAGTGGATGATAGTTTCAATACCCAGGTGATCTTGAATGAGACGCGCGAGGGCGATGCAACTCATGCGCACGCGGGCCATCGGGCTGTCGGCGATATTGATGCAATCCACGCCCGCTTTTTGCAGCAAGGCCGCGCCATCCAGAATTTTCCTGGGGTTGAGTCCCTTTGGCGGATCAAGCTCGACGCTGACTACGAAGTTCCCGCCTTCTAGTTTGGCCTGCAACGATGTCTTTGTGCCTTCCTGTGGCAAGAGGATTTCATTCTCAATGATGCTGGCAAGTGACTCTTTGCGCTTTTGTGGCTTTGATGCCTCTGTCACCGTAATAGTGACGGAAGAGGTGTGACCACAGAAGGCATCCAGCGCCTGCCGCATGGCGGCTGTGTGCCGAGGTGTCGTGCCGCAGCAGCCGCCGATCAGGCGTACTCCGGCACGCGCGAAACGGGTGGCATATTCTGCGAAGTAGTCCGGTGTGGAGACATAGAAGAAGCGATTATCGAAGCGCGTCGGCAGGCCCGCGTTCGGTTGTGCCGAGAAGAGGGGCGCGGTAGAGAGACCTTCGAGGTGTTGAGTCGCGCTGATCATTTCTTCCAATGCGTCATAGGTGGCCGCCGGGCCGACGCTACAGTTAGCGCCGATGATATCGACCCCCAGGTCGGCAAGAACGGTGGCAACGCGCGCCGCCGAACTGCCGGAGAGTGTATGCCCATCTTCCTGGAAGCTCATCTGGGCCACGACCGGCAGGCCACTCTCTTTGGCGGCCAGTACGGCCTGGCGCAGTTCGGACAGGTTAGAGAAGGTTTCAAGAATAATGAGATCAACGCCGCCGATTTGCAACGCGGTGATCTGCTCGCGGAAGATAGCGCGTAGCTCCTGTAAGCGTTGTGCATCTGGTGCCTGTAAGGGGCGACCACTGGGGCCGACAGCACCTGCGATGAAGACTGGTTGCCCTGAGATCTCGCGCGCCTCGCGGGCCAGTTTGACCGCACGTCGGTTGATTTCGCTGACCTTGTCTCCCAGATTATGTGTCTCAAGTTTGGCCCGATTGGCCCCAAAGGTATTGGTTTCGATAATCTGAGCGCCCGCAGCAATATATTCGTTATGAATGCCGAGAATAAGGTCTGGTTGTGTCAGGTTCAGTGCGTCGAAACACTGTTCATAGGTGATACCCCGTGCGTAGAGTAGGGTTCCCATCGCGCCGTCACAAAGCAGCGGTCGCTCGCGCAGTTGCTCTAACAATGGATGTGCCATCAAACGTTCTCCCACCAAACAGGCAAATGTTATGCCTCTACTGTCTCCGCCCCATTGTACCTCTTTTTAGCACGTTTGGGAATTGCGAATCAGGGATGGGTAAGATCACGGCGCGTGAATGGGAAGTTCTGCAATTGTTGCTGGAAGGAGTTTCCAATCAAGAGATCGCGGGGCGTCTCGTTCTTAGCAACAACACAGCGAAGAAACATGTCCTGAATATTTGTCGGAAACTCGGCGTGCGTACGCGCGCCCAGGCGATTGCCAGATGGCGCGCGCTTCACAGCGAAGAAAGTGCTTAAACGTGTTTACCGCTTTGATGTGGTGCGGACAAGGTGAATTATGCTACTGTCGAAGTCACCTACTAGCTTGATGGGTAGCCCTCGGTGTGCAAGATACGCACCGCTGTAGGTGGCATCATTGTCGATGTCCGTGTAGTATACTTTTTCCTCCAGACCATGTAAAGGCAGCGTGATCAGTTTCTCTCCGAATTGTTGTGAGTGTCCCCAGGCAAATACCACGACTTCGCTGCCGTCCTGCGCCACATACTGCGAGGCGGTAACATTGCCTGCTCGCGGTGAACGCAGGCGGAAGAGCAGGCCGTTCTGGATCGTCGCGCGCACACGTTTGTAGAGAGCAATAAATTTTCGTGCTTCCTCCATTTCCTCTGCTGTCCAGTGCGAGAGGTCGCCGCCGATACCCAGCGAGCCGGACATGGCGACGTGGAAACGATAGCGTAGCGGCACTGTGCGCCCCGTCACAAAATTGGGGACGTCAGTGACCCAGCACATCATGACGCGGGGAATGTAGGGGTAGCTGAAGCCCTCCTGGATGCGCAGGCGGTCGAAGGCGTCGGTATTATCGCTGGTCCACACCTGCTCGACGCGAGACAAGATGCCCAGATCAACGCGACCTCCACCGCCGGCACATGCTTCAAAGGCCACGTCGGGATGGCGAAGACGGAGTTCATCGATGACGTAGTAGAGATTGCGCACATGATCAAGCCAGATGCGCTGTGGATTCTCACCCACCTTTTCCGGCCATCCTGGTTCACTGAAAGAGCGGTTGATGTCCCACTTGATAAACTCGATATGATGCTCTGAGAGCAATGTATCGAACGTTGTCAACATCCAATCGCGCACGTCTTCGCGCGCGAGATTGAGGACAAGCTGATTGCGCCCCTGGGTGCGCGAACGGTTACGGAAATGATATACCCAGTCTGGATGTGCCCGATAGAGGTCGCTATCCGGGTTCACCATTTCTGGCTCAATCCAGAGGCCAAAACGCATCCCCAGCGCATTGACACGCTCAATCAGCGGGTTCAAGCCGCGAGGGAATTTCTCCCGGTTGACCGTCCAGTCGCCGAGTCCGGCATGATCGCTATTGCGCGCGCCAAACCATCCATCATCAACCACGAAGACCTCGACGCCCAGCGCGGCGGCCTTCTCAGCAAGCTCCATCTGATTATGTTCATTGACATTGAAGGTGGTCGCCTCCCACGAGTTGTAGAGGACGGGGCGTACTGCCTCCGGCCCTTCAGGCAACACTATCTCGCGTTCATAGGCATGCCAGGCGCGACTGGTGCCTCCAAAGCCTTCGTTTGAGTACAGCCCGACAAATACCGGCAAGTCCAGTTGTTCGCCTTCGTGCAGCGCATAGCGAAAATCGAAATCGTTCAGCCCACCTGTGCAGTGAACCTCGCCGTAAGGTGTCATCTCGACTACGATTTTCCACGAGCCGCTCCAGGCGAGCGCGGCGCTCCATATCTCGCCGCTTTCCTCGCTGGCATGTGCCTCCGGGTCTAATGCCACCCAGGGATTGAACTGATGGCTGGTCATACCTCGCCGACTCTCCAGTACCATCTTGCCTGGGCTGATCGTATTCTGCGTCACCTGCGTTTCCTTGCCCCAGCGTCCCTGAAGATAGGTTAGCCGGTAAAACTCGCGTCGTGGGGGTCGCCAGTCTGCCGAGAACGCCTGCTCGATCACGATAGGCCCGTTTCCTCCTGCGTTCTCTAGCCGAACCCAACGCTCGATCACATCATGGCCCTCGTGGATGCGGTAGTAGAGTGTCACTACGAGGGGATAGATACGGTCGCGGAAGCGCAGCCAGAGTGTCTGCTCCGCTTCTGCCCGCTCGATACCATACTGCTCAAAGGCCCACTCGATGGCTCGCGTGCCGTCGGCGTACTCTATCTTAAGAGATGGCTCGTTAAAGCGCATCTCTCCCCAGGGCGCGTATTCCTCACGAGCGGTTCCTGTCGCTGACTCAAAAGGGATATGAGATGAGACAAGAGCGTCAGGACGTTGAACCATCTCGATGAGTGCTTCTGGCGCGAGTCGTGATCCCCAGTAAACATGGTGTAATGAAGTACCATCCGCGCCGAGCGCAAAGCAGTAGCTTGATGTTTTCAACTGAAGAAGCCAGCACCGACTTTCCACATCGTAAATGACTGCCATCAATGCCATCCCTTCATCTTGAGGTAGAGGTCAGGGGCTTCTGAACAGGTGCCATCTGCCAATTGTGTTCGCCCACTAACCTCTCATACAAATTCAGCAGTTAGATATAAACATTTTACTGAGGAACAACGGGGTGAAAAATCTTTTTTTTCATCTCGTTGTCCCTCAGTAACTATCTATCAGCCACCAGAGGCCGATTGTATCGCCTGGTCAGACTGCTGGGTTGCCTGGTTTGTGGCCTGGGCTACCGAAATCTGCCCCAGCCACATCTGGTTAAAGATGTTGTTGACATCTGTGCCAGCCTCATTGTAGCCAAAGGAGATCGGGAAGAGAATGGTTGTGCCTTGCGCCTCTTTCAAATAGGGGCTGACATCGATGCCTTTCTTCTGCCAGGCCTGGACGAACAGTTGGTCATCACTCTGGATACCGGGCCAGACGAAGCCGCCGGAACCCAGAATCTGCTCGGATTGCGTCGAACCCAGCCACTGCTCCAGTTCCCAGGCTTGCTGCGGATGCGGTGTCTTCGCGTAGATTGCGTCGGTCAGGCCATTGAAGACACTCACGACACCAGCAGGGCCGGCAGGCAGCTCTACAATGCCCCAGGGAGCCTTCGTGGACTGGTAAATGCTGGTAAGCTCCCAGTCACCGACCGCGATCATCGCGGCTTTGCCCCCCTCGAACAACTGTGTCTGGAAACCGCTGTTGTTGTTGGTTTCTGCCGCTGATGGCGAGACATGATACTTATTGACCAGATCGACCAGGAACTGCAACGCCTGCTGGTCAGCGGGCTGGTTGTAGAGGACATGCTGACCGAACTGCTTATCGATAAGTTGACCACCGTTCTCGGCGATGAAGTTCCAGTAGCCCTCCTGGGGGTTATTCTCCGACACAAAGCCATATTGAACGATGTGTTTTGGATCGAAACCAGGATCGTTAGGATGCTTGCCGTTCTGATCGATGGTGAGCTTCTCCGCGATCTGCAGGAAAGTTCCGCCATCAGTCGGGTTCCAGGTCATGTTGGTAGGAGCGGGCAGCCCGGCTTTCTGGAACATCTGCTTATTATACACGATGGCGATGGTATCCCAGTCCTTCGGCAAGCCGTACACATTGCCGTTATACGTCCACTCTTTCACAAGCGATGGGTAGTATTGGGACATATCAATGTGGTTTTGTTGAATCAGCGGTGTGAGATTCATCAACTCGCCCTGCTGCACGAATTGAGGGAAGTAGGCCAGGTGATCCCAGAAGACGTCAGGAGCATCGCCAGCAGCGAACTCCGTGTCCAGCTTCTGCCAGTATTGTCCCCAGGGCACCTGCTCAATGGTCACATGAATGTTCGGGTGCAACTTCATGAACTGGTCTATCGACTGCTTGTAACCGATCTCCTCGACCTGATCCCACAGTGCATAGGTGAGATTGACCGTGCCGCCCTGTTGTGATGAGGCACTCCCGCCACAAGCGGCCAGGCCCATTGCCACAAGGACAATGATTGTCGCCAATGAGAACCAGTTCATGGTGCGTGTGAAACGTGGACGCTGAACATTCCGTTCAGTTTTTGACCGGTTTCTCCGCCAGATTGGGAGCCGGTGCAATACGGTTTGCATAGTACTTCCTCCTTGTCAGGTGAAGTAGAGAGAACAGATATACAAAAAACGTCAATTTCTATCATCATCTTGATGTGTGGCGCATTGCCCGCGCTGCTCCACACACCACGAAGATAGCCTATTTAAACCCGCTGAGGTGAATGGAACGAACGATATGCTGCTGGAACAGGAAGAACAGAATCAGCAATGGCGCAAGCGTGATGAAACCGGCCGCCATCAGGGGACCCCACTGTGTTCCAAAATTCGACGAGAATGATGCAACTGCGACGGTAAGTACGCGCAGGTTGTCGGTATTCGTTATAATGAGGGGCCAGAGGAAATTGTTCCAGGCCGGTACGAAGGTAACGATTGCCAGTGTTGCGAGCATAGGCCGACTCAGCGGCAGGATGATCTGGAAGATGATCTGCATCGTTCCGGCTCCGTCGATGCGAGCAGAGTTCTCCAGGTCTTTCGGGATCGTAAGGAAGAACTGCCGCATCAGGAAGATGCCGAAAGGTGTACCCAGCACATACGGGAGAACCAGCCCGGCCCAGGTGTTGATCAGGCCGAGAGTGCGCAGGATGAGAAACAGCGGAATGAGTGTCACAATAGTTGGTACCATCAAAGTTGATAGGTACAGCCAGAAAATCTGCTCGCGGAATGGAAAATCTATGCGTGCGAAGGCATAGGCGGCCATTGTGCTAAAGATGAGCTGACCAAGCGTCACGATCACAGCAAAAAGCAGCGTGTGCCACATATAGGCCAGGAAGTTGTACTGCGTCATGACGGTGACGTAGTTCTGAAAGGTCAGCGGATTGGGCAACGTCCAGGGTGCGCCTGAGAAAATCTGATTCGACTCCTTTAACGAGGTTAGCACTGCCAGCAAATACGGAAACAGTGAGACGACCACGCCGAGCAGCAGAATAATGTAGGTGATAGCATAGCGTGTAACATGACCAATCTGTGGTCGCGCCTGCTTCGTCCGTGCGCCTGCTTTACTTGCAGTGATTTCTGTACTGACGGAAGTCATAATAGCTCCCCTTCCTTGAAGATATGCAGAACTAGCTGAGATCGTAGACGATGCGACTGCGGAAGAACAGCACCTGGATCAAGGTGATGATGATCAGGATTGCAAACAGCACCATCGAGAGTGCAGAGGCATAGCCGGCGTGGAAGAACTCGAAGGCTTGCTGAAATATCTCGAAGTTAATGACATTTGTAGCCTTGCCTGGACCGCCCTGCGTCATCACATACACGGTATCGAATACCTGTGCGGAGCCGATGATATCCGTCACGAGGACGAAGAACAGGGTTGGAGTTAGCAGCGGAATCGTGATGGAGAAGAACTGCTCAAAGCGGTTGGCCCCATCGAGTGAAGCTGCCTGGTAGAAGTCAGACGGAATACCCTGAAGTCCGGCGAGGAAGAAGAGCATGTTGTAGCCGGTATACTGCCAGATGTTGACGGCGGCGATTGCAGGCAACGCCCAGGTCGTCGAAGAGAGCCAGGCCGGGCCGTTGATATGGAACAGGGCCAGGAAGGTGTTGAGCGAGCCATACTGCGGGTCGAAAATCCACTGCCAGATGGTGCCCATTGCTACCGCTGTTGCCATCCAGGGCACCACGAAGATGGTGCGGAAAATGCCTTTACCGGGAAGATTCTGGTTGAGCAGCACTGCCAGAAGCAGCGCGAGGATTGTCTGCAAGGGAATATTGAGCAGGACATAGTAAAAGGTAACTAGCAGCGTATGCCAGAAAGCGGAGCTGCTAAACATCTTTGCATAGTTCTGTACCCCGATGAAGGTGGGTTGACCGAGCAGGCTCCAGTTGAAGAAACTGAGAACAGCGACTGCAACGATGGGGATGAGCGAAAAGACCAGCAGACCGATAAAGCTGGGCAGTATGAACGCATATGCCTGGAACTGGAGAAGTTTGAAGCGGCGTTCTTTTCTTCTGCGTGGGGCGGTAATGGCCGCAACGCCAACTGCATTCAGGCTTGCACCGGTTGCATCCCGTCTAAGTTTTTGCATATGCCAGACTCCTCCTTTGAAAGTAGGCATGCATGATGAAAAATACTGATCGGGAACTTTCTTACAACGACACGAACGACACCAGAGAGAAACTGTTCAATGATGTCCTGGGCCTCCTGAAAAGTCTGATATTGCTTTGAGGCATACAATCCCTGGCTTGAACACATCTTGAAAGCATGTTCGGCATTCATACTGTTATAGACACAGGCTGATATATGCCGACTTGGCCTAATTCATAGGTTTTCCCTCCTCTGCTTGTTTGATGAAGACTCCTCCTCTAGTGAGGAGACGGAGAGCAACGTCAACTGAAGATCACGAACTTTACTCAGTAAACCATGTAACGCTGCCTGGTCAACTACTTCACCAATTAGCATCGTCTCACCATTCGCCTCATGCACTACCTTCAACCCTCCTAGCCAGGATGACCAGTGTTCATCAAGTCTCTCCTTGAGACGAATCCGGTAAACTGCCATTGTGCATCCACCCGCGTGATACTCGTTGTTCAACGCCCTGCTACAAGAAAGCGCTCCTGGGCCTGATTTAGTAAAAATATAGGCTGAACAGCACTCAGTTCATGTTCCCTTCCTGGAACTATCTTTGAGAAAGTATAGTCGCCAGCAAGAGAGAAGACCATATCCAAAAGAAGTATTCGCGGGTGATTTTTGATCGCTCCATTCTTAGCATCAGGCAGGTGCAGGGCCGGTTGAGGCGCGCACCACCAGTTGCATCGGAATCGTCAACGGGGCAGGCGTTTCACCCTCCTCAATCATCGTAATGAGTTTCTGTACCGCGCTCTGGCTCATCACCAGGCGATCCTGGCGCACGGTCGTAAGGGGTGGCTCCATAAAGCGACTGATATCGAGATCATCGAAGCCGATAACAGAGACTTCTTCCGGTATCCGTATGCCGTATTCGTGCAGGGCGCGTAAAACTCCCATGGCCATCATGTCGCTACCTGCTGCGATAGCAGTAAAATCGCGCCGCTGCTTTAAGAGCTTTATTGTCGCATGGTAAGCGTCTTCGGTTGTCCAATCAGATACGCAAATCAGATCGGGGTCTGCTACCAGCCCGGCCTTTGCCAGACCCTGCTGACAGCCTAGCAGACGTTCCGCACCGGAGAGATCAGCAGTATTTCCCGGCATGATGGCGATGCGCCGATGCCCAAGCTGAAGAAGATACTCCATCGCCATGCGCCCGCCATGCAGGTTGTCCGACTTCACATAGGTGGCGCGCTTCCCCTGTCCCATATTATCAATGAAGACTGTGGGGAGATTCGAGTTAACCAGAGCCTGGATACGTGGATCGCTCTGAGCGATAGAGATGGCGATCACTCCTGCCACGCGGCGACTTTGTAACGTGCGAAGATAGTTCCCATATGAACCATCCTCTGCACGGGCCGGGAAGAAGAGATCATAGCCCGCAGATGTGATAGCGTGTTCAACGGCATTAATGACCCCAAGATAGAAATAATGTTGTGTCTGCTCGAATTCCATAAGCTTGCGCTGATCATCGGTGAAGAGTGCAAAGGCAATCACGCGCGAACGTTGCCGGGCCAGGTTTTGGGCCACCACATTCGGCTCATAACCCAGAGAGGCAATCGCTTCAAGAATGCGCTGCCGTGTCTCTTCACTTACATTTGCCGAACCGTTGAGCGCGCGCGAGACAGTCGCACGCGAAACTCCTGCCAGTTTGGCAACCTGCTCACTGGTCACCATAGATAGGTGTCTCCCACAAATTAACGTACTCGCGTACACCAATTATAACCTGATAATTGGATGTTTGTCAAGCTTACCGACCCCCTGTTGTGAAAATTGATATCGTTATCGAGCGTGTTTTATCACGAAATTCATATTATTTCGCGTATTTAACTCTGCAAATGGCGTGCTATCGGTAATGTGTACACGAGTATTGTAACAACGATTTTTCTATGAAGTTGTGAACATTCCAAAAATTGCTGTGATGACGAGGTCATTTAATGTTACATTTCATAAAGCCAGTGATTTAGCATCGTATGAACTGCCCTATATCGAGAGGCAATCGGTGTAGAGGGGCAGAGTCAAGACTCCGTGAGCTTTATCTTTCGGTAAAGAAAGCTCTATTTTCGGAAACGAAAAATATCCTTGACTTTCCGAAAAAGCCTGAGTATACTTGTAATTAAGTACTGCTTGCTGTACTGACCGGTATGCGTAAAGGCTTGCAGAAAAAGACACCTATGAACACACAAACTCGGCGTGAGAAGATCAAGGAATTGTTGAGGGCAGAGGGTTTCTGCCATGTCGGTGCATTGGCCAGACATCTTGCTGTATCTGAAGTCACGATCCGCAATGACCTCAGTGCATTAGAGGATGAGGGCATTGTGAGCCGCGTTCATGGAGGGGCGATCCTCGTGGGCGAGCGCATGCGTGGGCAGCATTTTGAAGAACGTGTCTCCATCAATCAGGACAAAAAGCTGTGGATTGCGCGCCGGGCCGCTGAACTGGTAGAGGACTACGAAAGTATTATTCTGGATGCCAGCACTACTGCCTTTGCGCTGGCTGATTGTCTCAAACATCACACAGGGCTAACCGTCTTTACCAACGGTATCGAAGCGGCTTTTCGCCTCGCCGAAAATCGTTCGCACAAGGTCTTTTTGTTAGGGGGCCTGTTACGCCCAGAGACAGCTTCACTGGTTGGTCAGTTTGGCAATGGCATGTTTAATGGCGCACGCGCGACAAAGGCGTTTCTTTCCTGCACTGGCTGGTCGCCGCATCTCGACCTGATGGATGATGATTTGTTGGAAGCGCAACTTAAAAAAGACCTCGTGGATGCGGCTGAAATGCTGATTTTGCTGGCCGATTCCAGTAAGTTTGATAAGCAGGGCGTGGCTTCGTTCGCGCCTTTAAGCCGTGTGAACATGGTAATTACCGATGATCAGATCAGTGCGACCCATCTTGCTAGATTGCGTGAGGCCAACATACGGGTTAGCATTTGTGGTGAACATACCACGCGCGTGCTGGATGGCGGCGATGAGGGGAAGCGTTTCCGCGTCGGTTTTGCCAACCAGGATGATGCCGCGCCATTTCCCATGATTGTGAAACAGGGGTTAGTGCAGGCTGCGCGGGCCGCCAATATCGACTTGCTGCTGGTCGATAACCGCGAAGATGGGCCAACGGCGCTTGCTAATGTCGAGTATCTTTTGGAAGAGAAAGTTGACCTGATCGTCGAGTTTAACACAGATGTGCGTTATGGCAATATCATCATGGAACGCCTGCGCTCAGAACATGTGCCGGTGATCGCCATTGATATTCCCTTGCCGGGTGCAACCTTCATCGGTGTTGATAACTACAAAGCGGGTCTAATGGGCGGCAAGCTGGTCGGACTCTTTGTTGCACAACAATGGCATGGGTGGGTTGATCACGTACTGTCTCTCGAATTGCCCAGTTCTGGCCCTGTTCCTGCCGCGCGCATGCAGGGCCAGCTTGATGGCCTGCGCGAGTATATCTCCGTTGCTGATGAGCAGGTGCTTCGCCTGGACAGCAAAAATACCTTTGAAGAGTCCTATCGCGCCGTGACGGCGATGTTACCAACATTGAAGTCTGCGCGACACATCGTGGTGATGGGTATTAACGATGAAGTGGTTATGGGAGCGCTCAAAGCCTTTGAGGAGGTGGGGTGGACCGAGCGTGTGGTCGCGGTTGGGCAGGGAGCAGATTTGAACGCACGCCAGGAACTTCAGCGTCCGGGTAGCCGCATGATCGGCTCGGTGGCCTTTTTTCCTGAACACTACGGTAAGATGATTGTCGATAGCGCGCTCGCTATCTTGCAAGGGAAACAGGTGCCCCCTGCGTTGTATACCAATCACCTGCTGGTTCTCGCAGAGAAGACGATACGCATGCTGGATTTGTCAGCATTGCCTTACGAGACATATCCAGTTTCAGCGTATGGTGTCTCAAAATAATTTTATTCTTGCTGTTTGTATAGTAGCATCTTGAGAAAGGAGGTAGCAAAGAGGTAGGCAGTGCTTTATAGCATGGCTGGCTGTGTGTATACGTAGCGTATGATCGTTCATCCGTATGCAATACAGATATATTGTCCATGAAGTGACAAAGGAAGGATCGAACGCATGGAATCCTCACAAGGCATACTCAAATCCCTCGATGATGCCCCGCTCAAGCGCGTTCACTGGGAATGGACGCTTCTCGCCGCGATGGGCGACTACCTTGACGCCGGTTCCATTGTCGCTGGCGCATCTTCACTGGCCGTGTGGGCCAGCTACTACCATCTCAGCCTCGGCCTGATCGGCCTGATTGGCGCGTTCAGTTCCAACGGCATCTCGACCGCCATTGGTGCATTAGTCGGTGGGCGTCTGGGTGATATTTATGGACGCAAGTTCATTTATGGCCTCGACCTCTTGCTCTATGCCATTGGCACCTTGCCGATCATTTTTGCCTTCAATGCGCCAATGGTTATCATTGGCTATATGATTATGGGTTTTGCCGTAGGTGCTGATGTACCTACGTCCTGGTCACTGATCGCCGAGTTTGCCCCACGCAAGAACCGGGGACGCTTGATGGGCCTGACCAACATCTTCTGGTATATTGGCCCGATTGTCATTCTACTCCTTTCGCTGGCTTTTGCTCCGCTCGGCCTTCTCGGCACGCGCCTCGTTTTCGTCAGCTTGTTGATTGTGGCCCTCGTGACCTACATCTTGCGCCGCCGCCTCACCGAGTCGCCGCGCTGGTTGTATCTCACCGGTAAGGCGAATGAAGCAGGTGAGGCTCTGCAATCCATCGGCGAAGCGGCCCCTGTGGCACCGGTGGCGCAGCAGAAAAGCGATCTGAAAGAACTCTTCACGCGCCAGAACTTGAAGAGGTTCCTTTTCATTGTGCCCATTTACGTCTTCTGGGGCATTCCGGCAGGCACTTATGGCTTCTTCTTGCCCTACATCTTCAAGACGATGGGCGCAGAAAGTGCTGCTGCTGCTGACGGTTTGCAGATTCTCTGGTTCGTCTCGGCTATCGTGACCGTTCTCTTCGTCTTCATGCCGCTCAATGACCGCATTGATCGAAGAATATTGTATGCGATCAGTGCGGCCTTCTGCGCGGTGAGTTTTTTCCTGCTGGTTTTCTTCCCTATCACTAATCCAGTCGTTGCTATAGCCAACGTGCTGCTCTTTGGTCTGGGCCAGGGCATCGGGCTGTGGCCGCTCCAGCGCGTCTGGTCGGTAGAACTCTTCCCTACGATGATGCGCAACACGGCACAGGGCGTACTCTGGTCGTTCATGCGTCTCGTGCTTGGCCTGTGGAGTCTCTATCTGCCCACATTCACCCATAATGCGGGCTTCAGCGTGGTAGCTATCGTTCTTGGTTGTATGTTCACCTACAACTTCATCATTGGTGGCCTCTTCGGCCCGCGCACGCAAGGGCAATCGCTGGAGCAGATTCAGCAATCTGCACCAGCAGTGAGCGGAGAGACGGCTATGTGATCTAATTGATTAGGGGGCAGAGCGACCCAGGCGGTCGCTCTGCCCCCTGTGAGTTATACACAAGGAGGGAGGGTATATGCAGCGTATCGCGTTTACTATGAGGATAAAAGACGGGCAGGAAGAGCAGTATCGTGAGCTGCATCGCCATGTCTGGCCCGACATGCTGACCGATTTGAGAAAGGCTGGTTGCCACAACTATTCGATCTATGCTCGTGGACATGACCTGTTTGCCTACATGGAGGTCGATGATTTTGCGCAATTTCTCGCCACCATGAACGCCAGCGAAGCCAACACGCGCTGGCAGCAGATGATGAGTGCGTACATGACCTCAGATATCGATCCGGCCACCAAATTTCCCTTTGTGCTTGAAGAGATATTTCATCTTGATTAATGCTATACTATATCAAGGAGTGCAAGTATGCACGAACCTAAGCGCACGACTCGCCCGGTCATTGGACTTTTTGCCATTGGTCTGGAGGCGTACTGGCCACAGTTTGCAGGATTACGTGAGCGGCTGGAAGGTTATAGCGCGCACGTGGCAGCGCAGCTTGCGCACTGGGGAGAGGTCATCAATGGGGGCCTGGTTGATACCGTCGAGAAAGCCCGCGCCGTTGGTACGCGCCTTGCGCGTCAGCAGGTTGACCTGGTGTTTGTCTACACGGCCACGTATGCGACCTCCTCGCTGGTGCTTCCGGTGTTGCAGCAGACAAAAGTTCCCGCGCTGGTGTTGAATCTCCAGCCCTCGCGCGCACTGGACTATGAGACGATCACAACGGCAGAGTGGCTGGCAAACTGCTCGGCCTGCTGTGTACCGGAGATTGCTGGTGCATTGACGCGCGCGCGTTTGCCTTTCCGCGTAATCTCCGGCGCTCTGTTCGAGGATAGCAAAGCGTGGCAGGAGATCGCTGAGTGGTGTCAGGCGGCCAAAGCGGCACGCGGTCTACGCACGGCACGTATCGGTTTTCTTGGCCATACCTATCCTGGGATGCTTGATCTCTATTCCGATTTCACGGCGATACAGGGCCAGCTTGCTTGCCATATCGAAGTGTTAGAGATGGATGATCTCGTAGTTCGTGTACATAGTGCATCGGAAGCAGCAGTGCGGGCCAAGATCGAGGAAATTGAACATACCTTTGCCATCGCTTCGGCGTCGAATGACCCCATCGCGGCTCCCCTTGAACCCGAAGACCTGGCCTGGAGCGCGCGGGTTGCGGTCGGTTTGGAGCAACTGGTGCATGATTTTGACCTGCACGCGCTGACGTACTACTATCGTGGCGAGGGTGGCAACGAAAATGAGCGTGTCACGGCGGGCATGATCGTTGGCAATTCGCTGTTGACGGCGCAAGGGGTACCTTGTAGCGGCGAGGGTGATCTTAAAAATGCGGTAGCGATGCTGTTGATGGATTGTTTAGGGGCGGGTGGCAGCTATACCGAGATTTATGCGATGGACCTGGAAGAGCAGTTTGTGCTGCTCGGTCATGATGGCCCGGCGCACGTGGCTATCTCCGATCAATGCCCAATTCTGCGCAAGCTTAAACTCTATCATGGTAAAAGTGGCTTTGGCGTTTCGGTTGAGTGTAAAGTGAAACTTGGACCTGTCTCCGTGCTGGGTCTGACGCAGCAGGCCGATGGCAAGCTCAAATTCCTGATTGGTCAGGGTGAAAGTATCGCGGGGCCGACCTTCCAGATTGGCAATACCAACAGCCGTGTGCGTTTCGCGCTCGACCCTGCCACATTTGTCACGCGCTGGAGCGAGCAGGGACCGACGCATCACATGGCGCTCGGCGTCGGCGCGATTGGTAGCTTGTTGGAGAAGGTCGGCTATCTGTTAGGTGTAAAAACTGTGTGTGTGAGTATGTAAGTTGAGGTCTATTTTTTGGAAAGAAGGCGAGTTATGGAAAGTAACCATGAGGCCATCGTAGAGAAGATTCAGCGTTTCACGGTTGAGACGCCTTCATGGGGCTATGGCGATTCGGGGACGCGCTTCAAGGTCTTTCACTGGCCCGGTGCGGCCCGCACCTTGCGCGAGAAACTGGAGGATGCGGCGCAGGTTCATAAGGTCACAGGCATCTGTCCCAGCGTTGCCATTCATATCCCCTGGGACAAGGAGAGCGACTGGCAAGCAGTGAAGGAGTATGCAGAGCAACTGGGCCTGCGCATTGGTGCGGTCAATCCTAATCTCTTTCAGGAGGATGACTATCGTTTCGGCAGTTTGTGCCATTTTGATGAGCGTATCCGGCAGCGGGCTGTTGAGCATGTGCTGGAGTGCATCGATATCGCACGTGCCACCGGGTCCGAGATCATCAGTCTCTGGCTTGCCGATGGCATCAACTATGCCGGTCAGGATGACCTGCGCCGTCGCCGTCAGCGGTTGCTGGCCTCGTTGCGTGCGATCTATGCTGCTTTGCCCGGCGGGATGCGTCTGCTGATTGAATACAAATTCTTTGAACCGGCTTTTTATGCCACCGACCTGCCCGAC
Source organism: Ktedonobacteraceae bacterium (assembly GCA_034436045.1). GTDB lineage: Bacteria > Chloroflexota > Ktedonobacteria > Ktedonobacterales > Ktedonobacteraceae > H111-94. The sequence goes on along the minus strand of DAOTVZ010000243.1, from coordinate 13,130 downwards.
TGGGGAACCTCGTTGCTTATGGCGCAAAAGCTGGGGCCGCAAGCAGAGGTACTGGTGGATACGGGGCATCATCCGCAAGGAACAAATATTGCGCAGATTGTGGCGCAACTGCTCGATGAGAACCGGTTGGGCGGTTTTCACTTCAACGACCGGCGCTATGCTGATGACGACCTGATTGTTGGCTCGCAACATCCCTTTGAACTCTTTTGCATCTTCAATGAACTGGTGGGTGCGGAGGCCGATGGTCTTGCCAATGTCGGGCGCGTGGCCTACATGATCGATCAATCGCATAATATTGAGCCGAAAATCGAGGCCATGATTCAAAGCGTGCTGAATATTCAAACAGCTTACGCGAAGGCGCTGCTGATAGATCGCGCTGCGCTACGGGCGGCACAGGAGGCAGGCGATGTGCTGGGGGCCTATCGCGTGTTACAGTCGGCCTTTGAAACCGATGTGCGTCCCCTACTGGCCGAGGCACGTCAGCGCCAGGGACTTGCTGCTGATCCCATTGCGGCCTTCCGTGTCAGTGGCTATAGTGAGCGTGTGGCCCGCGAACGCACCGCTACGACGGTAGGCAGTGGCTATCCGGGCGCATAATGCAAAGGATATGTTACGATGACGCAAGAAGCACAATCAACAACATTGACGCAACTGGTCGCGCGTTCACGCCGGCTGGGAGCGGATCGTTCTATCTGCAATTGGGGGGGCGGCAACACCTCGGCGAAGGCGGATGAGATCGATTTTCGCGGGCGTTCGGTGCGCGTGCTGTGGGTCAAAGGCTCCGGCTCAGATCTGGCGAGCGTGACCGAAGCTTCGTTTACGGGGTTGTATATGGACGATATCCTTCCCCTGCTCGAACGCGAACGCATGAGTGATAGCGAGATGGTGGATTACCTGGCCCATTGCTTCTATGAGCCGGGACGCCCGCGCCCCTCGATAGAGACGCTGCTGCATGCTTTTCTCCCCTTTGCACATGTCGATCATACCCATGCCGATGCTACGAACTATTTCGCCTGTGCCGCCGATGGCGAGCAACTGGCGCGTGATTGCTTCGGCGGCGATCTCATCTGGATACCCTATCGCCGTCCCGGTTTTGGTCTGGCGCGTGAGGTTGCCCTGGCAGTACGCGCCAGACCACAGGCGAAGCTGGTCATCCTGGCGAAGCATGGTCTGATTACCTGGGGCGAAACGGACGAAGCGTGTTATGCCTCGACTATTGCCATTATCACGAAGGCACGAGAATTTGTAGAGGCGCGCATAGCTCGCCAGGAGCGCACGGTTTTTGGCGGACAACGGGTTCAGACGTTACCAGCTGAAGAGCGTCAGCGCGTGGCAGCGCAGGTCGCTCCCATGCTACGTGGCCTGGTTTCAGCGGAGAAGCGCCAGATACTGCACTTTGAGGATACCGAGGATATACTGACCTTTGCCGGGAGTCAGGATGCGCCGCGTCTTACTACCATTGGTGCGGCCTGTCCCGATCATCTGGTGCATACCAAGCCCTGGCCTTTGCTGGTAGACTGGATGCCGGAGCAGGGCGAAGCTGCTTTAGCAGAGGCGTTGCGGACGGGCGTTGAGGCGTATAAAGCGCGCTATCAACAATATCTGGCGAGCAATGAGCAGCAAAACCTGGACCCCGATGCCGCTATGCCTGTATATCGTGCCGACGACGCTGCCAGCGATCCGCATCCGCGCGTGATCTTGATTCCAGGTGTGGGCATGTTCACGACAGGCAAAGATGCTATGATGGCCGATGTCTCAGCGCAGTTGTATCACCGGGCCATTGCCGTTATGCGTGGCGCAGAGGCCTGTGGTGGCTTCATCTCGTTGAGCGAGGCCGAGAGCTACGCTGTTGAGTACTGGCCACTTGAACAATATAAGCTCAAACTGGCTCCGCCGGAGCGCGACTTTGCACGCTATGTGGCATTGATCACGGGCGCAGCGGGAGGTATTGGCTCAGCAAGCTGTCGGCGGCTGGCACAGGAGGGTGCTCATCTGCTCGTCACCGACATTGATCTTGAAGGGGCGGAGCAGGTGGCAAACGCGCTCAATCAACAGTTTGGCGCGGGACGCGCGGTCGCAGTGCGAATGGATGTCACTAACGAGGATAGTGTACGGGCTGCCTTTGCGCGCGCTGCGCTGGCCTTTGGCGGCATCGACATTATCGTGAACAATGCCGGTCTGGCCTCAAGCGCACCGATTACCGAGACGAGTCTGGCCGAGTGGAATAAGAACTGGCAGGTTCTGGCAACCGGTTATTTCCTGGTTGCGCGCGAGGCATTCCGCCTGTTTCAGCAGCAGGGACGTGGCGGCAATCTTGTCTTCATCGCCAGCAAGAACGCGCTGGTAGCGGGCAAAAATGCTGCTGCGTACTCGACGGCGAAGGCGGCTGAGGCGCATTTAGCGCGCTGCCTGGCTGAAGAGGGTGGTCAATTCGGCATTCGCGTCAACACGGTTAATCCTGATGCTGTGCTGGCTGGTTCACGAATCTGGAGCAGTTCCTGGCGTCAGGAGCGAGCCGCGACCTATGGCGTATCCGCCGATCAACTGGAAGAGGTGTATCGCAAGCGCACGACACTGGGGGTCAATATCCTGCCGGAAGATATTGCCGAAGCGGTGGCTTTCTTCGCCTCACCGACGCGCTCCACCAAAAGTACCGGCAATATTCTCAACGTCGATGGTGGCGTCGCGGCTGCCTATCCGCGTTAAGCGTGGGAAGGAGAACTCTTTGTGGCGCAACGAACAATGGCGTCGGTTGATCTCGGCGCTGAGAGCGGGCGCGTGATGTTGGCCCGTTTCGATGGGCAACGCCTGGAACTGCAAGAGGTGCATCGTTTTCCCAATCGCGCTATTCGCGTGCGCGGTCATCGCTTCTGGGACATGCTAGCGCTATGGGATGAGACGCTAACGGGTCTGCGTAAGGCCCGTCAGCTTGCCGGGACGTTGGAGAGTGTCGGCATCGATACCTGGGGCATTGATTATGGATTGGTCGATGTGCATGGCCTGCTTCTCGGTCAGCCCTATCAGTACCGCGATCAGCGCACTGAGGGAGTAATGGAGCAGGTTTGCACTCGTGTGCCACGTGAACAGATTTATGAACGCACCGGCATCCAGTTTTTGTCGATCAACACGCTGTTTCAACTGTACGCGCATGAGCGGATGCACCCTGGCCAATTAGCGCAGGCGCATCGCTTGCTGATGATACCCGATTTGTTGCATAGCTGGTTATGCGGAGAACTGGTATGCGAACGCACCAATGCCAGCACGACACAATGCTGGAATCCCGTCGCGGGCGCGTGGGCAACGGAACTATTACAGATGTTAGACTTGCCAACGGAGATGCTGCCGCCGGTCGTCGAGCCGGGAACGCCGCTGGGGCGCGTGCTGCCGGAGTGGCGTGATGAACTGGGTGATGTACAGGTGATCGCTCCCGCGACGCATGATACTGGTTCGGCCATCGCGGCCATTCCGGTGGCGTCGCCCGACGGATGGGGCTATATCAGTTCTGGCACGTGGTCGCTGGTCGGAGTTGAACTATCCCGCCCCGTGATAACGGCTGAGGCACTGAATGACAACTACACCAACGAGGGGGGCGTTTTCGGGACAACGCGCTTTCTGAAAAACGTGATGGGCCTCTGGCTCTTACAGGAATGTATGCGCAGTTGGGCAAAAGCCGGGCACCCGATGGACTATGAAACGCTGCTGGCCGATGTAGATAGCGTTCCGGCCTTCACGGCGCTGATTGACCCGGATGCCCCATGTTTTCTAGCCCCGCCCGATATGCCGACGACCATCAATACGTATTTAAGCGAGCATCATCAGCCAACTTTGCAGACACCGGCAACCTTCGCGCGCTGTATCATGGAGAGCCTGGTATTGCGCTATTGCCAGGTATTAAACAGAATTAGCCGCTTTACTGCCAGACCTGTTACCGGTGTGTATGTAGTAGGAGGTGGTGCGCGTAATGCTCGCCTGAATCAATGGCTGGCCGATGCGCTTGGTGTGCCGGTCATCGCCGGGCCATTCGAGGCCACAGCCCTGGGTAACGCACTGATGCAACTGGTAGGACTGGGTGAACTACACACACTGGCGGAGGTGCGCGCTGTCGCCCAATGTGTTCCCACACAGGTCTATGAGCCAGATCGTACACACTTTGCCGCCTGGCAAGAAAAATTCGCTCTTTTGTTTCCTTGACACAGCTAAGCGCTGTATGCTATAACCTTCACAGAAGATCGTGTAATTAACAAATTTTTTTGCAGAATAGCGGGAGCTTGGGCAAGCCAGGCTGAGAGGGTGGCCTACCTGTTCGCCACCGACCGATAGAACCTGATCTGGATAATGCCAGCGCAGGGAAGGACAGCAAGCAACACCACGTTGAAGATGTCCGCTCAGGGGCGCTAGCATTGGCTGGCGTCCCTATTTTTATTGTTCAAGCATACTTCTAAAGAAGTGATAGGCGTTTAGTGCGTTACCCCGGTCAGCAAGCAGCAGCATAGGGCTTTGCTCAATGAAGGAGAACTATTCATGATACAGAACACGTCGTCTCGTTCGCCGGAGAAGCTTTCATCGTCGAGCCTGAGTACACGTTTGCGTCAGGGAGTACATCGACTCTGGGAAAGCCAGCTTACGCATCCTTTTGTTGTTGCGTTAGGTGATGGTTCCTTGCCGCGTGCCAACTTCGAGTTTTACATTCGTCAGGACGCGCGTTTTCTCGATGAACTCACGAAAACCTTTGGCTATGCTGTCACGAAGACCACCGACCATGACGAAATGGAGCAGTTTGGCAAGTTTCTGTTACAGACATTGCTGGTGGAAGCGGAACTGCACCGCAACTATGGCAAGCGTTTCGGGCTGACACCGGAACAGATGGCGGCCACGCCGATGGCCCCGACTAACTACGCATATACACGCCACTTGCTCCACATTGCCGCCACCGGCACCTTGCCGGAGATTCTCACGGCCATTCTTCCATGTGCCTGGATCTATGCTGAGGTGGGCTGCCATCTGGTCGGTGAAAAACTGCCCTCCGCCGATCATCCTTACGCAGATTGGTTGAATACCTATGCTTCGCCGGATTTCGATGCTGTTGGGGCCTGGATACGAGAACATCTGGATGCCCGCGCGGCTACTCTCAGCCCGGATGCTGAAGCCCGTCTGCACGAGATTTTCCTGATCAGTACGCGCTATGAATGGCTGTTCTGGGAGATGGCCTGGCAACTGGAAAGGTGGCCGGAGTGATGACCTCACAAGAGCGTGCTTCATCTGCACATATGTATCTACCGAGAGCGCTCACCATCGCCGGTTCTGACTCCGGTGCTGGGGCGGGCATTCAGGCCGATCTGAAAACCTTTGTCGCGCTGGGTGTCTATGGCCTCTCGGCACTGACTGCTATCACAGCGCAGAACACGCAGGGGGTGCGTGCTGCTTACGATCTACCGCCCGCATTAGTCGAGGCCCAGATTGATGCTGTGCTTGAGGATATCGGGGCCGATGCGGCTAAGACAGGTATGCTCTCTAGTCCGGCGATCATTGAGGCGGTGGCCGGGCGTATCCGTGCCTGGAATTTGCGCGTGGTAGTTGATCCGGTGATGCGGGCCAAAGGCGGCGACCCCTTGTTGCAGCCGGAGGCCGTAACTGCGCTGTGCAGCATCCTTTTACCACTGGCAGAGGTCGTGACGCCCAACTTGCCCGAAGCAGAAGTGTTGACGGGACGGCGCATTGAAACGCTCGATGACATGCGGGCCGCCGCGCGCGCTATTCACGCTCTGGGGCCACGACACGTCGTTGTGAAAGGAGGCCATTCTGCCGCTGAGCCGATTGATATCTACTTTGATGGAGAGCAATTTACCGAGTTCCGCGCCGTGCGTATTGAAACTCCCCACACGCATGGCACCGGCTGCACGTTCTCCGCAGCCATCGCGGCCTACTTAGCGCGTGGTTTGCCTGTAGTAGAAGCTGTTGCGCATGCCAAACATTACGTGACCGAGGCGATTCGCCATGCGCCCGGCATCGGTCACGGTCATGGCCCTATCGCCCACTTCTGGCAATGGGAAGCAGTGTAGAACGGAAGAGGTGATTGCATTCATGCAAAGGGGAGTACTGAGGAGCTATCAATGATGGAACAATATGAAGAGCAGCAGGCCGCGACCTTGCTCAAACGTATTCGCGAGCAGAAGCCGCTGATCCATCACATCACCAACATGGTTGTGATGAACGATACCGCCAATATCACGCTTGCAATTGGCGCTCTCCCTGTCATGGCACACGCTATTGAAGAGGTTGAGGAGATGGTCGGTCTGGCTTCGGCACTGGTACTCAACATCGGCACGCTCGATACTGCCAGCATTGAGTCGATGCTGCGCGCCGGTAAACGCGCCAATCAGCGTGGTATTCCCATTATCCTCGACCCAGTGGGCGCTGGTGCTACTCGTTTGCGCACCGAAACCGCCTTGCGACTATTGCAGGAATTACGTATTGCTGTGGTACGAGGCAACGCGGCTGAACTGGCTGCGCTGGTAGGCATTGCTGCTGAGACACGCGGGGTGGAGTCCATAGCGGTTGCAGCAGAGCGTGAGGATGTTGCGAGCCAGGCCGCACGCGCATTTAGTTGTACCGTTGCTATCACTGGTGCGCGCGATATCATTATCAGTGGAGAGCGTCGTGCTTATGTAGAAAATGGACATCCTTTGCTGGCAGCTATCACCGGTAGCGGCTGTATGGCGACGAGCCTCATCGCGGCTTTTCTTGCCGTCACGCCAGACTACTGGTCTGCTGCCATTGCTGGTCTGGTCAGTATGGGTGTAGCAGGTGAGTTGGCGGCCCAGAAAGCTGGCGGCCCCGGCACCTTCCGTTCTCATCTACTGGATGCTGTAGCAGCATTGGATGGAGCTATGCTTGCTCACCGTCAGAAAGTGAGTTTGATGTAATGTCTACATCCTCAGAATTTGCTGAACAGCGCGTGTGTAAAGGGATAGCGAGCGGCCTACGTTCTCGCCTGGCCCTGCACGTCTTGACTGATCATGGGTGGGCGCGTGGGCGTGATCTGTATGCCATCGTCTCTGCGGCCCTCGATGGTGGCGCAACGGTAATCCAGCTACGAGACAAGACCGCCAGTACCCGCATGCTCGTGGAACAAGGTCTGGCGTTGTGCCAGCTAACTCGTGAGCGTGGCGCTCTGTTGATCGTCAATGATCGTATCGACGTAGCACTGGCTATTGATGCTGATGGCGCTCATGTCGGTCAGGATGATATGCCTGTTGAGCTTGCCCGGCGGCTTTTAGGGCCGCAGCGTATTCTTGGCGTCTCGGCAGGCAATCAGCAAGAGGCACTGACTGCTATTGCAGGTGGGGCCGACTATCTCGGTGTTGGGCCAATCTATGCCACACCGACGAAAGCAGACGCGGGGCCTGCCATCGGCCTGCACTTGCTCCATGAGTTGGCGGTTCGCTCTGACATCTCTACGCCACTGGTCGCTATCGGTGGTATCACTGCCGAGAACGCGGGCGAGGTGATTCGGGCGGGAGCCGTTGGCGTCGCGGTGATAAGCGCCGTCATAGGGGCAGACGATGTTGCCCTTGCTGCACGCCATCTGTCTACTGTTGTCCAGAGTGCGCTGGCTGCGCGAAGGGAAGATAGCCATGCAGAAGCCGACACCAATCCGAAACTATCGAGTTAGTCCCGCTGCCATGCAAGCCATACGTGTAGCGACGGCGGCTCTGTTTGTCGCTATCGGAGTCGTTCTCTCTCCTCTTAGCATTCCGGTCTTTGGGGCCAAGATTTATCCGGTGCAAAGCTTCCTCAATGTCCTCGGAGCAGTATTCCTGGGGCCAGTGTATGCGGTACTCACGGCGCTGGTCATCTCTGTGATCCGCAACGCGACCGGCCTGGGAACGCCGTTGGCTTACCTGGGTAGCATGATCGGCGCTCTGCTGGCAGCGCTGGCCTATCGGAGCGTGCTGGTTGGGGCGCGCGTAAATGAAAGTCAGGCGCTGATGCCCAGACGTGTGCTTTTGGCTATACTGGCAGCGGCGGGGGGAGAGATTATCGGTACGGGTTTCCTGGGCGCGCTGGCTGATGGTGCAATTGTTGCTCCCGCCGTGCTGCATCGTACCCTTATCTTTACCATTTATATCATCCCCTTCTTGTTGGCGGCTATCGTCGGATCACTGGCGGCTTGCGTGGCGATTATCGCCCTCTGGCGTGCCGGTGTGCGACCGCGTTTTCTTATCTATAGAGAAAAGGCGCTGTAATGGGCAATGGAGTACCGCTTGTCTCTGCCAGGCAATTTGGCTATCGCTACCCTGTCAGAGCGGAGGGAAGTGCCGTAGCCAAATGGGCTATCCATGATCTCGATCTGCATTTGGACGACGGGGCCTGGTGCGTCTTAACCGGTGCCTCTGGTTCCGGCAAATCTACCTTTGCTCGTACACTCAATGGCACCATCCCCCATTTCTATGGGGGGCAAATTGCCGGGGAGCTTACCGTGTGTGGGATAGACCCTGCTGAGATGCCGATGAGTACGACGTTTCGCCACGTTGGCTGTGTGTTTCAAGACCCTGTGACCCAGCTCTTTAGCAGTAGCGTCGAGCGAGAACTGGCTTTCGGCCTGGAGAGCCTGGGGCTTCCACGAGCAGAGGTGCGCGCACGTGTTGAGAACGTGGTAGCGGCTATGGGCATCACGAACCTGCTACATCGTGGGCCGCAAACTCTGAGTGGAGGCGAACAGCAACTCGTTCTGCTGGCAGCGTTTCTGGCGCTCGCCCCACGATTGCTCGTACTGGATGAACCGATGAGCATGCTTGATGAGCGCGCGCGGCGGCTCGTCTACGCGGCCTTGCGAGAGGTTTATGCTCAAGGAGTTGGACTCGTCGTCATTGAGCATCAACCAGTTCTCTATAGCAGAGATGCCACCTGCTGCACCCTTATGGGCGGTGGAACAATCATTTCACAAGGGTCTATAGGCGATGTTTTGGCAATGGTGTTGCGCAGGCCCGACCTGGGAGTTGCACCTTCTGCTGCAACGCTCTGGTGGCACGAACGTATTCTCCCCGTGTTACAATGCCACGCTGATCTTGAGTTGCCTGTCCCAATGGATATGCAGGAAGCACGTGAACTGATCGCGCGCTTGCCTGGCGAACTTCTACCCGCTCTCTCTTCTCTCAAGCCGAGGCAGGTTGGATCGCAGGCTGTGAAGGGTAAGACAGGCGAGGAACGGCCCCAGGTCGAGTGGTGCCATGTGACCTATACCTATGCATCCACCCATGAGTATAGCTGGCTCAATAAAACCGGCGCGTTGTCAACAACGGTTGCGGAACCAGCGCTACGAGATGTAAGTGGCGTTTTGTGGCCCGGCGAGATTGTCGCGTTGCTCGGCCCCAACGGTGCGGGGAAGAGTACCTTGCTGCGCACTTTAAATGGTCTAGTGCGACCGCAACAAGGAGAAGTGCGTATCTGTGGTAAACGTATTGTCAGTCAATCTGTAGCCGAAATAGCACGTATTGTTGGCTATGCGCCGCAACGTCCTGAACGACTCTTCTTTTGTGCGACTGTGGCCGAGGAGCTGGTGGCGGGGCCACGTGCTCTGGGTGTTGAAGAAGCAACGAAGCACTGGCGAACCATGCTTATTGACACGCTTGATCTCGCACCGCTTCTCAGCCATTCACCATACGCACTGAGTACCGGTCAGCAGCGTCGGGTGGGCCTGGCGGCGGCGCTGGCCTCACGCCCGCGCGTCATCGTTCTCGACGAACCCACGAGCGGCCTCGATGCCACCGCTCGCGCTTCCTTAGTCACCTTGCTCCGCGAACTGGCCGCTACCGGGGCAACGGTCGTGATCGTCACTCATGACATCGAATTTGCCGCCGCTCTTGCTTCGCGCTGGCTGATCCTGGTCGCCGGTCGGCTGATAGCAGATGATATGCCGGAGCGCATTATGCTAAATGAAGCGGTGTTAGAGCAAGCAGCTTTGGAGCCGAGTGCCTCCTACCAGTTAGAGCATTGTCTCCATCAACGATTGATCGCGGAGCATGCTATGTAGCATCAAGACCGGTCAGAAAAGAACTCTATGCAAGATGCAGAGCAATCGTCTATGTCACATGTACAAGAGCCACAAAGTCCTGCTGATCGGCAAACGCAGCAGTCAGGGGCCACTTTGCTGCTCGACCCAGGGGCCGCGCTCCTGGCCTTTCTGGCAGGATTTATCGGCTTGCTCGTGACGACTAAGCCTTGCTGGCTCATCAGTGAGGCGCTCATAGCACTGGGGATAGCTATACTGAGCGGCGCGCACAAGGAGTTGTTGGCGGCATTACGTGCGCTGCTGGTGTTTCTTGTGCTGGTGATGGCGGCAAGCTGGTGGGAAGGCGGGCTGCTGGCAATGCTAGCGGCAAGTGGGCGCGTCGTGGCGCTGGTCGCCTGGGCGGCGGCGCTCTTCGCCGTTGCTCCGCCTGAAAATATCGTGGAAACGCTACAACTGTGGGGATTGCCATTACGCATCGCGTTCGTGGTAAGTGCAGGTCTTCGCTTCATACCTCTGATAGCGTCTACGTTTCAGGACGTGCGCGAGGCCCAGGAGGCGCGTGGCATCCGCTTCACTCCGTTCTGGCAACATCTTAAGGAGTATCTGGCTCTTCTTATACCGTTACTACGCGAGATTTTTCGTTTTATCGATCAATTAGCCCAGGCAATGGAGGCGCGTGGCTTCAGCGCTCCTGTCCGTACACCTGTAACCGGCGCTCGCTGGCGTATAAGGGATGGATTAATACTACTGCTAGCTTGCGCCGGTTGTGTTACCATGTTGCTCTTTGGCCGTTAAGTCCTGCTAGTCGGCGGCTACCGGCCCCCATTGGGCCTGAGCGCGGTCACGTTTTAGCTCAAAGAGGTTGGGGTTGCGTAGCTCCCAGGAGATGTGATCCCAGAACTCGCCCGCCTCCTCGCCATGTGGAACGGTGTGGATGATCGGGCCGTAGAAGCCGATTTCGGAACCCTGGAAGGCGATAGTCGGCACACCGAAGGCATAGTAGCGCTTCACCGCCTCCTGGTGATCGTTGATCACATCCTGAATGGTGCTTTCGTCGGCCAGCGCCTCATTGACGAAGTTTTCGCCGAAACCAGCCTCTTGTGTGCAGGCGGCGACAACGCGATGATCGCGGATGCTTTCTTTGCGTCCATGCGCAGCATTACCTAATGCCACATAAAGTTTTTCAAAGCCCTCGTTCCCGTTACGCCGACGGGCCAGCGCCAGCGAGCGCAGAGCGGCCCAGCCAGCGCCATTGACATAATCCGGCTCGGTGCCTTCTTTGCGATTGACGATCTCCAGGCTGAAGATTTTCCAGGTAATTTCGATGGGCCGCACCTTGCGAGCCTCGCGCAACCAGAGCGCTGTGCGCCAGGCCAGGGGGCAGAGTGGATCAACATGCACGTTTAAGCGTGCTGGTGCGGTTGTTGCTTCTGCTGTCATAAAACGAAAGTATCCTTTCATGAAGTGATGAGCTTACATACTTCATAAAATGAAGTGTTTGCACATAGGATATGCCGATAGTCGGGTTACTGTCAAGTTCAAATGCTGAAATATCCCGGCTATACAAGGCAGCTTTTTTATGGTACATATACTATTGTCTGCATTCTTCTTACTATGACAGGATGCGATGGTGCATCCTATCGTGTATCTCTGTTGCTTAGGGATTCCCCATTATTTACCGCGCGTACAGAAAGGGCAATGTCATGACGGAGCATCCAGGACAAGGTAGTGGTTCCTCCAGCGTATACGAAGCGCGCCCCTGGCTTAAATATTATGCCGATTACGTGCCGCCCGACCTATCGCCAAAGTTCATCAACGCCCTGGAGATGTTTCTGACGACCGTCCAGGCGTTGCCGGAGCAGGCAGCCATTTACTACTTTGATCAGGTTGTAACCTACCGCGAACTGGATAGGCAGAGCAGCGCGTTAGCTATTGTGTTGAGGGAGCATGGCGTCACAAAAGGTGATCGAGTGGCGTTGTATCTGCAAAATATTCCGCAGTTTCTGGTGAGCATGTATGCCATCTGGAAGTTGGGTGCGATTGTCGTCCTCTGCAATCCTATGTTCAAGCGCAAAGAGCTGGCCTATCACCTGAACGACTCCGGCGCAAAAGGCTTGATCTGTCTGGAGTCGCTGTATGAAAGCGTGGCGCGAGAGACGGTAGCGGAGACAAAGGTAGAGTTTGTTATCACCACCAACGAACTGGATTATGCGGGGGAAGGGGAAGTGCCGACGCTCCTGGCGAACTCGAAAAGGCAGCGTTTCCCCGATACACAGGATATGCTTGATCTCATCGCGGGCTATGAAGGTACGCCCATCGAGCCTGCGCAGTTGACAGCGGACGACGTGGCCTTTCTTACTTATACCTCCGGCACGACCGGCTTGCCGAAAGGCGCGATGAATACGCATGGCAACGTCGTATTTACTTCAACGGTCTATGCCACCTGGATGCAATTGACAAAGGATGATGTCGCCATTGGCGTGGCCCCGTTTTTCCACATTACCGGTCTGATCGCCTATTTAACGACGGCGGCGCTGGTCGGTATGCCCATCATCACCTTCTACCGCTTCGATGCCGCCGAGATGCTGCGCCTGACCGAACAGTGGCGCGGCAGTTTTACCGTCGCAGCCATCACCGTTTTTATTGCCTTGCTCAATCATCCCGATCTGAAGACGCGCGATCTCTCTTCGATGAAGAAGGTGTACAGTGGCGGCGCGCCTGTTTCGCCCAGCGTAGTAGAGCAGTTCAAAGCGGCAACCGGTATCGTTATTCACAATGCTTATGGCCTGACAGAAACTACCTCGCCTGCCACCGCTACGCCCATGAATGGCCTCTCGCCGGTTGACGCGGACTCCGGCGCAATGTCGGTCGGCGTGCCGGTGCCAAATACTATCGGCAAGATTGTGGATGTCGCAGATGGGCATGAATTGCCGGTAGGCGAAGTGGGCGAACTGATTATCAAGGGACCGCAGATCGTGGCTGGCTACTGGCAGAAGCCGGAGGAGACGGCGTATGCCATTCGTGACGGCTACCTATATACCGGCGATGTCGCCAAAATGGATGAAAACGGCTTCTTCTATATCGTTGACCGTAAGAAAGACATGATAATCGTTTCCGG
>DAOTVZ010000242.1:0-3116 GCA_034436045.1 Ktedonobacteraceae bacterium | reverse complement strand
CTCACGAGTTTCAGGTGCCACATCAGGTCGATTATTTAAGACACGCGAGACGGTAGGGATAGAAACCCCTGCTTTTGCTGCGATCTCTGCAATGGTCTGACGTTTGGATGAAGTTTCATTCATTTTCTGAATATAACCAGCCTCTTCTTTCAGGATATCGCATAGTATCCCTGAAGGCCGTTTGCCTGTCAAGAGAAGCGAGAGGTTGAAAAAAGATTCGCCCTTCCCGCAATCTTTACCAGAAGTCTGTCACTATATCAACTATCGTGTCAAACGGCAACAAACAGATGTGTTTCTGAAAAGATGAGTTTGTTACCGAACTTACTGTATAATAGTACCGGAAAAAATTTCGGTTGTCAAGAATGGAAGCTCCTCACTGGCCCAGGATGATCGATGTGGTAACTTTCGTCATCGCCTATCACATCACATACCATATGAAATATTGTTTTGCATGATGAGGCAACCGGTGCTATAGCAGTAATTACTTTCTGAAATTTTCCAAAACTATTTCAGCGCAGCCTGTTTAGTGCCTTAGCTGGCTTATGAAGTATGCCAGCCACGCGCGAAAATCGGACATGGAGGCCCTTTGCGGCGATGTGCCTGCGTAGCGCTCTTGCTGGTAGGCTTTCGTCAATTCATGCAACTGAGACGCGCTTTCACCCCGTATGAGGTTGTTTAGACGCCGCTCGTATTCAAGCGGCGTTTCGTGTTTGCTCCGTGCCAGTGAGGGGTTGTTTGCGGCGATGATTTGTAGCAGTTCTCGATAGCGCGCCCGCGCGGACTCTGGATCGAGTTCTTCCAACAGGTTTTGCTGCTCTTGCTCCTGTGGCTGCGGTTGACGAACCGCTAACACCTCACGCAACGACAGGTTTTCGCGTATTTCTTCTTCCTCAACGTCGTGATGCCGTTTTATCACGATGCTGCGCAGAATAGCGCCGACGATGAGTATAAATAGAATAAGTGCAATAGCAATTAAAAGCCAGCGCAAGATGGCAAAAAAGAGTGCAAAATTTGATACATTTCCTATCTGCTGGTGTGAAGGCGGAGGAGGGGGTTGCTGAGGTACGGGTAGCGAAATGGCGCGAGGTGTGCCGAAAAGATAAGCCAGAAAGGAGGCCAGCAGGAAGAAGAGATAGAGAATGGCATAGGCAATCAGGCCGACAAGGTAGAAGATGAGTTGCATGATGGTCTGGAAAAAGGAGAAGGCGTAGGTTTCCAGCAGCAGGGAAAACACAACGATCAAGCCCCATAGAGCAGTTAGAATGAAGAACCAGTTGCGCGTTGCGTTAGACTGTGAGGCACCGGGCAGGCGCGCGTTCTCTTGATTAATGATGCTCAGGCGCGTGAATGAGAGCGCGATAAGACCGCTGAAAAAGAAGATGGGCAGACTGGAGGCCAGTGTCGTCTGCATGGTAGTGGGCAATTGCATCAAGTAGGTGAAAACCAGCACGGCAATCAGCACGATCATCCCTACACGGAAGGAGAGGATCAGTCGTTCATCCCGATGTTCGCGCTCGGTGAGAAAGATGCTGAGCCACCAGAAGGCCAGGATGAAGATGCCGACAGCGATGAGATCGGAGAGATCAACCACGAAGGCCATGACGGCAATAGCAAGGCAAGGGCCGAGCAATTGTAATATCCGTTTTTGTAGCAGACTCCAGCGTTCCGGCAAGCGTTCGCGCGTAACCATTGTCCACCAGTGCAGCCATAACAGCAGGAGGGTGATGGTGTCGCTATTGAGCGCCCACGGCTCAATCTGGGGGCTATTAGCTGCGATACTGAAGTAGAAGCCGTTACCTTCCGGGCTGGTTAAGAAGAGTGACCAGAACAGCAGGAAACACGCGATAGGCTGTGTCTCCATGATGCAGGAAGCTACCGGTATTGCAATGTTGTCAATCCAGTTGAAGGCTGGTCGCGGTGGTGCCGAGGGTGCCTTGCGTGGCGGTGCCGACGGTTCTGGTGAGTGCATACCATGTCTCCTTTCCACCAGCATAGTGAACGGGCAGATCATACTGATCGAATAAAGCCTCCTGTCGCGCATCGCCGGTCAGAATAAGCTGAACTGCATTGCCGTGTGCGCGCAAATCAAGCAGACGGTCTAGCGTACTTTCAATGACGGCACTGGCGGCGCTAACGAAGAGAATGATGGTGCCTGCCGGGAACATGCTCTCTTCTGTGTCGATGACGGTATTCATCGCAGCACTGTATGTGGGAGCCAGGCGAGCCAACGTGTGCAGCAATTGTTCATACTGGCCCGGCTCAGATGAAAATGGTAGCCGCACGATGAGCGACGAGAGTTCAGTCGGCGTCGCGGGTGTACGCTGTGGTGAGTCTTGTTTATTGTGTGACGGTGATATCCGTTCCTGCTCATAAGGGGAGGAGAGCATGGCGCAGTTGACGAGCAGACCAACACTATAGCCCTCTTCAAGCCCCCATATGCCCAGCGAGGCGGCGAGGGCGATGGTGAATTCCTGGATATCCTTGTCGGCTCCCAGGGCCTCAGCGGCGTAGTTCCAGACATCGAGTAGTATCAGCAGACGGCGTAAGCTGCTGGGTTCGTAAAGCTTACTTTGCAGTGTGCCGAGGCGAGCGGTGGCCTTCCAGTGAATACGGCGCGGGTCGTCGCCCAGGATATAATCACGGGTACCGGCGATCAGCAAAGGATCTTCCAGTAGATTATGGGGGACGGCGCGTTCTCCGGCAGGGAGGGCGGGGGGCAGGCCCAGGTTCTCAAGAGGGATAAGCAATGGATAGACCAGCAGGGTTGCATAAACCGGCACTTTGACTTCGTTTTCCAGCCAGCCAAAGGGATCGCTGTTATTCAGGCGAATGGGGCCGAAGAGGTGAAAACCGCGTGTGCGACAACGCATCGTATAACGCCGTGTCACACGTTGCAGTGACCAGATCAGCCAGGTACTCTCCAGTGTGTCCTGATTGTCCAGTGCGAGACGGCTGCGACGACGCACGATAGTCAGCGGTGGTGAAATGGTATCCTCGACGACCAGCCAGGGAAGTGGTAGCAATTTGCGATTTTCAATGGTAATTGAGAGCGTGACTTCTTCGCCAAAGAAGAGACGCTGCTGGCTGGCCTGCTGGCGAATGAGCAGATGGCGTAG
>DAOTVZ010000241.1:0-14278 GCA_034436045.1 Ktedonobacteraceae bacterium | reverse complement strand
CGGCGACGCGCGAGGCCGATACGATGGATACCTTCATCTGCTCATCGTGGTACTTCCTGCGCTATACCGACCCGCATGACAGTCAGCATCCGTGGACGAAGGAGAGCGTTGAGCGCTGGATGCCGGTTGATCAGTACGTTGGCGGCGCGGAGCATGCCACCATGCATCTACTGTACGCACGCTTCTTCGTTAAGGCTCTGCGCGACATGGGCTATCTGAACATTAACGAGCCGTTCAAGCGTCTGTTCCACCAGGGCATCGTGCTGGGGCCGGATGGGCAGAAGATGTCGAAGTCGCGCGGTAACGTGGTGGCCCCGGATGAGTACGTCGAGAAATACGGCGCGGACACGGTGCGCTGCTACATGATGTTCATTGGCCCCTTCGACGCGGGTGGCGTTTTCCGCGCGGACAACCTGGAAGGGGTCTGGCGCTTCCTGAATCGTTTCTGGAATCTGGTGACGGACAACTGGAGCGAGGGTAATGTCACAGGCGAGGAGACGGGGGAGACGCGTGCGGTAGAACGGCTGCGCCATAAGACCATCAAGCGTGTGACGGAGGATATCGCCGCGTTCCGCTTCAACACGGCACTGGCGGCGCTGATGGAGTGCAATAACGCCATGCTGAAGCTGCAAAACACGTCGGTGGCACGCAGCGCGGCCTATCAGCGCACTCTGGAAACGATGATGCAACTGCTGGCCCCGATGGCTCCGCACATTACCGAGGAACTGTGGCACCAGACGGGTCATAGCGGCAGCATCCATACTACGCAATGGCCTACCTATGATGAGGCCATGACGCGGGATGAGACATTCACGCTGGTCGTGCAGGTCAACGGCAAGGTGCGCGAGCGCATTGAGGTACCGACTGACGTCAGCGAGGAGGAGGTACGTCGGCAGGTGCTGAACAACGAGCGTGTGATGTCCTTTATCGGTGACGCGACGGTGCAGAAGGTCATCTACATTCCTGGGCGACTGGCAAACGTTGTGGTGCGCAACCGTTAAGGTACCCTGGCATTCAACTCAACTAGAGAAAAAATAAACAGAGCAGCGACCCTCAGTAGAATAGCGCTGCTCTGTTGTTTTTGTCATTCTCTGGAAAAATTAATGTACGAGTGTGTCATTTTGTTGCTTTGTGGCGTTTATTATAGTGGAGGAGGGCAGGTGTGAAGGGAGAAAGGAGATAGGGGGAGAAAATATTTCCTGAGATGTTCGTGTTATAGGATGGAGAGAGGGAGAGAGTGTGGAGATTCACATATCCCTCACACCAGAAATGGAACCCAGAAGGGTACTCATTCGTATACAGGGCAGATAGCTCATATATCTAACCTCCGAAAAAAGGTATAGCGGCGGAAAGGGCTATCACTGTGAATGATTGTGACCTGTTTCATAGGCACGATGTCGTCTAGTCAATGGCAGTATGATGCGTCTCCGTTTATGCTCTGGGTATGGAGAATAGTAGAAAGAGGATAGCGGAAAGCGTAGGAGCGTGATTGATTAATCACATCCTGTCAGCTTACCAATCAGGCGTATATTTGATGATGTGGGCGCGAGTGGATGCGAGCAGGCATGTATTTTAGCCGCGCCAACACACATCCAGCAGTCTCACGATTGGTTATACCGCGAACGGTAAGACGCAGCAAAAAGGTAATGAGCGACCACAAAGGATAAAGGGATACTAATTATGAATACAAGACCACTTGAGATAATTCGGCAAACAGAAGATACCAGTAGTGAGATGGATGTATTGATGCAGCAAGGGTTCACGACTGATGAAATTATTTCGTTGCTCTGGCTGCGTCAATCCTATCAGACTGGCGGCAGTGACCGCATGGAAATTGTACGTCATCTCGAATTTCTCAAAGTTCTGGTGGAGAGTGGCAAGCTAGAACGATAAAAGCGCTCAGATTGCGTGATCTGCTGGCGGTGAGCAGTGTCTAATTCCTTGTCCATCTTCGTTGCGATCAGCTTCTATCATCGACATTTTGCTGCTGGCGTTGCAGCCACTGTGCCAGTTGCGTCTTCACCCACTCATAGTTGGGGTCATAGTGCAACGCCTGTTGATAATCATGAAAGGCTTGACTCTCCTTGCCCAACTGCTCGTAGGCATGAGCGCGACCCGCATAGGCTACCGCCAGGGTTGGGGAGAGTTCGATGGCGCATGTGTGGTCGGTGATGGCATGCGGGTAGTCATCTAGAAATGAAGAATGGGCCAGCGTCTGCTGGCCCAGAAAGTTTGTCATCGTTCGCTCTTCCTCTTGCCAGGGCACTAAAAAAACCATTTCGTGTATGGGTACAGATATTTTGTACCTATTTTATGCCATCGTTCGTAGATAGAGCAAGTGGATGGGTTGTGCTTGCGTGCATTCCAGGCATCGATACGATATAATAGAAGTGTCGCCGTCCGCAACCCGACGCATTCCGACGTATTATCCTTAAGGGATGCAGCATGTTGAAGGCCCAGAAAGCAGGGAAAGATTATGGATAGACAGCCGGGGAACATGCACTGGCTACAAAACAATAATGACAGGCAGAGCCAGCGCCCAGGAGGCTCTGGTGGTCCGAATGGACAGGGACCACAAAGACGCTCTTCGTCCAGTTTAAATCGCTGGTTGCTGATTCTTGTGGCGATCATGCTTGTTGTTTATATATACAACTACTTCAGTTCAAGCAGCCAGACGAGTACGCCCAAAGTGGATAACATTTCGTACTCGCAATTCTATCAAGAGATTCACGATAAAAATATCAAGACAGCCGTCTTTGTGGGGCAGAGCTATATAGAGGGGCAGTTCAATACGCCGGTCGATGGATATAGTCAGTATCAACTGGCGCAGCTTGCCAACGGTGATCCGCAACTTCCGCAATTGTTGATTAATAGTGGAGCGACGGTCTCATATCAGCCCCCCCCCGATAGTAGTTTTTGGGTGAATATCCTCATCAATGTCGTACCCTGGGTGCTGCTGATCGGCTTTTTCCTGTTCCTGAGCCGCCGTGCAACGCAGGGGCAGCAGGGCGTCTTCAGCTTCGGCAAGAGCCGCGCCAAATTGATCCTTGAAGACCGCCCCAGCACGACCTTTGCCGACGTGGCCGGGGTTGATGAGGCTAAATACGAGCTGCAAGAGGTGGTCGAGTTCCTCAAGACACCGCAGAAGTTCCAGCGTCTGGGCGGCAAGATTCCGCGCGGCGTGCTGCTGGTTGGCCCCCCAGGAACGGGCAAAACGCTCTTAGCGCGTGCGGTGGCCGGTGAGGCGGGCGTGCCGTTCTTCTCGATGAGCGGCTCCGAGTTTGTCGAGGTGCTGGTCGGTGTCGGAGCCAGCCGTGTGCGCGATCTGTTCGATCAGGCTAAGAAGGCAGCGCCGAGCATCATCTTTATCGATGAGATTGATGCGGTAGGGCGTCAGCGTGGGGCCAGCATCAATACGAACGATGAGCGTGAGCAGACGCTGAACCAGTTACTGGTGGAGATGGATGGTTTTGATGCGCGGCAGGCGGTGGTTGTCATCGCGGCCACCAACCGCCCGGATGGGCTGGATCAGGCGCTGTTGCGCCCCGGTCGCTTTGACCGCCGGGTGACGGTAGATCGGCCCGACTGGAATGGGCGCTTAGCCATTCTCAAGATTCATACCCGCAATGTGCCCCTGGCCTCCGATGTAGACCTGGTAGCGATTGCGCGTTCCACCACTGGCATGGTAGGTGCCGATCTGGCAAACCTGGTCAACGAAGCGGCCCTGTTGGCAGCGCGTCGCAACCTGGATGCTGTCACGCAGCGCTGTTTCGACGAGGCCCTGGACAAAATCATTCTGGGTGCTGAGCGCCCGCTGGTATTGAGCGATGCCGATCTAAACGTTACCGCCTATCATGAGGGTGGTCATGCCCTGACCGGCCTGCTGCTGGAAGGCGCTGACCCGGTAACGAAGGTAACGATTGTGCCGCGTGGTCAGGCGCTGGGCGTGACGATGTACACGCCGCTCGATGATCGCTACAACTACTCGAAAGAGTATCTGATTACCCAGATCATCACGGCGCTGGGTGGGCGTGCTGCTGAAGAGGTGGTCTTTGGACGCATCACCACCGGCGCGGAGAACGACTTGCAGCGTGTCACCGCCATTGCGCGCCAGATGGTCACGCGCTGGGGCATGAGTGAACGCCTGGGCACCGTCTCCTTTAGCGAACGTCAAAGTCCTTTTGCGGGCGGAGGCGATACTGGTGCGCCCACCAACTATAGCGAGGAAACGGCGGAATTGATTGATGAAGAGGTGGAACGCATTGTGAGAAGCTGTTACGCGAAAGCTATTGAGTTGCTCACAACCTATCGTTCCACACTTGATCTCATTGCGCAGGAGCTACGCCGCCACGAAACGGTTGATGCCGCCAGGCTGCACGCGATCATGCAGGAGACGGGTGCGCCGATTGCTTCGACGCAATTCCCCAAAACACCTGTCAAGGGTAGTCCGGCAGGGGTGCCCAAACCTGTCGCGCCAACCACTCCAACTACGCCATTGCAACAGCCTCCGGCTCCCGAACTTGGTACATCGGATTAAAGGTATAGGGACGGGAATTATTCCCGTCCCTACGTTATTGTTCTTGTTGATAGATTTTGATGGCCTTGCTAAGAAATGCTTCCTCTTCAACCGTGTACGGGTAGGGAACGGGTCGCTGCTCAGCAGGCATCTCTTTCAGCTTGCTGTACAGGTTTTGTAGTCCCTTTGTGATGCCGGGGTCGCCTTGCGTGAACTGGTTGATCAGTGCCATCCAGCGCGCGACGAAGGTCTGAGCGGCAGGACTCTCCGGTGTCGCTCCGCCAGCCACGAGCCGCTTAAGTTCGGTCAAGACCTCGCTCCACTGCTGGCTGGCCTTGCGCTGATCTTCCTCCGTCCAGTTTTTGCCGCGCTCGGTAAGCCACTGACGTTGCTCCTCTGTGTAGGATTGCTTGCTCAGTTCTTCCATCTGTGCAAGCTGCTCGTCACTAAAGTACTTCTTGTGCCAGTCGTTGCTTTGTGTCATTTGAATCACCTGAATCACGCCGACAATAGCGTCCCAGTCGTGCGCGTTGGTGCATAGCAGCTTCTCCGTTTCCTCAAGCGCCTGGATCACTGTGTCCAGTTGTTGGCGGCGTTCGCGCATCATGGCTTTTTGCACCAGGAGCGACTCGCGCAGGCCGGTGGGACCCGTGCGCAGGTGGCGTTTGATCTCCGTGAGCGAAAAGCCAAGAAACTTGAGCGCCAGGATTTGCTGGAGACGCAGCAGATCGGCATCGCTATAGAGACGGTGGCCTGCCGTGCTGTGGCATGACGGCGAAAGCAACCCGATACGGTCATAGTAGCGCAATGTGCGCTCCGAAACTGCCGCTTTGCGCGCAAACTGGCCGGTCTGATACAATCGCTGACTCATGACTCAGATGTTGCCTCCTTTCTAAGGAGCAGTGTAAGGCATGACGTAACGTCAGATGCAAGCCCTTTTGGAGGCAATTTTTGTGCTATCTGTTATTCGTTAGCGACTGGCCCACAGCATGCCGCGTTGCATGATTGTCAGTGCCTCCGGCACCTCAAAGTCTTTGACCACGTGGCCAAGCGAACTGTAGAAGACCTTGCCCTGGCCCCAGCGTTTTTTCCAGACCACCGGCATCACGCAGCCTGCAATCCAGGGCGCGTATTCTCCACTGAAGGTTGTCGTGGCTAGCACCTCGTTCATGGGGTCAACATGCATATAATACTGCTCGGAGTGCATCTGGAAATCTTGTAAACCGGCCACGATAGGATCATCGTGTTTGACGATATTAACTCTGTAATCGATGATATTGCCCGGATGCGCGACCCATTGTCCCCCGACCATAAACTGATATTCAGTGTTGTTACGGAACGAATCGGCCATGCAGCCATGCCAGCCAGCGATGCCCACGCCGCTGCGCACCGCATCCAGTAGACCGCGCTCCTGCTCCTTCGTGATCGTGCCCATTGTCCAGATCGGCACAATCAGGCTCAGGGCCTGCATCTTCTCCGTCTGTAAATAGCTGTCCAGGGTATCCGAAACCTCAACCTCGTAGCCCTGCTCGCGCAAAAAGGTGGCAAAGAGTGCCGCACCCTTCTCAGGCTCATGGCCTTGCCAGCCACCCCAGACAATCAATGCTGATTTCATTCATGTAGCCTTTCTAGGAAACTAACCTGTCTCATTCTATGCTATCTACGGGGGATGAACAAGGCGGCTCTGTTTTTTGAAACGTTTGGTTGCCCCGGTATATTATTATAGTAAGAGGAGTATACACGCCTTACGTCATTTCAAACTTGTGGGGGTGTTCTTCACATCTGTCATCTAATGGCTCAGCTTTTATAAGCAGAGCTTATTGATGAGCTTATTATCACTATGTCATATAACAAAGAAAAATCGTGGCAATGAAAGGCAGCATCTGTTGATGTTACTTTCTGCCCCCTTTGATCGTGTTTTATTAAAGAGGCACTATGATGATTCGCCGGAGATAGTTGTTAGACGTTGTATTATGTATACTTTTCACCTCTTTTTTACATAAAAGACATCTCCATACTCCAGAGACGTGAAGCGCATTGACTCAATGAGGAGCATGTGTGCTGCCTTTGTTATGTAATCAGAGGTGTATTTTTATGTCATCTATATAATGTATGAAAGATTTATGGAAGAGGTAATGTTATGAAGGTAGATCGGCATCTAACACCACTTTCGCCCACAGAGCAGGAGAAGCTGCGCAGGCTTAAGAGGCACTGGAAACGCAAGCAGCTACGACGTATGAATGAACATCTTGAGCGCAAAGTTTCTCGCCGCCAGAACTGGGTCGTGATGACGCTTGTCACGCTCGGCTTTATTGTCGCGGTTGCCACATCGGGTACCGTCATTGCCTTTGGAAATTTCGCCAACGCAGTTGTGAAGCAGTATCAGCCCCAGGTCGTGACGCTGGAGGATATTTTGCCTAAAGACAGTCTCAAGATGTATGACATGCATGGGCAGATGATCTATCAGGATGTTAGTAAGGGCCTGCAAACGACCGTACCGCTCTCGAAAATCTCGATCTATCTGATTAACGCGGAGGTAGCCACCGAGGATGCTACCTTCTGGAGCAATCCAGGTTTTGATATTACAGGCATTGTGCGTGCGGCGCTGCAAGATTTAACGAGTGGGCACGTTGTTTCGGGTGCTAGCACGATTACGCAGCAATTGATCAAAAACGCTATTGTTGGCGATGATGTCACCATTACCCGTAAGTTGCATGAAATTATTCTGGCCCCGGACGTGACGCGGCACTATACCAAGCAGCAGATTCTCTCGATGTATCTCAACACCATCTTTTATGGTGAAAACTCCTATGGGGCCGACGCGGCAGCCTTCACCTACTTTGATCTGCAAGACACGCCTACTAAAACGGCAGCGCAGCAACTCGACCTGGCGCAAGCGGCTATGCTGGCGGGTATTCCCAGTGCGCCGGTTGGCCGCGACCCGTTCCTGCATCCAAATGCCGCCTACACGCGTATGCAAGAAGTTCTCAACGATATGTATAACCAGCATTACATCACGCGCCAGCAGGAAGCGCAGGCTTTAGAGGAGGCACGCCAGCCGAACTTTTTGCATCGCGGCGTGGTGAATAATATGATCGCCCCCCATTTCGCCACCTACGCGATGGAGGAACTACAGCAAGACCTGCATGTGACAGAGAGCCAGCTCGCGCGCTCCGGTCTGTCCGTCTATACTACACTCGACCTGAAGTTGCAAAACCAGGTGCTGAAGATCGCGCAGGAGCATATCGCCGCGCTATCGCAGACCAATAACGTGACCGATGCTGCCGAGGTGCTGATCGATCCGCACAATGGTGCGTTGCGTGTGCTGTTAGGCAATATCAATCCGAACAATCCTCAATATGGTGCTTTCGATGTGGCGACGCAGGGCTATCGTCAGCCAGGCTCTTCCTTCAAGCCTTTCGTGTATGTTACGGCCTTTGAAGAGGGGATCAGTCCAGGTATGCCGGTGATGGATGGCCCCATCACTATTCCCTTGTGTTGTGGGCAGCCGCCGTATCAGCCGCAAAACTACGATCAGCGCTTTCATGGCCTGTTGACGTTACGCCGGGCACTGGCAAACTCGTTCAATATACCAGCGGTAAAACTCTTGATGTCGGTGGGTATCGATAAGTCGATGGCGACGGCAAAGGCGATGGGCATTACATCGTATGAAGGCGTACCAACCTATTCGCTGGTGCTGGGCAGTCTGGGGGTGCGCCTAATCGATATGACCTCGGCCTATGGTGTCTTCGCCACCGGTGGTATCCGTGTGCCGCCCCACGCTATTGATACCGTCAAGGATATGCAAGGGCATGTTGTCTACCAGGTACATCCCCAGGGCCAGCGTGTGATCTCGCCGCAGGCGGCCTACATGATTACCAGCGTGCTGAGCGATAACCAGGCGCGTACTTACGAGTTCGGGCCATGTAGCTCACTGTACCTGTATAGCAACTCCACCACCGATTGTTACGAAGGCAACCCCGGCGTAGTGCGGCCCGCCGCCGTCAAGACCGGCACCTCGAATAACTTCGATGATAACTGGACAATTGGCTATACTCCCGACTATGTGATGGGTGTCTGGGCGGGCAATAATAACAATACACCGATGATCAATGTGATCGGCGTAACCGGAGCCGGTCCCATCTGGCATGATTCCATGCTGCTGGCCGAGCAGGGGAAGCCCGTGCGCGACTTTACCAATCCCGGCGGGCTGGTGCAGGCGACGGTGCATTATCCAGGGCTAACCTCTACTGACTGGTATCTGCCGCAGTATGTCTCGCAGGCCGTGTCGATCTGGGAGACACGTGGGAAGTACTTGCCGCTGACTGGTAATCTGCTCGCCTCTCCGATCAGCTATATCGCTCCGCCACGCCCGCAGAATCCCCCGCAAGGCCAGGGACTGGCCAATCAGGGGCCGAATGGTGATACCCACAAGAGGCATAGGAATGGCTAGCCAGTTTTCCCTATCTTTCCGCTCTGGCTTTTTGAGTCTCGTGAGAGCGCCGATGTGAAAAATGAGCAGATTCTTCATCGCCTGGCAGTGTCCCCATGCTTCACCAGACGATGAGAGAACCTGCCCATTCTTCCCAATGGCAGTTCTCAGGGATGGGAGATAGCTATGATATACCTGCTCTGCCTCTTATGACGCTTCCGCATCGATCCCGTTGCGCTCAGCCGACGGCATGGTTGCGCGCTGCGTGATCAGAGATAGAGTATAGATATATCGCTACATCGTAACAATCACCATACCATCACCGGTATGGTGGCGCAGCGCCTGCGCACGTGAGATATTGTAGCTACCTCACTGTACTTTTGTCAATTTTTATGAGAAAAAAGTCTCGTTTATGATTTAATTGATGGCATTATATATTGATCTGCTTATAACTATAAACGGGCATGTGCAACAGATACCGCGAAGGGTGCCTGTTGTATATGCCCGTTTAGCATCTGTTGTTTATTGGTACATCACCATCAGAGGTGGGGGATCGAGTTGTAGTGTCTGCTCCGGCGTCATCAGCGGAACGTCGAGTTTATAGAAAAGTTTGATGCCGGGATATTGAATCAACTGTTGTTTATCGAAGATTTGATAATCGTCAATCTTCTCTGAAGGCGGACCAAAGCCATCCACACAGGTGATGACCTGCACACCGGGCTGAACTTTGATCTTTTGCCAATCGGGCAGCATATCTTCGCGGAACTGGTGAATGATCAGGATTTTGGGTGGCAGGTGATAGGTCTGCACCAGCGATGCGAGGGTATTGATGGCCCAGTTGATCTCTGCCGCCGACATATGCCCAAAGACCTGGTCGGGAATAGCCCCAGGGGGCATGTCAAATTCGGGGTCGAGCGTCAGGTCTACGCCGGCGCGCTCCAGGTAGGGCAGCACCCGGCTGACCTCTTTCTGCACCGTGCTGTGGCCAATCTGCATATCGAAAAAGAAGAGCGCATGATTAGAGTTAGCCAGGTCAATATAGTGTTCAATCGAGCTATCAGGCATACGATAGACCCAGGAGTTATCGGCCATCGGCACCGGCTGGACGACGGGCGTTACATAGTCCAGCGCGGGCACAACCGGATGGCCGGGATCGAGCTGCGCATAGACCTGGGCCTGCTCCTGCAATTTGCTAATGAGATCACTGTCTGAATACTGGCCAATTGGCCCCATGACGGAAGAAAGTGGGTTGCCATAGAATACGACCAGGCGATGGGTGGGCAGGTTAGTGGCCCATGTCCAACCGTTCGGGCCTTCTCTACTGCGGATAATAGCCATCTCATCCTGAGTCTGCTGTAATACTGTCTCTTGCGCATCTTGTGAAGGAGTTTGTGTCTTTGTTACCTTTGCCGTTGGACGCGGCGCAGCCTCTTGCGCCAGGGGCCGTGTTGTTGCCGGTGAGAACTGGCCGCAACCACTCAGCAGAAGGATGAGGAGCGCCGCCAGGTAGAAAGGCATGGATCGTTGTTTGAAATACATAGAAAACTTCTTCTGAGACTCATTCATGTGTTACTCCTATAATGTTTAAAACACATAAAATTATCTTTTAAAACTATTAAATGAGTAACACATGATAATACTTTCGTCAAGCAGAAGCGTCGTTTTCTGGCGTATAACTATAGTCCTCTGCCAATTATGCTAATGGTCTGAGGATGGCCCGTGCGGGGGCACCTTCGTGGCCGAGGAGCTTGATAGGTAGGCAGATCAGTTCGTAGTGGCCTGGTGAAACCGGTGCCAGGTTCAGACCCTCGATAATCCAGATGCCTGCTCCGAGCAGGGCGTGATGTGTCTCCGCGCCGTCTTTATAAAAGCCACCGACGGAGAGATAGTCCACACCGACCATTTGAAGCCGTTTATCCGCCAGATACTGTGCAGCTTCTCTGGAAATGTAAACGAAATTTTTCACGAAAGTGTCGCTCGACCAGTACCTGGTTGAGTTAATGGTTTTGAAGAGGATGCGTTCCCCCGGCTGAATATTGTGTGGCTCCAACTCTGCCACCTTGATCGACTCTGTATCGGTGATCTCAATCACGCGCGCGTTGCCCATTGTTGCACTCAGCGGCATTTGATCGATACTGATGCCGTTTTCAATAAAATGCAATGGAGCGTCCATATGCGTGGCGGAATGTACACCCATCGAGAGCCTGGAGACGTTGCAGGTATCACCCTTGCTAATTTGCATGACGAAATCGACCTCGATAGGCGGATTATCGGGCCAGTGAACCATGCCGGAATGCAGGCCGACTGTAATATCGATCCAGTTCTCACTTAGCGACTGTGGGGCCGACTGCTGTGTGCGCGCAGCTTCTGTCATAATCTGAAACTCCTTACTGTTCTAGCAATTTTCTTCTGCATCAAGCACGCATTACCACGACTGAAAGTGACAGTGCCTGCCAGTTTTATGATAACAGAATAGATGGGGATAGAACACGCTATCTCTATTTTGGGGGTGTTTCATACCAATTGACGAACGAGCAGGGCGTGATGATGAATTTTCACCATCGACATCGACGATCTCGTCGGGGCGTGATCAATCACGCCCCGACGGTTTCTTCCCGATTACAAGTGTTCCCTTACAGCGGTGACAAAGTCGCTTGTGCTGGCCTGACCGCCCTGGTCAACGGGGAGCGTGCGACCTTCGCGGTAGACGCTGGCGATGGCTTGTTCCAAATGGCGTGCCTGCTCCGTGTAGCCAAAGTAGTCGAGCATCATGGCACCGGAGAGCAGCATGGCGGTGGGATTGATGATGCCCTTACCGGCAATGTCAGGCGCGGAACCGTGTACCGGCTCAAAGTAGGCATAATTTTCGCCGTAGCAGGCGCTGGGGGCCAGTCCCAGGCCGCCGATAGTGCCACTGGCGGCGTCGGCCAGGATGTCGCCATGCTCGTTGCCCATGACTACGACATCCAGCGTCTCCGGCTCGGCAATCAGGCGGCGCGCCAGGTCATCGATCAGGTATTCACGATAGCTCAAACCTGGATACTGTTGCACCGTCTCTTTGACGATAGCGCGGAAGCGACCGTCGGTGCGTGGCAGAATAGAGTATTTCGCGCCCAACGTGACCACGCCGGGGTAGCCCTGGGTCTGGCGCTGCTTCGCCAGTTCGCAGGCCGCTAGAGCCACGCGCCGCGCCTGCTCGTCGGTGCTGACACGCACGGCGTAGCTGCCGACCTCTTTGCCGGTCGGTGCTTGCCACCATGAACTGCTGCTGGCGAGCGAGGGCAACTCGCGGATGTCGCCCTCGCGCGGCGGATACATGCCCTCAAGGTTGTCGCGTACAATCACGTAGTCGATGCGCTCAGGGTGTGCCATCGGGCTGCGATAGCCGGGGAGCCAGCGCACGGGACGAATGTTGGCGGCGGTCAGCTTGCCCCAGCGCAGATACCACAGCACGGGCCGACTGGGGCCGCCGCTGGCCCCGAAGAGCGTGCAGGCGGCGTTGTCGATGGCGGCGCGCGTCTCGGCGGGAAACGCCTCGCCGCAACGCGCTATGGCCTCGCGTCCACTGATGGCCTCGTCGAAGCGCAGTTGCGGGGCCAGCATACGCAGTATTTCGACAGTCGGATGCATAACCTCTGGTGCAGCATCGTCGCCCGCGACCACACACACGGTTGGCGAACCAGCAGCCCCGGCGGGTGGAGTATAGCGAAACATTAGCGCAGCGTCCCTTCCCGGCGAATATATTCGATAATGCCGCCCGCCTCGACGATGCGTGCCACAAAGGGATCAAGTGGCTCGGCCTCGAAGGTCTGGCCGGTGGTCAGGTTGCGAATGACGCCAGTGTTCAAATTGACATCGATCTGGTCGCCATCGTGGCTGGCCAGCACGGCCTCTTCGCAGATCAGTACCGGCAGGCCGATGTTGACGGCGTTGCGATAGAAGATGCGCGCGAAGCTGCGCGCAATGACCGCTTTAACCTGGTTGGCCTGAATGGCGGCAGGCGCGTGTTCGCGCGACGAACCGCAGCCGAAGTTGTGACCGGCCATGATGACATCGCCCGGCTGCACCGCTTTAGAAAATTCAGGTAACACCTCACAGAGGCAGTAACGCGCCAACTGCGCACGGTCGGTCGTCACGTTGTAGCGACCAGGGATAATCACGTCAGTATTGACATTATCGCCAAGCATCCACACACGGCTCATAATCGTTTTTCTCCTTCTTAATGGCAAACTACAGAAATTCGCGCGGGTCGGTGATATGACCCGTGATGGCCGTAGCCGCTGCGGTGGCGGGGCTGCCGAGATAGATCTCCGAGGTGGGGTCGCCCATGCGCCCGGTAAAATTCCGGTTCATGGTGGTCAGCGCGCGCTCGCCTGGAGCCAGCACGCCGAAGTGACGACCGATGCAGGGACCGCAGCCGGGCGTACCGACTGAAGCTCCGGCGCGGGCGAAGATTTCCAGATAGCCGAGCCGCATGGCCTCAAGATAGACCTCGCGCGAGGCCGGAATGACGACCATGCGTGTACGTGGGCTGATCGTGCGACCGCGCAAGATGTTGGCAGCAATAGCTAGATCATCGAGCCGCCCATTGGTGCAGGTGCCAATGAATACCTGGTCGATCTCTATATCCTGCACTTGCTCGGCAGGTACCACATTATTGACATCGGGTGGGCAGGCCACTGAGGGTTGCAGGCGTGAAGCATCAATCACAAAGGTGCGCTCGTAGTGTGGGTTATGTGCCTGGATCATGGGATATTCGCGGTCAGTGCGCCCGCGCAGCCACTCGCGCGTCACCTCGTCCGGTGCGATCAGGCCGGCCTTGCCGCCCATCTCAATCGCCATATTGCAAAAGGTGAAGCGCTCGCTGACCGAGAGTTTGGGCAGCAAATCGCCGGTAAATTCCAGCGCACGATAGTTAGCGCCATCGACGCCGATCTGACGCACCATCTCCAGTGTCAGGTCTTTGGCAAAGACACCGTGCGGCATCTCGCCGGTCAGTTGCACATTGATAGTGGCTGGTACACGGAACCAGGAGCGGCCCGTCGCGTAGGCCACGCCGATATCGGTCGAACCCATGCCAGTGGCGAAGGCCCCCAGTGCGCCATAGGTGCAGGTATGGCTGTCTGCTCCTACAATGACGTCACCGGGCACCACGTAGCCTCGCTCCGGCATAACCTGGTGGCAGATGCCCTCTTGCAGAATAGTGATGTCCTGCTCCTGCGCAAATTTGCGCGTGTCGCGGTGCAGTGTCGCTGCTGCGATAGTGGCGGCGGGTATGATATGGTCAAAAACGATATGTGAACGTTTGGGATCGAAAACGCGCCCCTCCG
>DAOTVZ010000240.1:0-21129 GCA_034436045.1 Ktedonobacteraceae bacterium | reverse complement strand
TACGCTATCGTCAACTTGCTGTGCGCCGCTGACGCGCGCCTCAAAGGTATAGCCTCCATTGGCGCGCAAAATGCTTAGCGCGTCATCGACACGATCCTCCGCACGCACGCCAACGATTGATTTACCGACGCTGTATTGCTCATTATAATAGTGTGCCGCCTCCTCAGAAAGCCCCATATCGGTGAGATCACGCTCAAGGTCGCTCACATTGACACTCCTGTCCGAACCAGCAAAGAACTGTTTCAGGCTCTCAAGAAACCCCCTCTTGTGCTGTTCACCGGTCTTGCTGGCAACAAGTACCTCACGCAGAGGGAAGCCAGCATTCTGAAGCTCATTGAGCGACCTATCCGCCATTACGGGATCATCGAACACAGCAACAACTACTCTGTGATTCAGAGCCATTTATCTCCTCCTTAATAATCATCATTGATCATCACCAAACCACATATACACTATATTCACTCGCAAGGGAGAGTGACCGCTATACAGAGAACAACTAAGCTATGTTTTCGTTCTTCACCATATTTCCAATCTTTCACGAGCAAGTCCGCAAGAAAGTGACAGCAAAAATGCCACAGGTCATTAGAAGTTGCTTAGTCCCTACCGACAGGCAGTGAACAGAGAGAGTGCAAGGCCCATTTCGCTCCTACCATGAAAACAGGTAAAACATGTATCATGTCATATTAGATGCGAAGCATTGCGCTCTGCCTGAGTGCCAGTGCCCTGCGCACCTATACCATGCTGACGGCTACCCTGCTCTGTCACCTGTTTTACTAACTCAACCGCCTCGCTCACCGAGGCGGTCACGCGCGCACCATGCTGTAATAGCTCGCCTACCAGGTGTAACGCGGCTCCATTGGTATAATCGCGCGCCGCCATACCGGTGCGCTCTAACAGGCCATCATTTGTCTCTATGGCGCTTTCCGGCGCACACACACTCTCAGCGGTCTGTGAGGCCAGTAATAGCACAGGCAGGCCGCGCTGCGCCGCATGCAACGCTTCTTGCAGCAAGCAGAGATTACCGGGGCCGATGGGAGTGGGGCAGACGATGAGCAGCGCGACACACTCAAGGCTCTGGCGCACCTGTTCCAGTGCAGCAGCAGAGATGGGAGTGTAGGGCTGTTCGGTAATCACCTCTTGCGCCAGGCGCAGGGCCAGCGTATGATCACTATCACCGATATTTAACGCTCCTGCACTAAAAGGAATACGCGCATCGGCTAGCGCGCGCATTATAATAGCGCCCGTGCCCCCACCTGCAATGACATGCACACGCGGTCGGCTCTTCTCACGTTCGTCACCTTCCTGTTCCCCGTGCCTGGCATCAGGCGGCAACACGCTAAGATGGGCTGCACCGCTCAGGATGCCCACCCGCACCTTCACGCCGTACACACGACTGAGCAACGTCGGCTCCAGCACCTCGGCGGGACTGCCATCGGCCACAACACCGCGCTGGAAGAGCAGCAGGCGCGAGAAGTAGCGCGCTGCCAGGTTCAGGTCATGAATTGCAGCTACAATGGTGACGCCCCGCTCCCTGTTGAGGCGCTGCACCAGTTCCAGCGTCTCCACCTGGTATTTGATATCCAGGTGAGCCGTCGGCTCATCCAGTAGCAGAACCGAGGGCTGCTGTGCCAGGGCCATCGCAATCATCACGCGCTGTCGCTCGCCTCCGCTCAACTCGTTGAAGACACGTGGGGCCAGCACCTCGACGCCAGCCGCCGTCATGGCATCTGCGATCATGGCGCGATCATGCCGACCGAGCCTGGCGAAAAAGCCGGAGACAAAGGGTGTGCGCCCCATCTCAACCATCTGTTCGACCGTAAAGGCAAAAGGCATGTGTAGTTCTTGTGGCACAACCGCGATGCGCTGCGCCACACGCTGTCGCCCCCAGGCACGCAATTCGCGTCCATCTAGCAATACGCGGCCTTGCTGTGGCTCTAGCACGCCGCTCAGAATACGCAGCAAGGTCGTTTTGCCGGAGCCGTTCGGGCCAAGCAGGCCGAGCATCTCTCCGGCCTCGATGCGTAGCGAGACATCGAAGAGCAGTGGCTGCTCCTGATAGCCGAATGACATATGTTGTACTTCTAATTGCGCCACTTATAGCATAACTCCCTTCACCACTGATACTCGCGCTTGCTCTTACGCAATAAAAACAGGAAGAACGGCGCTCCGATGAGGGCCGTAAAGACGCCTACTGGCAAAACCGCCGGAGCGATTACCACTCGCGCTAGCAGATCGGCCAGCGTCAGGAAGGTCGCGCCGCCCAGCGCTGCCGAGGGAATGAGCAGGCGATGGCGTGGCCCCAGCAGTAGGCGCATGACATGCGGCACCACCAGACCCACAAAGCCGATCAGGCCACTAATCGAAACTGCCGCCGCCGTCAGCAGCGAAGCCAGTAGCACCACCAGCACCTTGCGTCGCTCCACGTGTACGCCCAGATGTGCCGCGCCCTCCTCGCCCAGTGCAAATACATCGAGTACACTCGCCAAACCCAACGCCAGCACAATACCAACCACAATGATCGGCCCCACTATCTCCAATGGGGGCCAGTTTGCAATCTCGACGCCACCAGTCAGCCAGTTGAAGAGTGACTGGAGCGTAAATGCGGCGTGTGGACTTAGAATCAGCACCAGCGTCTGACAGGCGATTAACACAGAGTTGACCACGACACCGGAGAGCAGAAGCGCGACAACCGGTGTGCGCCCATCGACACGTGCAATAGCATAAACGAAGAGGACAGTCAGCATGGCCCCAACGAAAGCCAGCACGGGTGTAAGGGGGAAAAAGGTGCCATAAATGGTATCAAGAGGCAAAACAAAGGCGATGGCCGCACCCAGCGATGCACCGGACGAGGTGCCGATCAGATATGGGTCGGCCAGAGGATTGCGCAACAGGCCCTGAAACAGCACACCGGCCACCGAGAGACCGGCTCCGACCAGCGCAGCCCCCACCACGATGGGCATACGTACCTGCCAGACAATAACCTCATCGCTAGCAGCCCAGTGGTGCGTGAAATGGAAAAGTCCCGTGCCATTAAGAACGATTTGGGCGATAACACTGAGCGGGATGGCGGTCGAGCCGAAGCTGACCGCCACCAGCATGGCACATATGAGCAGCGCCGTCAAGAGCGCCAGCACGAGCGATGAGGGAAGGTGACGCACGCCTCTTTCAGGTGTGCGTCGCGCTCTATCCGGCGTCTCCTTTGGGATAGCAGGCGTTGTCAGTTTCATCATGTCTTTGCTTCTAAATCACATACAGATCCACGTACTCATTGACGGGCATGGCTGCCAGGCGGGTCGGATCAAGGGAAACCTCCAGGATCACCTGACGTTGCTTCTCCGGGAAACGGCGCGCCAGGTTAGTCTTGAACTTTTCAATAAGAAGCGGAATACCTTCGGCTCGACGCCGACGATGGCCGATGGGATAGGCGACTTCGACACGCTCAGTCTGCGTGCCGTCGCGGAAGAAGACCTGTACGGCGTTGGCAATTGAGCGTTTATCGGGATCGAGATAATCGAGACTGTATTGCTTGTCCTCAATGACCTCCATCTTCTCACGCAGTTGATCAATACGCGGGTCGGCGGCCACGTCGTCCTCGTAGTCTGTGGCACTGAGGCTGCCCTTAAGCAGCCCTATTGCCGTCATGTATTGCAGGCAGTGATCGCGGTCGGCAGGGTTGTGCAAAGGTCCACGCTTATCTATAATGCGGATCGCGGACTGGTGGGTGGTGATAACAATCTTATCAATGTCGTCGAGACGCCCCTTGACCTGGGGATGCAGGCGAATTGCGGCTTCCACAGCCGTCTGTGCGTGAAACTCTGCCGGAAAGCTGATCTTAAAGAGGACATTTTCCATAACATAGGAGCCATAGGGGCGCTGGAACTTGAAAGGCTGCCCGCCGAAGAAGACATCATAGAAGCCCCAGGTTCTGGCAGTTAAGACTGAAGGGTAACCCATCTCACCCTTCACGGAGAAGAGGGCCAGGCGTACCGCCCGGCTGGTGGCATCGCCCGCCGCCCAGCTTTTTCTGGAACCGGTGTTAGGAGCATGCCGATAAGTTCTCAAGGCTTGACCATCTACAAAGGCCTGGGATACTGCGTTGATGATCTCTTCGCGGCTTCCTCCCATGAGCCAGCAGCACACAGCGGCAGAGGCCACTTTCACCAGCACCACATGATCTAACCCCACGCGGTTAAAGCTGTTCTCCAGGGCAAGCACTCCCTGGATTTCGTGCGCCTTAATCATGGCTGTGAGTACGTCGCGCAAAGTCAATGGCTCTTTGCCATTGGCTAAGCGTAGGCGCGAGAGCCAGTCGGCAGTTGCCAGAATGCCGCCCAGATTATCGGAAGGGTGGCCCCATTCAGCTGCGAGCCAGGTATCGTTGAAATCCAACCAGCGGATCATGGTACCAATGTTGAAGGCAGCTTGCACAGGGTCTAGCTGGAACTGCGTGCCGGGCACTTTGGCCCCGTTTGGTACCACTGTACCTGGTACGATGGGACCCAGGAGTTTAGTACAGGCAGGATAACCAAGCGCCTCCAGCCCGCAGCCCAGTGTATCGAGCAGGCAGTAGTGCGCCGTACTATATGCTATCTCTGACGTGATGTGATAATGCAGTACATAATCGGCAATGTCCACCAGCACCTGGTCAGGTTCAGGGCGGACGTTTGAGATGGTAGATGACATGGTCTCGTTTCTCTCAATTTGCGCCTTCTCAGGACGGTTGACTTACTTTCTCTGCTCGATAGGAGTAAACGGCTGATCGTCCGGTCCCACATAGTTGGCCGAGGGGCGGATGATCTTGCCATCGATGCGCTGCTCGATGACATGGGCTGTCCAACCAGTTGTACGTGCGATCACAAATAGCGGAGTGAACATGGACGTCGGCACTCCCAGCATGTGATAACAAACCGCACTGAACCAGTCCAGATTCGGGAACATCTTCTTCTCGCTCCACATGACCTGTTCGATGCGTTCGGCAACGGCAAACAACGTGGGATTGCCCTCCGCCTCACACACCTGGCGTGCGATCTCCTTGATGATAGGGGTACGCGGGTCAGCTACCGTATAGACGGGGTGGCCAAAGCCGATAATGATCTCCCCGGCTGCGACCCTGCGACGGATATCAACTTCTGCTTCCTGCGGGCTGCTATAGCGGCTCTGAATCTCAAAAGCTCCCTCATTGGCCCCGCCATGCTTGGGGCCACGCAGCGCGCTGATCGCGCCCGTTATCGCACCATACAGATCGGAGCCGGTACCGGTAATCACTCGCGCCGTGAAGGTAGAGGCATTGAATTCATGCTCGGCATACAGGATCAACGAAACGTCTAGCGAGCGGGCACTGAGCGTCGAAGGTGGAACACCGTGCAGCAAATGCAGAAAATGGGTGGCGATAGAGTCATCTTCTGTCTCAGTCTCAATACGGCGACCATTGTGACTGAAGTGATACCAGTAGAGCAGCATCGAGGCAAAGGAAGAGATCAAACGATCTGCAATATCACGTGCGCCAGCGACGTTGTGGTCGTCCTTCTCAGGTAAGAGGGTACCCAGCACCGAGCAGCCTGTACGCAACACATCCATCGGATGCGCCGCTGCTGGGATAGACTCCAACACACTCTTGAGTTGCACAGGTAGTCCGCGCAGTGCCTTGAGCTTCTTCTTGTACTGGGCCAGTTCCGAGACGGTGGGGAGCTTGCCGTAAACGAGCAGATAAGCCACTTCCTCAAACGTGGCCAGGCGTGCGAGATCGGCAATATCGTAGCCGCGATAATGCAGGTCGTTGCCCGTGCGCCCAACTGTGCAGATAGCCGTATTGCCAGCTACAACGCCGGACAACGCAACAGACTTTTTTCCTTTAACTCCTATGATGGGGGGTTGACTCATACTTCTTGTTCTTCCCTAATCTTTCTTGAAATCGTCCAGTTCCTTTGCAAACAATTGATCAAGCTTCTGTTCATAGGCGTAGTAATCCAGGAAATCGTACAGCTCGGCGCGTGTCTGCATGCTGTCCAGAACGCTCTTCTGCGTCCCCTCCTGGCGAATCGCCTCATATACCTTGAGCGCCGCCTTGTTCATAGCGCGGAAGGCGGACAAGGGATAGAGAACGAGGCTCACATTGACAGAAGCCAGTTCCTCGACCGTGAAGAGCGGTGTGACCCCAAACTCCGTAATGTTGGCCAGCACCGGTACGTTCACTGCATCGGCAAATTGTTTGTATATGGAAAGTTCTGTCACGGCTTCTGGGAAAATCATGTCCGCGCCCGCCTCCACACACGCACGCGCCCGCTCGATGGCCGCCTGCAATCCCTCCACCGCCAGCGCATCGGTGCGCGCCATGATAACGAACTGTGGATCGGTGCGGGCATCAACTGCGGCCTTAATGCGATCCACCATCTCTTCCTTCGGCACGATGGCCTTACCCGGTCGATGCCCACAGCGCTTGGCCTGCACCTGATCCTCGATATGGCAGGCAGCCGCGCCGAACTTGATGAGAGCCTTGATCGTGCGGGCGATGTTGAATGCGCTCCCAAACCCTGTGTCCACATCTACCAGCAGTGGTAGATTGCACACATCGGTGATGCGGCGAACATCGGTGAGTACATCGTCAAGCGTGGTGATACCGAGGTCAGGCACACCCAGAGAGCCTGCCGCCACCCCCCCGCCGGAGAGATAAATGGCCTTGTAGCCCACACGCTCGGCCATGCGAGCATGGTAGGCGTTGATCGTCCCTACCACTTGCAGCGGGCGCTCAGCCTGGACGGCGGCGCGGAAACGAGCGCCGGGGGAAACAACACTATTCATAACCCTTTCTCCCAAAAGACGCCCTGCTCACCAAGCCGCCAGAAGGTGCAGGCCGAAGGCACACGATGCGCAACATGTTGTATAGCAGAGGGAACCTCCTCCACAAACGCCAGCCCTACCAGTTGCTGCGGCAATTGAAGCAGTTCGACAAAACGCGATGCTATATTCTGGTACATGTAATGCTTTCTTTCCATCGATTACCGATTGGCTATGCTTCACGCGATGAAACATAGTCTGCTCGCCAATGTGTATCCCGTTGCATTCTATCACATCAGAAAAGCAACGAACGATGCGAAGCAGTGAGCTTAAGTGCTACAAGAGAGGAACCCTGAGAATTACAAGGGGCCTTACTACATCTTACTTTACGTGATATTTCTTTAACAATCCCTCAATCCAGTTCAACTGTTTTGGTGTTGGCACAAAGCGGTCTTTTTGCAGGCGTTTCGCCATATCAGAGATGAATTGCTGCTCTTGCTCGCCTATGCGCCCGGCATCCTGCGCGGCAAAATATGCTTGCAGCTTCTGCACTTTCTGCCGCAAGGCCGCCATTTGCGTCGATGGCAGAACATTATGAGCCTCGGCTGCCTGCGAGGCCTGCCACTGTCGATACGCCTCTCTATCGCCCTTGAAGGCACCCAGCCCGGCCAACTCATCGGCACGCTCATTATGCTGCTGACCGGCGTGTCCCCGCACCCAGACAAACGTTGGCGGCTGCTTGCGATAGCTCAACAACTTACGATAAATAGCCCACAGGTCAGGGTTGGCTTTCATCTGGTAGGTACCCTGCGCAACCTTGATGGTATATTCGCTATCGCTATAGATGATCAGGGGCAAGGTCGGGGGCGCAATAGAGAGAACGGCCAGCACGGCGGCAATCTCAGCACGATTATTCGTCGTGGTCGGCGCTTTGGGGATGTGTCCATAGCATTCCAGGCAAGGTGCACCCGCGCGTACTTTGCCATCGACCATATCGGTCGCCGACCAGAACAGCGCGCTCCAACCGGCAGGGCCACCGGGATTTTTGATGCACGCGCCATCTGTATAAGCCACCACACCGGCAGGGCCTAAATTCGGCAAAGCGGCACGAATATCAGCCGTCCGCACAGCGTCTAGCACAGAATCCCACTCTAAAGAGCTTTGAATCTCGTTCACCACTTACTACCTTTCAACATAAATCGATCAAATTTTATCAGCAACGACGATTATTGTAACATATCCATGATGACATTTAACGGACATGTACGCTGATCTTGACTGCATCTAGCGCGGTTGTTGAGGATAACAGACGGGTATAAAATAGGAGTTATCATCGAGAATCAGTTTGCTCGCACCTCGTATTCCAATCGCAGAGGATTCGCCCGCGACGACAAAGCAGTTATGGACGAGATTGACTTCGGTCGGCCCCATCTCGGTCAAAATAGTCGCTTTCGGCAGGGGAACAAACTGTTGATAGATCATGAGTTGATCGTCGTAGAGCGTGTCAGGACTTTTCTCAAGTATCTCGCTCCCCTGATGAATCGTAATGGAGACACCTTCACGGCCATAGACCGGTTTGGCAACATAAGAACCGGTAAAACCTGGCGCGGCTTGCAGGTCATGGGCAGTGAAATAGGTAGGAAGGAGATAGCGCTCCAGCCAGGCATGCTCTTCGTCAGTGAAGAGATTGCTCCGCGCCAGATGCGCTGTCCAGAGGAGAGCCATCAAAGCCTTGCTCTGGAGTACAAATGCGCTCGGTGGATTGAGTACGGCCAGCCGTCGCTTGCGCACAAGGTCTAGCAACATCAGGCCCACCGGCGTCCCATCAGGCGCGCAGTCTTCAATCAAATACTCTGTCGGATACATTTTATAGAGTACATCAATCGGCCTATCATCGGCAGTCCACAGACCATCGTCGGTCACACGCAAATCTTCAAGGTGACAAAAAGCAGTACGATAGGTAAAACACTGAGTAAGATTGGCTAGTTGACGATAAAACTCGGCGGTGTTGTACTCCTCCTTATTGTCCGCATACGCACTGAACACCACTGACGCACGCCGCCACGGACGCGGCTTGAGCCAGGCAATACCCGCCTGAATCGCGGCCTGCACCGCTCTGGCCAACTGCATGCGTGCCTGCCGGTTGGGATCACTCAACCCGAAGTCTGTGCAAAACTGGCTGTTCATCTGAAAAAGCTCAACAACAAAGGTCGGTGTCTCGGCATTCAATTCGAGCAGTTTGGGGCCTTGCTCCGTCAGGGCAAACTCAAAACGCCCACACATGATAGCAGGCATTCCGGGCATGATAGTCTGACAGTAAGGAACAGCGCAAGGCGGGATGCCAACATCCAGCAATGCTCCCTTATCTGCGCGTTGGAGCAGACTGGCCTGGCGCTGTAAAAGCTGATACAGACGGGCAGCCGCAGTGCACAGTTCCCTCACCTGCTCGGAAGTTATTTCAAGCGCCCCAAAAACCGCGTACTCTTCTTGTTCTGCCCCAGGCAAAGTAGCCCAGAAGGCGGGGAACTGAGCATAGTAGGAACGTCGCACTTCACGATAACTCTTGCTTTCCATTTGAGGAGTCACAGCTAGAAAATTAGCCACCTATGACGCCTCCATGAGCATGGCCACTTCCTCCGATGCCGCTAAGACCACCGTGATGGCTGTGATGTCCATGATGGGAGCCTCTGCCGGAGAAAATATTGCCGCCTCCGGCACCCCCACCGTGAAACAGACCTCCACGCCGTTGTTTTTTTTGCTCCTCATCTTGCCCCTGTTCTCCTTCTTTGGGTTTACGTCGGAAAAGATCCCAGAAACTCATAAAACTCACCTCTATTTGATCTATACCTGTAATTATCGAGGGAATGTTCTGCCATTATACATTGCTTACAATTGAAAGTCCACTGTTCCGCAGCGCTTCTGATCCCTGGCTTCCCCCCAGAAACCTCACAATCCGCTTTCACCGTATAAAACGTAGGTAAAAGCGGATTGTCCAATCAGAACCGCCTGCTCCCAATTTTCAGGTATATGGAGCAATCAGATCACGAGAGAGGCTTCATATCACCATCGTGGTAGCTCGAATCACACCGCGCTTGTTCTTTTTGCCCTCAACTGTGATAACAGCTCCTTCTTTTACAGAAGCCACGTCGTCAAAAGGCAGAGTGTTCCCTTGCTGATCGTGTAATACCGTCTTCTTGTTGATGACAACTGCCACAACCCGTTGCTCACTGGTTGAAAGTTTCGGTGTGGTACCTGCAAGCACATATGCTGGTTGCTTCTTTATCTCTACCTGCACTGCTTTGCCGATCATCGTCACCCGTCGCCCACGCACCAGCGAACCAGGAACCGCCCCACTTTCACTGTCACGCATACGCTGTGACTCCTCGCTCCGCTTATCTTTTTCGTGAACGGATAGCTCCTTCCCCTCCGTCACTGATTGTTCTGCTTCTGGCTGCTCAAACAATTCGCTGCTACAATCCGACGGCACCAGCACGCGCAGAGCATGTGGTTCAACGTCAATACGATAGGTAATCATGACCTGTTCAGTACCTGCTCGTCCCAACACCTGCTCATAGACATTCTTATCCAGATAATCCTTTAGCTTTACTGCGCTACCATCCAGTTGCACTTGCACAGAAGCGGGAATAGTGATAAAGAAATGCGCCTCTTGAAAGTAGCTACTTACAGTAGTATCGGGCTTGCGACGCAGCACCAGCGCTGCCAGTTGTTGGGCCGTTGAAAGAGGATCGTCGGCGGTAATAATGCATAAATCGAGCCGCCCGTCATCAATACTGGCTTCGGGTGTCATTTCGGCGACAATGGCATAACGGCGCGTATTGCCGATCACAAGCTGCACTGCCTCACCCTGCCAGAGCAGGCTCTCCTCACCGTGCCTGAGCGCTTTCACCTCAACGGGAAAGGTGGGATAGGTCGGCAGTTCCTTCATCATAGAGAGACCCACGGCCAGCGGCCCGACACGATACTTTAATGTCTTGGACACACTCCCCATAACGGCGGCGTCTGCTCCTAGACCTGCCATGAGCAAGAAATGATTTTTGGTTTTGCGACCACGCTTACGCCCCTTTGACTTGCCGTTATGCTCTGTATCAAACTCTATTGCTGAACCATCGGCAAAGGTGACAGCCGCTACATCGATATAACCTACGTCCACCGCACGCTCCTCAGAACAGAGCAGAGAGAGCGCAGATCGCACAGGCTCGATGGGAATACCCATCTCTCTGGCCCAGAGATTGGCCGTTCCCCCTGGAATCACCGCCAGTCGGCACTGCTCCTCCCCGCTATTCATGATGCCATTCACTACCTGGTTGAGCGTGCCATCGCCTCCATAAGCAATCACAAGATCGTCACCACGCTTACAAGCAGCACGCGCAAGTTGTATGCTATGCCCACCATACTCTTTCAATGTAATATGTGTTTTCCAACCACCAGCCGCCATGATAGCCAGAATATCGCTCAGGTGCGCAACATTCTGTCCGGCATGTGGATTGATCACCAGGGTCGCTTTTTTCTTTGCCATATACTCCTCACTCAGTTCATACCAGCAACTCTGCTGGATGGAACACGGGAGAGGATACCGTTCAGTTTCAGAAGAGCAGCAAAAGATATACGCCTAACGGCTGAGAGCCGCGATGGCCTGTAAAACGCCGCCGACGATGGCCCAGATAGCGATGAGATAGGGCCAGAGACCTCCATGCCGCTTGCGCGC
Source organism: Ktedonobacteraceae bacterium (assembly GCA_034436045.1). Classification (GTDB taxonomy): domain Bacteria; phylum Chloroflexota; class Ktedonobacteria; order Ktedonobacterales; family Ktedonobacteraceae; genus H111-94. The sequence goes on along the minus strand of DAOTVZ010000240.1, from coordinate 9,629 downwards.
CTCGGCGCTCGTGACGGTCGCAAACCAGCGTGCAGTAACAGGTCGGCTCAAGCGCCAGGCGATCAAAGGTGAGAAGATCACTAAAATCACCTCTGTGACAATAGGCCAGTAGTTGCCACGCTGGATGCTCTGCCAGGTTGAGTAGAGCGAAGCTAGCCCACCCAGGGACAGCAGCGCATTAAAAACAAGCTGAACTGGCCGTGTCCAGCGCCAGCCACGCCGCACACCTTCGCCAAAAACCGCTATGATAGCGGCGAATGGCAATGAAATGAGAGAGGCCACGAAAACCGGTAAGCCCTTGAAAGGATTAGAGTCAAAAAATGGGCCAATCCAGGGGGTCACTAAAATTTGTACGACCAGTCCCCAATCAAAGGCGACCGCCATGCCAATGCCTTGCGGGGCATCGTTCACCCCTCGCTCAGCACCCTTCTTCTGCTCTGTATCAGCAGCAAACGCATCTTTCATTATCAGTAACGCTCCTCCTGCACTTGCTCAAACGGAGACAAGAATAAATATGCACCTGATTATTACATTATGAGATAATCAGCAAGGTATAACAGGGTAAAGGCAAATACAAATGTATCTACAAAATCTCTTCTGTAGGGACGTGAGGTTTCGCGCCCCTACAGAAGAGATTTTATTTCCCTACCATCACCTTGACGGCTTGCGCGATATGGTGGGCGCTGATACCTGCCTCCTCGATCAACTCAGCGGGGGTGCCGGAGCCGGGCATGGATGCTACGGCCAGCTTGACGAGTTGTGGCAAGGGGCCAGTGCGGTATGTAAAGACCTCCAGCACGGCCTCACCCAGACCCCCTTCGGGCCAGTGATCTTCGACGGTAATGAAACGATTGCCCGTCTCTTCAGCCGCTGCCAGCAGCGTCTCCTCATCCATCGGCTTGACCGAGTAGGCATCGATCACCCGAATAGTAATACCATCGCTTAGCAGTTGCTCGTAGGCTTTGAGGGCCTCATGCACGGTGATACCGGCGGCTACCACCGTCACCTGGTCGTGGTCTGAGCTACGTAATACCTTACTGCCCCCAACCGCGAACTGCTCGTCGGGCGCGTAGAGGACGGGCGTCTTCTCGCGTGTGGTGCGCATATAGACAATGCCCTGATGCTCGGCCATCGCCGCGACGAGCTGCGCCGTCTGATTGGCATCACAGGGATAGAGGATGGTACTGCCATACACGGCGCGCATCATGGCCAGATCCTCCAGCCCCATCTGCGAAGGGCCATCTTCGCCAATCGAGACGCCAGCGTGTGAGCCAACGAGACGAATATTGGCATTCGAGATCGCTGCCATGCGAATGAAATCGTAGGCACGGGTCAGGAAGGCAGCAAAGGTCGAGGCAAAAGGAATCTTACGGCGGACGCTCATGCCGACCGCCGCCGCAATCATCTGCTGCTCGGCGATGTACTGCTCAAAGTAACGCTCAGGATAAGCCTTCGCAAACTCTTCGGTGTAGGTCGAATTGCTGACCTCGCCATCCAGACCAACCAGCTCAGGATAGGCCGCCCCCAGCGCTTTGAGCGCATCACCATACGCCTTGCGCGTCGCCACCTCCTCGTTGACCTGGTAGCGAGGCAATGCTACCGGCTTATGTCGCGGCGCGGGCACAGTTGGGGCCGGATCAGGCTTCTGCACAGGGTAGACCTTGCTGCGCACACGCGGATTGAGTTCCTGTAGCGCCTTCTCCGCCTGCTCCTTGCTGAGCGCCTTACCATGCCAGCCGTTGACGTTCTCAAGGAAGGAGACGCCTTTGCCTTTGATAGTTTTTGCTACGATTACCGTCGGCCTCTCCTGCACGCGCAAAGCCTCGCTATAAGCGTTGTTGATCTCGTCATAGTCGTGCCCATTGATGACAATGGCATGCCAGCCGAAGGCGTGTGCGCGCTCTGCATAGGCGGCGGTATTCCAGCCCAGTTCCGTCTCACCGCGTTGTCCCAGACGATTGCAGTCCAGAATAGCAATCAGGTTATCCAGCTTGTAGTGCGAGGCATGGTCAAATGCCTCCCAGATGGAACCCTCCGCCATCTCGCTGTCGCCCAGCAATACCCAGACACGATAAGGCAACTTATCGAGATATTTGCCCGCCAGCGCGATGCCAACCCCGATGGGCAGCCCCTGCCCCAACGAACCGGTAGCCACATCAACCCAGGGAATAGCCGGAGTAGGGTGGCCTTGCAGACGGCTGCCAAACTTGCGCAGCGTCATCAACTCATCATCGCTGATCGCGCCTGCCGCTTTAAACATCGCGTAGAGGAGAGGCGAGGCATGGCCTTTCGAGAAAATGAGATGGTCATTATGAGGATTTTCGGGATGCTCGAAGTCATAGCGCAAGTAGCTCATCATCAGCACTGCCATCAGATCAGCCGCCGACATGGATGAGGTGGGGTGGCCCGACCCGGCGGCGGTGGTCGCACGAATACTATCGACGCGCAACTGCTGCGCCAGATTTGTCCACTGCTGTACCATAGACTCTGTTTGTATCGTCGTCATGCGTTTTTCACTCCTTCATGGTATATATCGCATGGTATATATCACCAGACAGAACTTCCAATCTTTAGTCGTACCAGGAAAGTATACCACCTGACGTGCCCTCATAGTCCCTGGTGTCAGGTAACATCTTCAACCCCAACATGTTTAATACGTTCCTACTGGCAGCGGAGACGATGTGAAACACATGGAGTAGACTTTGCAATGTTGTTAAATCGGCAAAGCGAGTAAAGGATAGGAAATTGGTACTATATTTTAACTGATAGATAGATTAATAAATATAACGTCAGGCGGCCTGAGAACAAGCTCTACAACAATTGTAGCAAACGTCACAACCCAGCCTGTATGGTATGCTTGCTTTGCCTTAATTTATATGCTACCCAATGAAGAACTGGATAGGACAAAGTAACAACCTTATTTTTCGCATCGCAACTATCCAGAGGGAACAGGGTTGCCCGCACGGCGACCCGACATTGGGACATAGCCAGTAACCGGCAGCGAACCTTTCCTGCATGGCAGATAAATAGTATCTCGAACGACCGTTCAGGAGCTTGTACATACCAGATGCCAATCGTACAGGCTTCTACAATTATGCGATGGAGCAACACGCCCATGTCACAGTCGCAGGAAGTGGCAGTCGAACGGCTCATAACCGTCATTCAACGCCTTCAACGAGGAAGAATGACAGGTACTCTCACCGTCAGACGCGGCGATGGGATCACGGCAGAAGAGGGGTCCGTCGATTTTTCCAGAGGGCAGATCACCCAGGCCAGGGTGAGCCGACGCAATGGCTCCGAGGCACTGAGCTGGCTCAGCACCTGGAGCAATTGTTATTGCAGTTTTGAGTCAGCGACCCGTGCTGATGTAGACATGTTTTTGCGTCTACTTTTCCCACCCTCTGACGCCGGTTCGCTCTCTACAACACAGCAATCATCAACATCTCAACTAGAACCAACCGCGCGGCAAACAGATGCACTCAGGCACCAGACGGGGCCGATGTCCCCTACCACCCCACGCACTCTGTTACCATCTGAGCACAGTTTTTCCCAGACTTCTCTGGCTCATTTTATCCCACAGGCACACTATCCAATGAGTGAGGCGCTACGCCTTTTAGAGAACCAGAAATTGACACGCACGCACCGACATCTCTTACTGCTCATTGATGGACGCCGCTCTATTACAGAGCTAATTCGCGTCATGAATCGCAGCGATTCCGAAGTTATTCATCTCTTGCGCGATCTGGAGAATGCTTCCATCATTCATATACAACGCGCCGAGGGAAAATAATCGTTTTACCTTTTTTTGCACGTCCTCTTACCAGGAACGATGTGCAGATACCATTATCCATTTGTGCTATAGCTACAGGCTAGAGGAGACACATTATGGTAGATCAGGCATATGCCTTAACGAGAGAACAGGCGCTGGCAGAGGTGCAGGCCGCCATGCGCGATGAACGTGTTCCAATCCTGGATCGAGCCAATTTAGAGCGTACCGACCTGCATTCGACCGATCTGAGTGGCGGACACTTGAGTGAGGCCAATTTGAGCGAGGCCAACCTGAGCGGAGCGTACATGTGCGGGGCTTACCTCTATAAAGCTAATTTAAGCGGAGCTAACCTGGTCGGCACCGATCTGCGTAAAGCGATTCTCATCGGTGTCAACCTGGTGGGGGCTTATCTGCGCGGCGCATTACTGAGAGGAGCCGATTTGCGCACCACCGACCTGGGCGGTGTCAACATGAATAACGCCGACCTCAAAGGCGCGTACCTGATTGACGCCAACCTCATCGGCGTTGATCTCAGCCGCGCCGATCTGAGCGGAGCCGACCTCAAAGGAGCCAATTTGAGTGAGGCCAATCTGAGCGGAGCCGACCTCAGCAACGCTAACCTGAGTAAAGCTACGCTGATCGGAGCCGATCTGAGCAAGGCATTACTCAGCGGCGCTAACCTCAGTGGCGCTAATCTGAACAAGGCGCACTTAAACAAAGCATATCTGATCCGTGCCAATCTGAGTATGGCAAATTGCAGCGGCGCAGACATCAGCAGTGCCTATCTCGGTGAAGCCATCCTGCATGGCACAAACCTGGTCGAAGCCAACCTCAGCGCCACAAACTTGAACAGTGCCAGCCTGATACGGGCCTACATGTTCCGCTCCTATCTCAATAAAGCCGACCTGAGTAAGGCCGACCTGCAAAGAGCTAACCTCATCCGTGCCGACTTGAGTGAAGCAAATCTGAGCCGATGCAATCTCAGTGGTGCCAACCTGAGCGCCGCCAATCTCAGCGGTGCCTATATGCAAGCGGCCCGTTGCATAGGAACAATCTTTCAAGAAGCGAATTTGCAGGGTGCTGTCCTCACCAACATAACATTGATCGGCGCTGATCTACAGCAGCTTCAAGCCACGCCCCTCGAATTCATCAATATCCCACTTACCGCCTTGCAGGACAGCATCATTGACGAGGCAACTGCCCGGCGTCTCGGCTTACCTGCCAGCCTTATTCGCTCAGCTAGAGTAGAGCAAGGCGACTACGAAGGTCGCCCTTACTCTACACGAATATAGTAGGCGCGACCCTGAGGTATTGAATCTTACCCTGCTCCCCCGCCTCAGCACATGGGGGAACACCCGGAAGGCTATTTACGATGGGGCGTCCCTCGCGGTCGCCCTGCTCCCCCGTCCCACAACACGGGGCATACCTGGAAGGACTATGTACGATGAACTGGCAAGAACTAATTACCTTTATTTTTGTGTTTATCGCCATTTCGCTCCTCGGTTTCTTCGCTGTACGCTGGCGGCCAGGCAACCTGAACCGACTGCAAGAGTGGGGCCTGGCCGGTAGACGCTTCGGAGCCGTCATCACCTGGTTTCTGGTCGGCGGTGATCTCTATACCGCTTACTCTTTTCTCTCAGTGCCCGCCCTCGTTTTTGCGCAAGGGGCACTCGGCTTCTTCGCCGTCCCATACACCATTCTCGCCTATCCCGTCATGTATCTGATCGCGCCTCGCTTCTGGAACATCGCGCGCCATCGAGGCTATGTCACCAGCGCCGACTTTGTACAAGAGCGTTTTGATAGCAAGATACTGGCGCTGGCCGTAGCGATAACCGGCATTCTGGCCACCATGCCATACATGGCGTTACAGGTCTACGGCATTCAGATTTGCCTCTCGCTGATGGGCATTCCGGTGGAACTCTCGCTGCTCATCGCCTTCGCCATTCTCGCCGCCTATACCTACACCAGTGGTATCCGCGGCACAACGCTGGTTTCGATAGCCAAAGATGTCTGCATCTGGATCACGATTCTTATTGCGCTTATCGTCCTCACTACCAAACTTGGCGGTATGGCTCATATCTTTGCTTCCATTCCGCAAAAGAAGGTATTGCTCCTTCCCACACAATATAGCGCCTACTCTACACTGGCCCTCGGCTCCGCCCTGGCGCTGCCGCTCTATCCCCACGCCTTCACCGCTTTCCTCAGCGCTAACAGCAGCAAAGTTGTCAAAAGGACGGTCGCGCCCCTGTATGCCTATAGCTTCCTGCTGGGCATGATTGCCTTGCTGGGCGTAATGGCGGGAGCGGCACACATCATTCCATCGCCGGTTTACAAAACCAATATTGCCTTGCCGGGCCTGCTGACCTTGCTCTTCCCTTCCTGGTTGACCGGTTTTGCCTTCGCTGCTATCGCTATCGGTGCCCTGGTACCGGCAGGTGTTATGTCAATAGCCGCCGCTAACCTCTTTACGCGCAATATTTACCGTGCGTACCTCAATCCAAACTGCACCGAGAAAGAAGAGACCAGCGTGGCTCGCATAACTTCACTGGTGGTGAAAATCGGTGGACTGGCTTTCATTCTTCTTCTACCCACTCCTTTCTCTATCAACTTTCAGCTTCTCAGCACCATCTGGATTCTGCAAACGCTCCCGGCCATCTATCTCGGCCTTTACACCAACTGGTTCCACCGCTGGGGTGTGCTGGTTGGCTGGCTCTGCGGCATGGTCATCGGCACATTCTGCATCGTGGCACTGAACTTCCAATCCTCGGTATACCCCCTTGCCCTCTTTGGCACGAAGTTCCCGCTCAACGCTGCTCTCATCGGCCTGATCGTCAATCTGCTTGTCGCCGTCGTACTCACCTGGGTTCTGCGCCAGTTTGGTGTAGCGGCGGGCGAAGATAACACGATACCGCAAGACTATGAAGCCCGTCCCGTGCTGGCCTCTACGCTGGCCGTCACCGCTGCGACCGCTGCACCTGACGCGGCGACCGTCACACCCATGTTCAACACACCTTTACTTGCCTCTACAGGAATGCCAACGCCTTTGCAGGTTAGTCGTCCACCATCCCCCCCTTCTTCCCGGCAGAACTCCCAGCCACCCCTACCAACCCGACCGGCAACATCGAGACCCGGATACACCCTCTCGCCTTCATCCATTCCACCCTCTCCATCGTTCATACCAGTAGCACCGGCAACGCCGCCCATCGCGGGGTCACCAACCCTGCCGCGCCGTCCGCAGCGCGTGACGATGACACCAGCATCTCATCCAAACAATGGAGCGAAAAACCAGTATAACGGCAACGGAACAGATAGCGCAACCAATGAGCCTGCCGGGCCACCCTGGGCACCAAAGCACTAAGCTACACCTTGTCAAGCGTTATCCGTAGAGACAAGATTGATCGCCTGGATGCGATCAATCTTGTCTCTACTATGCCTATGTAGTATCGTAGGATGGCATCCGTCATCGTGGAACAACGCATTCTTCAGAAGTGCGATAATAGACAGTGTGTAGTCGGGGTTGATATAGTGGCAACACCGCCAGAGCATACAGTATCATATCCTGATCCTGAACAAGAGAGAGGCGTTGCTTTTAGCATGAACAACACACAGCCATCGAGGAAGCGTATCATTGTCATCCATAGCCCACATTCAGGACGCTCGGAACAACTGCAACAGGCGCTGGATTATCTCCAGCAGGCGGGAGCAATTATCTGTGATATGCACTCTATCGTTGACCTGGATACGCTGCCGGCGCAAGGGGGACACTGGCAAGCAGCAGGCATCGAGGTTGCGGTCGCGGCAGGCGGCGACGGTCTGGTGGGCGGAGTCATCAACCATATTGCTATGTGCGGCATGCCGTTGGGCATCCTTCCGTTAGGCACAGGCAACGACATCGCTCGCTCGCTCGCCATTCCACAAGACTTGCGTGAGGCTGCGGAGACGATCATGCATGGGCACGTGCGCGCGGTCGATGTTGGTATGGCCCGGCCCGCTGAACAGAAACCGCTCCATGAAGAGAAGCAGCCATTGCAAGTAACGCCAGACGCGCTATCACCAGAGGCAGTGGGCTTCTTTGCCCATGCTCTGACGGTTGGCCTCAACGTGCAATTCGCGCACCTTGCCACCAATGTTGCCACGCGCCAGCGTTTCGGGCGTATGACTTACCCATTCGCCGCCCTGGAAGTGCTGCTGAAGCCGCGCGTCCTGGAAGTACAATGCACATTCGATGGTCTATGGCTACCAGACCGCTCCCTGCCTGAGCCATCGGCGGGTACTATCGCCGCACAAGCGGTACAGATGAATTATCGTGCCTTGCAGGTGGCCGTCATCAATGCCCCTATCTTCGGGGGTCAGTGGAATCTCTCTATTCCAGGAGCCAGCATCAACGACCGCCTGCTCGATATCGTCATCGTAGAGGATGTTGAACTGGGACATCTCGGAGCCGCCTTCGCGCGCCTCTTCAACGCCTCTCAGGACAATAATGATACGCAGCCAGGGAGCGAGCAGAGCGCGCATTATCCACCCCTACTCCAGCAAGCAGAGCTAACAGGCATTCCGGGCGTTCATCACGTACAGGCACGTGGCATTACTATTCAAACTGATGACGACCCACAAGATGTTACACTGGATGGTGAGATACGTGGCCAGACGCCGATCAGGGTGCAGATGGCCGAGCAACGCCTGCACGTGCTTGTTCCATAGCCATTGAGAAAGAAAGAGGACACGATGCGTACTACCACTCGCCTGCGCTCACTACTGGCAGGTTCCGATCTGATTATTGTCCCTGGGGCTTACGACGGGCTGAGCGCCCGCTTAATTGCGCAAAGCGGTTTTCCCGCCGTCTATATGACCGGTTTCGGCACAGCGGCCAGCGTCCTCGGCCAGCCCGACGTGGGCCTTCTGACGATGAGCGAGATGGTCAGCCGTGCCGCCGCTCTGGCGGCCATCACCGGTGAAATACCCTTGATCGCCGATGCCGACACAGGCTACGGCAATCCACTCAACGTCCGGCGCACAGTCCGCGAATATGAGCGCGCTGGAGTCGCCGCTTTGCATCTCGAAGATCAGGTCTGGCCCAAGAAATGCGGACACATGGAGGGCAAACAGGTCATTCCAATGGAAGAGATGGTACAGAAGATTCGCGCCGCCGTCGATGCACGCGAAGACCCCGATTTCGTCATCATCGCTCGTACCGACGCCGCCGCCGTCACCGGCTTTGCCGACGCACTGAGACGCGCCCGCGCGTACCGCGAAGCCGGGGCCGATGTCCTCTTCATTGAGGCCCCACGCAGCATCGAAGAATTGCGCACCATCGGCCAGACCTTCTCAGACGTTCCACTGCTCTTCAACTGGGCCGAAAGTGGCAAAACGCCTGCGCTCCCCCTGCACGAGATCCGCGAACTTGGCTTTAAGCTGGTGATCTTTCCGGTCACTCTGCTCTTCGCTGCCACGCAGGCCATGCTCAAGGTACTCGAACACTTCCAGCACGGCGAAACCTCCATCTCCTTCGGCTCGCAAATAGTGACATTCTCCGAATTTACCACGCTCATCGGCCTGCCCCAGGTGCAGGAGTTAGAGAAAAAATATGGCGTTAATCAGTGATGCGCAGCAATGAGGACGAATTGTGACCACATAAGGGGCTATACTAAATGTAGGGCCATGATTTATCACATCCCCTGCGCGATTATGATTTTTTCCCACCGAAACCGGTCATGGCACCATCCCGTAGGGGCGTGATTCATCACGCCCTGGGAACGGTTCGACAGGCGAACAGGGCGTGATTCATCACGCCCTGGGAACGGTTCGACAGGCGAACAGGGCATGATTAATCACGCCCTGGGAACGGTTCGACAGGCGAACA
>DAOTVZ010000239.1:0-11137 GCA_034436045.1 Ktedonobacteraceae bacterium | reverse complement strand
TGCTCAAAACCAGCGCGCGCGCCGTTGTCAAGCTAGATTCCAGCCTCGCACCCAAAGACATTGCCGCCCTGGCCGACGCCGGTCTGACCGCCTATCACGCGGTCAAAAAAGCCGCTGCCATCCTCTATCCCGGTACAAAGGCCGTCGTCATCGGCGCGGGCGGCCTGGGCCACATCGGCATCCAGTGTCTCAAGGCGCTCACCCCCGCCGAGATCATCGTCGTTGACCGCTCCGAGGCCGCGCTGGAACTGACCAAAAGCATGGGCGCGGACTACACCGTGCAGGCCAATGGGAAGCAAGTACAGACCGTCAAGGACATCACCAACGGGCAAGGGGCCGAGGCCATCATCGATTTCGTGGGCGAGGGCGGCGCAATTGAGGATGGTGTCGCCATGCTACGCCGCGCTGGCAGCTACTACGTTATCGGCTACGGCGGTCGGCTCAACGTGCCCACCATCGACATCATCTCGACCGAGATCAACTTCATCGGCAACCTCGTCGGTACCTACAACGATCTCGTTGAACTGATGACATTGACATCTCAAGGCAAGGTAACTCTGCACACTGCCATCTACCCGCTCGATGCCGCCCTGGATGCCATTCACGACCTGGACAGCGGCAAACTGCGTGGGCGCGGTATTCTGGTACCATAAAATCATGCTATCACCAACCAGGAAGCACGCTTCCTGGCTGGTGATAGTATTATCTCTCCCCACTCAACAATGAAGAATCTTTCCTGCTTCCACCACATTGCATCTTGAGATATTCACAAAGAGTACTTTGAAGCACGGCTGGACGGTCACCGTCCAGTTTAGCCCTTTAGCCAGCACGACGAAAAAGCTGCCGCCGCATTCTGCATCATTGGTGATTTGCATCCGGTTGCCTGAGTATTGGCGTAGCCCGTTCATCACATAGAAAACTAGCACTTGGAATAGCTACTCTCCCATACATCGTGGATAGATGGCTTGATTGAGAACAAAAGCATCTAAGTTAGGACATATGACTCACTCGCTATACAAGAGTTTGGGTTTATAGTATAGTAGTAGGCAAGTTCAACCGTTTGAAAAACTGTAGAAAGCTGTAATCATAGAGAAAAGCTGTATGAACAACGATAGCAATTTAGCCCAGGCTGTTCCCACTATGCTTGGCCGCTACCGACTGTTGCGCAGCCTCGGTCACGGCGGCATGGGCGATGTCTGGCTGGCAGAGGATGAACGCCTGCGCCGCCAGGTCGCCATCAAAACGCTGCCGTCGCATAATCAGGGCGACAGAGAATACGCGCAACGTTTCGAGCGTGAGGCGCAGGCCGCCGCCGCGCTCAATCACCCCCATATTTTGCCTGTGCATGACTACGGCACCCAGGCACTCCCCAATGGACAGGCGATTACCTACATCGTTATGCCCTATATCTCTGGTGGCTCGCTGGCAGACCGCATCAAAACCTATGCCGTCCAAAATATCAGTATGCCTCTGACTGAAGCGCTCAATTATCTCGCGCAGGCCGCCGATGCGATTGACTACGCGCACAGCCGGGGCATCATTCACCGCGACATCAAACCCGGTAACATGCTCTTGACGACCGATAACTGGCTCCTGCTGGCAGATTTTGGTATTGCACGTATCCTCTCCGCCAGCGAGCAACTGACCAGAACCGGCACCGGCATCGGCACGCCCGACTATATGGCCCCGGAACAGGCGCAAGGCCACGCCGAAATGGCGAGTGACAATTACAGCCTGGCCGTTATCGCCTATCAACTGCTGGTTGGCAGGCTGCCGTTTAAAGCGGAGAACAGCTACGCGACCACCATTCAGCACCTGACCATGCCGCCGCCGCCACCTCGTCAATTCAATCCCACCCTTTCTCTGGCCTGCGAACAGGTGTTATTGCAGGGACTCGCTAAAAGCCCGGCGCAGCGTCTGCCATCCGCGCGTGCCTTTGTTGCCGCCTTACAACAGGCCACCGCCAACGCGCCCTACGAAGCGACGCTACTGCCTGCACAGTCAATCTATACCGGAAATCTTACGCCTCAACAGTCATCAATAAACAGTGCAGTGTCGTCTACACTCCCTACGATGCCGGATACCACTGCCACCAGCATAACACCGCAACCTCTGGCACGCGCCGGTCTGACACGCCGCCAGCTTGTCATAGGCGGCGGCATCACGCTGGTTGTCGTACTTGCCGGATCAGGAGCTGGATTATGGGCACTAACAAAACAGAACGGGACCCTATCACTACATCAGCAAACATCACACGCTAATGCTGGCTCCAGTCCTACATCACACAATCCTGATGCACCGGTTTTGACGCTCCTCGGTCACAATCACCCGGTTTCCACACTCGCCTGGTCGCCGACAACTACTATGCTGGCCTCGGCAGGTTCTAACGGCGATGGACAGGTTTTTCTGTGGGATGTCGCAACGCTTTACCGGCAGGCAACAGCTTCACCACACTATGCAGCGCGGCAACAATTCTCTGGAGCCGCCAATAGCCTGTTACTGGCCTGGTCTTACGATGGAAGTAAACTGGCTATAGGAAATACCGGTGGAACGGCTAATTTGACCAATCTCGCCTCTACTACAAACATCAGCGTCTATAGCAGCGACCTCAGTGGCTACGCGCCTGGCTACAATGCCAATTTTGTCGTGAACAATAGTAGCGCCCTTGACGCCCTGGCCTGGACAACTGACGGTTACTTGCTCGGTATAACATCTTCTTCCCTTTCCTCTCTCTCGTCAAATGATATACTGTATGTGTGGGATAACCAGCACCCACAGCAACAACCGGCGGCTATCACACTACCTTTCCTTCTACAGACCTCATCAGCGATTCCATCGATAAACTTTGGGCCATTTGCCCCCTCACCTCATGATGCTCATACACTCGCTCTTGGGACAACTAACGGTGTTGTCCTCGGCACACTTAATTTCAGTGGCTATGCTCCAGGTGCAGGTGGCACCGGACAAAATGTCTCCTTCAAACAAAATCACGTACTACAATTAGTAGGACAGCAAGATGGCTACGATCCCATTGGCGCTATTACCTGGGATCACGGTGGCACCTATCTGGCAGCTATCGCCGATCCATCATCCAACCCTCAGATAATTACTATCTGGAACGTTCCATCGCAGCAACAATACAATCCACGCGCATTACCGACACAGGCCGCAAGCATGACGGCGCTGGCCTGGTGTCCGGCACCGGCTTCAACGCTTCTCGCGGCAGGCACCACCGGTGGGCAGGTCTATATCTGGGATTTCAACGGCAATACCGGTCCGGTACGCACATTACAGGGCATCAATGCCACTATCACAGCGCTGGCCTGGTCGGCAGATGGTCAGTGGCTGGCAGCGGGCTATAACGATACGAATGATAGTATTCTCGTTTGGAAAATCTCGTGAGGTTCGTATTATGAGCGCAGAGAACGCGGACGCTTCCATCAATCGACAGGGACAGATGCTCGGTCGCTATCGACTATTGCGTCTTCTGGGACGCGGCGGTATGGGCGAGGTATGGCTGGGCGAAGATACACAATTGCATCGGCAGATTGCCGTCAAACTACTCCCAGCAGTACATGCCACCGATCAACGCTATTTGCAAGATTTCGCCTATGAAGCACGCGCAGCGGCGGCATTGGAGCATCCACATATCTTGCCGGTGCATGACTTCGGTGAACAGCAACTTGCCAATGGAACTACTCTCACGTATTTAATCTTACCCTATATCACCGGTGGCTCCCTGCGAGATCGCCTGCGCGCCGTCACGGGGCCACTGCCGGTACAGGAGAGCCTGCACTACCTGCGTCAAGCGGCCCAGGCCATTGATTACGCTCATAGTCGGCAGGTGTTACACCGTGACATTAAACCCGCCAACATGCTCCTGCAACAGGACTGGCTCCTGCTGGCCGATTTCGGCATCGCCAAACTCCTCGGCAACAACACAGAACACGGACATACACATGCTGGCGCAGGCACCCCGGACTATATGGCTCCCGAACAGATTCGTGGACACGCCCAGCCTGCCAGTGACCGCTACAGCCTGGCGATTGTCGCCTATCAGCTTTTGACCGGCCAGTTGCCGTTCAAGAGTAACAGTCCCTATGAGACACTGCTGAAACAACTACAAACCCCACCGCCGTCGCCACGCCAATTTAATCCGCAGCTTCCCTCAATGGTCGAGTTCACCCTGCTCCGCGCGCTCTCTAAACGCGCCGAGGCGCGTCCGACTTCCTGTATCGCGTTTGTTGAGGAGCTGGAACGGGGCTGGCAAACCGAGCGCGAGCTACTTCAAATGCAACAGGGCGATCCCGACGCAACTGTCCTGGCTCCCTGGAGTCGCCGTCGCCTGGAATCCCAGGCCCTCGCATCCATACCTCCATCATCACCTTCTGGCGCAGTTCCTCCACCAGCGTCTCATCCTGGCAATTTTCCACCGGCGCAGATGCCTCCATCCACACCTGCCACTTATAACAACGGGCCATCAATGTTACCAGTGACCATGCAGGCTCCGCCCGTATCGGCAATGCAGACATATTTAACGGGATCATCAGGTTCAGGTAATCCCTCTTTCCAACCATCTTCTACACCTGACACACTCGCACCTCCAGCGACAAAAGTCAATCGTCGTCGTCTCCTGGTCGCCGGAGGCGTCGGGGCCACGATACTGATTGCCGGTGGCCTGACCTTGCCGTTCTTGCTCCACCCATCCCATCCTGGAACAGCTACTAACAGCAAGCCAGCACCAGGCCCTCACAAACTTACCAAGGGTACACCGTTACTCAGCCTAACGGGCCATACTGATGCGGTCTGGAACGTGGCCTGGCATCCCTCCGGGCGCTATCTAGCAACGGCAGGCGATGACACCAGAGTTATGCTGTGGGATGTTGCCAACCTGCTGAAGCAAAACAACAAGCAGCTACAAACCGTATCCACACCGCTTAAGCAGTGGAAATTTGCAGACATTATCGAGAGTGAGGGCATTAGCTGGTCGCCGGATGGGCGCTATCTGGCAGTTGCCACCGTAACCGAACAAAACGCTTTTCACGTTATCGATGTTTTTAAGAGTGGTCAACCAATTACCTACAGCGACACTCAGAGCAACCTTATTACGCCCTCTTTTAATTATCTTGCCTGGTCGCCCGACGGTGCGCTCATTGCTACGACCATCGCTTCTCAAGAGTCGGTCGCAATCTGGCAATCTGGTCATACGCAACAGCCGCTTAAGATACTCAGCACGAACGTGCCGACAGGAACAACACCAGGGGTAGCAGTAAGTGAGATCGCGTGGTCGGCAAAGGGCACGGCTCTAGCCGGCATCACTAACGACAATCATGTGCTGGTCTGGCAAGGACACAACGGTACTGTAGTGGATACGCTGAATCTCCCCAATCGCTTCCCCAACCTCACCAGTGTGATAATTTTGAAAAATGCCATCGATTGGTCGCCAACTAACCCTGACCAACTGGTGGCAAGCGATATCGACATTGCTACTGTCTGGGATGTACGACAAAAACAACCATTGCTTCTATTAGGAACAGATGATCCCAACGCGCTGCACGGGCCTAAGAGCGTGAACGGCATTACCTGGGTACCTAACATCACGAGTGCGGCCTGGTCGCCCAATGGACGCTATATCGTCGGCTCCTATGGGCACAGCCTCAACATCCATGTGTGGGATATACAAACGTTGAGCAAAACGCCTTCCGCCACCACCGTCCATCCCGAACATCTGCTCTTCCCCAACTCAAGCACACTACCGGGGCATAGCGCAGCCATCATTGACGTGACCTGGTCGCCGGATGGCCGCTATCTCGCCAGCGCCTCGTTCGACAAAACCGCCATCATCTGGCAAGTCGATGCTGCATGAACATGGTACAATACAGCCGAAAGAACATCGATAAGCCATGAGCGGGAAGGAAACGGACAGGTTATGCGCATTATCTCTCTGCTGGCCAGCGCGACCGAGATGATTGCAGCTCTCGGTTGCCTGGATCAGATGGTGGGGCGCTCGCATGAATGCGATTACCCGCCAGAGGTACAACAGTTGCCGCTGGTCAGTACAGTACAGATTAATGTTGAGGGCAGCAGCCGCGAGATTGATCAACAGATCAAACAGATGGCGCAAAGCAAACAGGATGTCCAGGGAGATGCGTTAAGAGCTTTGAGCATCTATCGCATTGATATAGATCTGTTGCAGCAGCTACAACCCGATGTCATCTTCACACAGACCCAGTGCGAGGTTTGTGCCGTCAGCGAGCGCGACGTGACATTAGCCCTGCAACAGGTGACAGGGCTACACCCGCGTATTGTCTCTCTGGCTCCCTACCGCCTCAGTGACGTATGGGAAGACATGCTGCGCGTCGGGCAGGCGCTTGGTCGTTCCGAGCAGGCACAGCATCTGATCGACGGTTATCAGCAGCGTCTCAATCGTTTACGCGAGCGAACACAACGTTTGAGCGCGGAACAAGGACGCCCCCGTGTCGCAGTGCTGGAATGGCTTGACCCGTTGATGGCCGCAGGTAACTGGACACCCGAACTGGTAGACTATGCTGGTGGCACAAGCATCTTTGGCGAGGTTGGCACACATTCGCCCTGGCTGAGCTGGGAAGAGCTGCAAAAAGCCGACCCTGAGATACTCATTCTCTCGCCTTGCGGCTTCTCGCTGGAACGCACAATGGCCGATGTACCGCTTTTACAGCAGCATCCTGGCTGGAGCGACTTGCAGGCAGTACATGATGGGCGCGTCTACCTGATTGACGGAAATTACTACCTCAATCGCTCTGGCCCGCGTCTGGTTGAATCGGCTGAGATGCTGGCCTGCGCGTTATGGGGTGAGCAAGCGGGTATGACAGTAGATAAACAGGGATTCCGGCAACTCAGCAAGAATGAAATTGGGGCGTGAGTGTTCACACCCCAACTGATTTATTATTCTTGCTGTCGGCGAGGCGCTGCCGCCCAGAAGAGACCCAGGACAGCAAGCAAGAACAGGAAGATCATCAGCGTCATGATGCCATTGACCACCCCGGCGATAGGCCATTGGAAGGCTGCTGCACCAACAAGGAACAACAACCATAATACACCAAGCGCAGGGAAGACAAGCAAAATATTATAGCGCGCATTCGCTGAGAGAGAACTGCGGCGACGGCGTGACACAGACTCACGCGCAACAATTTCAAAATCTGTATCGAGTGGCTCCATGCATACCTTTCCTTATTAGCAAGTTTAGCTTATCATGCCGCCCCTTGCAAACACGCAAGCACAAACACCGGCGCATATGCAAGTGCGTTTAAAAAAGATAATAGCCTCCCGCTCTGGTAACGAGCTTAGGATCAAGCAGGCAGGCCACCGATGATGATGGCCCCTTCTGTCCTATTATAGTCCTTCCATTCACTTCACGCAACCGCTTTGGCCTCCGCGTGCAAGGGAAATAAAAAAGGCCCCAAACGGCCATCAGACGGGTATTGAAGTAGAGGATGTGCAATTACTGGTACCACATGGGGCGGGATCATGAATGGAAGGAAGAGCAGCGAGCGAGGTTGAGCGAAGCATCCTGAAGTAGTGGCGTAGCTCACGGACACTTACCTGGTACATATCACCATCGACCGATGGAGTAATATGTCCTTCAGCTATAGCGCTACAGAGATCAGCAAGAGTGGGGATACGGTCGGACATGTAGACACCTCCCTACAGACTACTGTGAGACTTTTACCTGTGATAGAGCTATCAACCAGATTGGAGCCTCTACCACTACTACGGGTACAGACATCTTCCAGTTTCAGCTCAAATCAGCACTACGACGGTTCTGAAGTCGGGCAGAACTGCCTGACCTCAGTCTCTCTAGTATCTCTGGCCTGTCACTACCTCCTCATGTCGTAGGGGCGTGATTCATCACACCCAGCTTACCATGCCTCAAAGAGCCTCTTCACTTTCATCCGCATCACCACGATCTATGATCGCTTCTTCGTCATCAAGCAGCCCTTTGATAGGATCAATATACATCATTTGGTGACTCAGGTCAACCTGCTTAACGATCTCTTTAATAGCCGGAATCAATACCTCACGCTCATCTTGCGTCTTAATCACATAGACATCATTGCTGCCGGTGGAGATAATATCGATCACATTACCGACTGCTTGCCCACTGAGGGTCACGACTTGCAGGCCGATAATGTCGTGCAGGTAGTAAGAGTCGGGGGGTAGCTCGGCCAGCGCCTGCACGGGGATGATAATATCGAGGTTACGCAACGCCTCGGCGGTTTTGACATCATCAATGCCCACCAGCTTTAAAACGACCATGTCTCCCTTATAAGAGCGCACTGCCCTGATCTTATAGGCGATATGGCTACTATCTCGCCGGACATAGATGACAGTGAGCTGTGAGAAGCGATCAGGGATGTCGCTCAAGGATAAGACTTTTACTTCGCCGTGTATACCAAAAGGGGCCACTATCCTGCCAATAGTAGCCCATTCTGTATTGCTCTGCATGTTCTGGGCTTCTTTATACAATATCTAGCGCGGTATGCCGTCCCTCCCGTGTACCAACGGCACGTAGAAGAGTGCGCATCGCTTTGGCCACACGTCCCTGCCGACCAATCACCTTGCCGAAATCTTCCTGGGCAACATGCAACTCCAGCACCAGAGCGTGCCGGTCATTGCGCACCTCTCGCACTTGCACAGCGGATGGATTGTCCACCAGTGACTGTGCAATATATTCGATCAGCTTTCGCATAGCTTCTTCAACCTGACTTTTTGCTCGTGCGGTTATCACAAAATAACCGACACAAGTCACTTATTACGCACACCCAGTTTTATGCCTGAGCATCAGCCTTAGCGGTCTGGGCAGCCTTTTCTTGCGCAAAACGATCCATCACCCCAACACGCTTGAGTAACTGGGCGACGGACTCCGTTGGTTGTGCGCCATTCTTTAGCCACTTCAAGGTCTTCTCTGCATCGACATGGATAGCGGATGGCTCAACCAGAGGATTATACCAGCCGAGACGCTCGATAAAGCGACCATCGCGCGGTGCATGCGCATCGGCAACGACAATACGATAACTGGGGGCCTTTTTCTTGCCCACACGGGTCAGACGAATCTTTACTGCCATGTTTTCTTCTCTTCACCTCTTCCCCACCTACGGGGATTTTCTCTATCTTTAGATAGTGGCGCACATAAGCACACACATAGACTGTGCGCCCTGTACTGCGGCCAGACTAGAATAGCACGATGCCCCAAAAATGTCAATCTTTTCAGCTTGTTCGAAAGGGAGAACACAAGATAACACAAGATATCGACCCTGGTACCTGATCTCATCCTTATATGTCTCTATTATCTATCTCTCTCTAGTAGTGCTAGTATAAACTTTTCACAGGTGAAGGCTCTCTATGTTACCTTTCCTCCCTATCTTACGTGAAAGATGCAGATGTATGTTCTTTCATAGTAACATATACTTATAACAATAACATTACTCAACAACAGAAAACACGGGATGAACACTTTTTATCACTACCTCTTTTCTTGCTGCCAGTACCGAGAAGTTTATATAGATTTCTCAGCTATTTGTGTCTGGCATGTATATAATTAAAAAGGAGTAATATATTATGACAACCGTACCTTCTATTAATGTTCAATTAGAAGGCCACATCTTCGCCGCACAAGCCTGTTCATGCAATTGCGATCCCTGCGTTTGTGACATCCCATGTACCTGTGAGGGCGCTGACGCTTACCTGGGGCCACGCTGGCGTTTCGTCGGTGACAGCATTGAAAAAGGCACAATTAATGGTGTAGACGTTTCACAGCGCATTCTACTCAACCTGGCACAACAACCTTCCGAGGGATCGCCAGAGTGGCAAGAGGCCATTTTGATCGATAACCAGGCCACGTTAGAACAGATACGTGCATTGCTGACGCTATTTGAAGCGCGTCAGAGCAGCGAGCCTGCTCATCAAGATCGTGTTCCCGCCCACCAGCGCCCTGTCTATCTCGTGCCGATGCGCTATACTACCATTGCAGGGCGCGAGACCCTCTGTGTGTCTTTTTCATCTATCTCAAGCTGCACCGTGCGCAGCAATGCCAATGAGCAACCTTTGCATGATTGGTCATATAATGGACATGTCGCCATTCAAACCTCTCTGGATCAATGGCAGCAGACACAATGAAAAACGCAGGTTAACAATATGGGGTGATGCATTGGTTATGTATCACTCCACGCTTTTTGCCAGAAAACGCTACTACATCTTCCTTAATTCAGAAGGAGGTTATTCATTATGGCTCTCGCCAGTAACAGCCTTGCCCCGGCGGCGCGCCATCTACCCACCTGGATCGGTACCTTCCTGCTCGCCTCGCTGGCCTGGATACCAACGCTGCTGCAATCACTGAGCATGCCCCCTATGCCCGGTACCATGGGCATGTCCTTTGCTGCCTTCCTGCTCTTCTGGACGGTGATGATGGCCGCAATGATGTTGCCAGCACTGGCCCCGATGCTTTCGCTCCACCTGGCTGTGTATCGCAAAGATGTCTGCTGCCTCCATCCCATTCTCCGTCTCAGCACCTTTCTGTGTGGCTATCTGCTCTTCTGGGTGTTGATGGGAGTACCGGTATTTTTGCTCGCACTCTGGGCACAAACGCTCGCCATACAGGCCCCCTCGCTGGCAATCCTCGTTGGCGCAGTAACGCTCATCATCGCCGGTGGCTACCAACTGTCACCCCTGCAAGGACGCTGTCTCGCTCACTGCCATCCCTCGACCAAATTGCACTATCGGATGCTTCAGATGAAGTGCCCCACTGCGAGAACGCCAATCCAGGAGGTAGGAGTCGGCTTGCAACACGGTCTTGTCTGTCTGGGGTCATGCGGCGGCCTCATGCTGGCCCTGGTAGCTGCCAGCGTGATGAACGTTCCGGCTATGCTGCTCATCACTCTGCTCGTCTTCGCCATCAAAGTCTGGCGCTATGGCAGAGCGCTCAGCATCATTGCTGGCCTGGGACTGATCTTTATAGGCATCCTGGCCTTGCACTATCCGGTGACACTGATTCCGGGCTTTGTGCTGCCTGGATAGATAGCACTTGCAGTCATCGCGCGTGAAAATATATTCTTTATCCGAAGACGCTAAACCGTTTCATGTCTTAACAAGATATGAAACG
>DAOTVZ010000238.1:0-2683 GCA_034436045.1 Ktedonobacteraceae bacterium | reverse complement strand
CCTGCTCAATGTGGGACATACCATATGTTGCACTGCGGAGAGGCACAGAAGGCAAGGTATCTCGACGCTGAACAATATCCGCTTTGCTTTTCATAACACAATATCCGCCAGCAAATAAGAATAAATTTAGAACAATTATACCAGAAAGGTTTATGTTCGGTAAAGCCTTATAGGGCTTTTAGCTCAGAATTCTGTGAGAACGTCCTCTGCAAAATAGGTCGGGTGGATATGAAAAAGCGGACTTCACAAAGGATGTAATGATGAATTTTCATTAGCGAAACCGGCAATGGCACCATACCGTAGGGGCGTGATGATAGGCTTTAACAAAATAGACTGGTAGGAGACCAGACTCAAGCTCTGCCGGGAGTGGTTGCGCTTTCATCCCTTTGCGGGGAACAAACGTACCTTTCTCCTGGCCTTGATGGCTGGCTCAAGTGTCACAGCGGCCCTTTGCCTCGGCTCTTGTATGAGCCTGGTCTTTTACCAGCTTAATTCGTTAAAGCTCATTATTACGCCCCTATATTATTTCTTTGTAAAGCGGATAAAGAGGATAGTCAGTTCGTAGAGACACGACATGGCGACGCCGAGAATGATAGGGCTGTAAAGGTCCGCTCCTGGCGTCAGAAAGTTGGCGGCGATCCACATGCCGATATGGGCACGCGCACGCATTCTGACCAGCGAGCGAGATGAAACCAGCCCAAGCTGCGCCATGAAGGTCAGCACCAGCGGTATCTCGAAGACCAGGCCGAAGGCCAGGACGAAGAAGGCTACAAAGGTAAAGTAGCTGCTGGCGGTGACCAGTTCGACGAAGCTACCGGCGGCAAAGGTCGTGAGCCACTCAATTGGGTAGCGCAGCACGACGTAACCCAGCGAGATGCCGATAAGAAAGAGTGCCAGGCCGATGAAGATAAACGGCAGCGCGGCTTTCTTCTCATGCGCATAGAGTCCGGGTGAGATAAAGGCCCACGCCTGGTAGAGCAGCACCGGTAGCGATAGCACAATGCCGCCTGCAAACGAGATAAGCAGCATCGTCGTGAAGCCCTCGGCCACACCTGTGACGATCAACTGACCATTTTTACCCGGCAATTGATCAGCCTGGACCGGCAGCGGAAGTTCAAGAAAATGAACAATCTGATTCCTGAACACGAAGGCCACGATAGTGAAGACGACGACGGCGATCAACACTTTGAAGATACGCCAGCGCAGCTCCTCCAGGTGATCTATCAGCGACATTGTAGCCAGGCCATCATCTTCCCCGGCGCTCGCGTCTTGCGAACCTTTTCCACCAAAGATCAACAGGGGGTCTTCCTGCTGATTGATGTTACTTGTTGCCATAGAAGCTCCCTGAGTACTACAACTCCGTCACTTATCGACTACTCAGCTTTTTCGCCTGTGCTGCCGGTGGCGGTTGTATTCTCAGCGACCCCCTTGCGGCTGGCAATCTCACGCTCCAGCTCTTCGTAGCTGGGTACCTTCGGCTCCTCTTTTGGTTCGTCCTTAGGAGAGGTCAGTTCGTTCATGCCCTTACGGAACTCTTTGATACTCTTGCCGATGGCAGAACCCATTTCCGGCAAACGTTTGGGGCCGAAGATCAGCAGAGCGACGACGAGAATAACGATCAGGTCAAGGCCATGAAATCCTGGGATCATCGTGAAATTCCTTTCTGAACACATAAACAAAATGCTATATTACAAAAACTGCATCACTGTCTTATACGTTTATCAATGCTGAGCAGATCAAGGAAACGCCGTCTGACTGGCGTCCTGGCCGAGGGCGGAGGCTTCCAGCATTTGTAGGCCCTCTAAAGCTGCACTCAACAGGCCGAGGCCAAGCGTACCGGCAGCGACCAGGCGCACGGCGCGGCGACGATTGAACTGGAGCGAACTGAGGCGCTCTATTGTTTCCTGTTGCTGCTGCATGATCTTGGCTTCACTGCGAATTGCTGCCTGCAAACGCTGTTCCAGCCCTTGCGGGGCCGATGCAGTATGGCCATAGTGGCGTAGCAACAGGGTGTCGATAGAATCATTCTGCATATGTACTCCGTGATCTATCGAGAAACCTTCACGCGGCTACCGATTGCTCTGGAGCAGCGGGCGCGCATGGATAAGGGTGCGGCGCGAGATCGGTTTTTCAGGTGCATCGGTCTGTGATGTCTGTCCTGCCGGATCGGGTACTGACTCCTCGAAGACTGTTTCGCCGCTCTCCTGCGTATAAGCCTGTTGAAACTGCTTGCGCGCGCGGGCGATGCGCTGGCGGACGGCAGGCTCTTTCAGATCGAGCATCTGCGCGATCTCGGCGGAGGAGAGGCCACCGACGACCGAGAGGAGCAGGCAGATGCGCAATGGTTCTGGCAATGCTGCCAGCGCGCGTCGAACCGCGTCCCGTTCGGCAATCATCTCGGCGGGATCGCTCGTCTCGCTATTGCCATAGCCAACAGGCTGGACAGCGGCGGGGCGTTCCTGCCAACTGAGAGGTGTACCCTGTTTCTCCGGCTTCGTCTCGTCATCGCGCTCTGTGTGCAGGCGCGAGAAAGGGATGAAGCGGAACAGCATGCGTCGCCGTTGCTGCATATGGACTGTATTCAGAGCGATACGCAAGAGCCACGCTTTGGCATGAAACTGTGAACCACTCGCGGAGCGTGCGGCATCTATGCCTTTCAATGCATGCAGAAAGGTTTCTTGTG
>DAOTVZ010000237.1:0-32735 GCA_034436045.1 Ktedonobacteraceae bacterium | reverse complement strand
TGCACATAATGGAAGTGCCTTGCGAGGGCAAGAACGTGGAGGGCGGGGACGTGAAGACCTGGGACCAAATTATAAATGGATTGCCCTCTCCAATACCACCCTGGGCGTATTGATGGCAACGATCAATTCGAGCATTGTGTTGATCTCACTACCGGCCATCTTTAATGGGATAGGAATCAATCCCCTGGCTCCGGGGGAGACAAACTACTTTCTGTGGCTACTATTAGGCTACATGGTTGTGACAGCGACACTGCTGGTCACTTTTGGGCGCATCTCGGATATGTTTGGGCGTGTCCGGCTGTACAACCTGGGCTTTGCGATATTCACCGCTGGAAGTATTCTGCTGTTTATCACACCTGGTAGGGGCAATACAGCAGCTCTGGAACTCATCATCTTCCGCCTGGTGCAAGGTGTTGGCGGCGGTTTCCTGTTTGCCAATAGCACGGCCATCCTCACGGATGCCTTTCCGGCATCACAACGTGGCATGGCCATGGGCATTAACCAGATCGCGGCTATTCTGGGGTCGATCATCGGCCTGATTCTAGGTGGTGTGCTTTCGGTAATCAACTGGCGCATGGTCTTCCTGGTTAGCGTGCCGTTCGGCCTCTTCGGAACAGTCTGGGCATACCTGAAATTGCGTGAGACGGCGAAGATACGCGAGCATCAGAAAATTGACTGGGCGGGCAACATTACTTTCGCGCTCGGTTTGACCATCCTGCTGATCGGTGTGACCTATGGTATCGAACCGTATGGCGGCTCAACAATGGGCTGGGGTAATCCGTTTGTGATTATCAGCCTCATTGTCGGGGTGTTGCTGCTGGTCGTGTTTGTATGGATTGAGCTACATGTCAGCGACCCGATGTTCAATCTGGGCCTGTTCAAGATTCGCATGTTCGCGGCGGGCAACGTTAGCGGCTTCCTCGCCAGCACGGCACGCGGCGGATTGCAGTTTATGCTAATTATCTGGTTGCAAGGTATCTGGCTTCCTCTTCATGGCTACAGTTATGAAGAGACGCCACTGTGGGCGGGCATTTACATGTTGCCACTGCTGGTCGGTTTTATCGTGATGGGGCCAGTCAGTGGCTGGCTCTCGGATCGCTTTGGCGCACGTACTTTCTCGACCTTAGGCATGGTAATTCAAGCCGTTGGTTTCTTCCTGTTGACCTTCTTGCCTGCCAACTTCAACTATGTGTGGTTTGCGCTATTGCTGTTGCTCCTGGGCGTGGGCCAGGGCATGTTTGCTGCACCGAACACGACGGCCATTATGAACAGTGTGCCACCGGAGCAGCGCGGCGTTTCCTCTGGCATGCGCGCGACCTTCCAGAATGCAGCTTCTGTGCTGAGTATCGGTGTTTTCTTCAGCATCATTACGGTCGGGCTAGCGGTCGCTCTGCCACCGGCGCTGTCGCACGGTTTGATTGTGATGGGCGTACCTGCGAATGTAGCACATCAGATTGGGAGCTTGCCCCCAACGGCGGCGCTGTTTGCGGCCTTTCTGGGCTATAACCCGATGAAAACGCTCTTGCCCACGCCGGTTTTGAACAGTTTGCCATCGGCAAAGCAGGCAATTCTGGTGGGCAAGAGCTTCTTCCCCCATTTAATCTCATCACCGTTCATGGTTGGACTACATGCCGTCTTCTACCTGTCTGTGGTGCTATGCCTGATTGCCGCCGGGGCATCACTCCTGCGCGGCAAACGCTACATCTATGATATTGAGGGCCAGCAGCTTCAATCGGTTGATATCAATAACCAGGCTGTGGCCGAAACTGAGAGAAAAACCGGCTCGCTTCGCTAAGAATTCAGCAATAGAGCGTGCAAGATGAACGCGAGACAGTGAACAGGGCGACCCTGGTGGTCGCCCTGTGTGTCACGCACCACGCAAACAATTACCATTCTTGACAAACCTGTACGGTCATGTTATACTTTAGACGAACGTTCGCCTAAGTGAGAGCAGGCAGATGAACAATGTTTCGCTGAAAGATATCGCCGCCCGCGCGGGAGTCAGCTTCCAAACGGTCAGCAAAGTTCTCAAAGGCAAAGGCTCCGTCTCGCCGGAGACGCGCGCGGAGATTTTGCAGATTGCAGAGCAGCTTGGCTATGTACCCAACGCGGTCGCACAGAGCCTGGTGCGTAAGCACACCGGCACTATCGGCATCGTTGCCAGTGATTTTAGTGACTATGTGCTGGCTCAACTGGTTGTCGCGGCTGAGCGCGAGGCGCGTCGGCAGGGACAGTGCGCTATCGTGGGCAGCATCGCGCAAGATGGTTCTGATATTGAACGTTATATCCATCTGCTACTGGAAAGACGTGTTGATGGTATTTTGCTTGCCGCGTCTCAGTGTGAACAAAACCCTCACATTGCTACCTTGTTACGGGGGCCATTACCGGTGGTAAGTACCTTCCACGTTCCTGGAGGCAACTTCGTGACCGTTGGTTCAAGCAACACCACTGTCGGCTTGCTAGCAACGCAACACCTGCTGACTCTGGGTCATCGGCGTATCGGGATGATTACAGGCCCCTCCTGGCGACGAGCCACGCAAAGTCGCTTGCGCGGCTATCAACGCGCGCTGGCCGAAGCCGACATCCCGTATGATCCGGCCCTGGTGGAAGAGAGCGATTGGGAGGTTGAGGGCGGCTACGCGGCAACAATGCGCTTACTGAAGCGCGTACCTGATCTGACGGCTCTTTTCGTGCAAAATGATATGATGGCGATTGGAACACTAAGCGCCTTACACGAGCAGGGAGTGCGCGTGCCACAGGATTGCGCGGTGGTAGGCTGTGACGATATTCCACTGGCCGCGCATACTATTCCCCCACTCACCACTGTTCACCTACCCTACTATGAAACAGGTGAGACAGCCATGCGCCTGCTACTCGATATCGTGAGCGGACGAGTAACCGAGCCGGAACGTATTCTGTTACCCGTTTATCTTGTCAACCGTATGTCAAGCGGCGATAATGCAACCGCACCGCGTTGAACGCAAGACGTACACAAGCATGAAGGGAAGAGAGCTTTCTCGTGGCGAAGATCAAGATCGACCTTGACCGGAAAATTGGGAGCGTAGATCGTCGCATCTACAGCACGTTTATCGAGCATCTCGGTCGCTGCATCTATGGCGGCATCTATGAAGAAGGTTCACCGCTGAGCGATGAACATGGCTTCCGGCGCGATGTCATCGAGGCCATTCGTCCCTTGAATCCACCCCTGCTGCGCTGGCCGGGGGGAAATTTCGTGAGCGGCTATCACTGGGTTGATGGTATCGGCCCTATTGAGCAGCGTCCCCGCCGGATGGAACTGGCCTGGCACAGTGAAGAGTCAAACCACTTCGGCACCGACGAGTTCATTGCATACTGTCGCATAATTGGCACGGAGCCGTATATTTGCGTCAATATGGGCACAGGCACAATGGACGAGGCGATGGCCTGGGTGGAATACTGCAACGGCACGGGCAACACTTACTGGGCTAACCTGCGACGACAACACGGCCACGAGGAACCGTACCATGTCAAATATTGGGGTCTGGGCAATGAAATGTACGGTCGCTGGCAAATCGGCGCATTGAGTGCCGAGGATTATGTCAAGAAGGCACGTGAGTTTGCGAAGGTTATGAAGTGGGTTGATCCCACTATTCAACTGGTAAGCTGCGGCAATACCGGCTGGACGGACTGGGATCGCGTTGTGCTGGAAGGATTGGCCCCTTACATCGACTATCACAGCATCCACCTCTACACCGGTAGCAACGATTACTATAGCAATGTTCTGGCTCCGCATCAGGCCGAACGTGCCTTGCGCAGTTGCCAGACGTTCATCGATAATGTACGCTACACACAGAAGATCGAGCATCCTATTTATGTCGCTTATGATGAATGGAATGTCTGGTTCCGCCAACGCGGGGCCGAAAGCGGCCTGGAAGAGCGCTATACCCTGGCCGACGCGCTGGCGGTTGCCACCTATCTCAACAGCTTCATTCGTCATTGCAACACGGTCAAAATCGCCAACTACGCGCAACTTGTCAACGTCATTGCGCCCATCTTTACGAGCAAAGAGGGGCTATTCCTGCAAAGTATCTATCACCCCATCCAGCTCTATAGTTCTCACATGCATGGTATCGCCCTGGATGTACACGTTGATTGTGAACAATTACCATTCACGGCTAAAGACGAGCAATCGCCGTGGCCGCACACGGTAGCCGATCTGGGGCCTTTCAAAGCTCTGGATGTCAGTGCCACGACCGATGCCGATGGTCGTGAAATAACTGTGGCTGTCATCAATCGGGAACGCGAACGGGCACTTTCCACGACATTCTACTTCTCCGAAATCGCCCTTCAACCCGAAGCCACCATCTATGAAGTGAACGGGTCTCACCCCAACGCCGTCAACTCGTTTGAAGAGCCACAGGCTGTGACGGTGCGCGAGTCACGCCATACCTTTTCAGATGGCACAATAAGCTATACATTTCCTGCGCATTCCCTGACATTGCTGCATCTGTATGTTCGTGAGTAGTGCGTCCTCGTTGTTAACCTTATGAGATGCCCTATCCAAAGGAGGATTGAGCGATGTCTCAGCACGAGTTGGCCGATATATACATGAGTATGATCGGTCGTCGGCAATTTCTCAAGTATGCGGCTATGAGCGGTGTGGGGGGGCTGCTGGCGGGCAGTCTCGCGGCATGTGGCGTCACACCTTTTGGCAGCGGCCCACAAACCCTGGTGTACTGGAATCTGTTTGGTGGCGGCGATGGGGTACGCATGATTACGATGCAGAACGATTTCCAGAAGGCCAACCCGAATGTCGATCTGCGCGCCACCACGCTGGCGTGGGGCGCACCCTACTACACCAAGCTAGCAATGGCAGCGCTCGGCGATAGCCCGCCCAACGTAGCCATCATGCACATGTCACGCATGCCCACCTATGCCGACGGCGGCCTGCTTGAACCAATCGACCTTAATCTGCTTGCGCAAAATGGCGTCACCGAAAACGACTTTCTGCCTGCCGTCTGGCAGCGAGCGATCTACAATGGCACCGTCTATGCCATTCCTCTCGACACCCATCCTTTCGTGATGTACTACAACACGGACATTTGTAAGAAAGCGGGCCTGCTCGATGCCAGCGGCAACCTGAAGCCGTTGCAGGGAACGGCGGCCCTCATCGACGCATTTCAGCGCACCCAAAAAGTGACAGGCTATCTGGGGCTGGCGGTTGATACGCAGGATGTCACGCCCTGGCGCATGTTCTACGCCATGTATAACCAGTTGGGCGGCGATATCCTCTCACCTGACGGCAAAAGCTTTGTGGTCAACGAGGCCCACGCGCAGCAAGTACTGTCTTTCATGCGCGACCTCACCCAGACCTATAAAGTCGCCTCACCCACTATCGACTACGGCGGCGCGGTGGCAGCCTTTGCCAGCGGCAAGGCCGGTTTCTTCTGGCAGGGCGAATGGGAAGTGACGACTTTTGAAGGGGTGATTCCTTTCAGTATGGTGCCGTTCCCTAACGTGTTCGGCAACCTCAAAACGCAGGCCGACTCACACTCGTTCGTGATACCTCACTCATCCGATCCCAGTCAGGCCTCCAACCCACTGGCCTACCAGTTCATCAGCTTCCTGCTCAAAGACAGCCTTGTCTGGGCCAAAGGCGGTCACATCCCGGCCTATCTCCCTGTAGCGACTAGCGCGGCCTATAAAGCCTTGAAGCCGCAATCGAACTATGCCATTGATGCACAGGAAGCGGTTCTCGACCCCTATGCTTGGTTTAGTGGCTCCGGTTCCGACCTGGAGAATCAGGCGGGCGCGGCATTCCAGCAGGTGCTATCTGGTGGTATGACACCCACACAATCCCTGGCGCAGTTCAAAAAGTCGATCCAGAACTTTCTGAATATGCCGATTCCGTTGCCCAGACCCATTGAGTGAGAGGAAATATCCGCTATGACGGATCAGTGAGATCAATGAAAGGGGCTTGCTATGTCAGATACTTCAATCCAACAGTCCATAGTGCAGAGAGGTAGCCGTGCTGAGGAAGTCTCCACTCAGCGGCCCTCCAGATTTTCCCCGCGCTGGCGCAACGAGGCGGTCGGCGTCGGCTTCGTGCTGCCTCTTCTGATCGTCTACGTGCTATTCCTGCTCTGGCCGATTGTTCTCGGTCTACGCATGAGCTTCTTCAACTGGAGCCTCGTGGGCAGTGGGAGCGGAAACTTTCTCGGTCTGGCGAACTACCAGGAAGCTCTGAGTGACCCGAATTTCTGGGGAGCCTTGGGGAACACATTGATATTCACCGTGATGAGTACGCCCATCCTGGTCATCTTATCACTTTTCCTGGCCATCCTGGTCAATCGCGTCCGGCACGTGCGCTGGCTGTTCCGCATAGCCTTTTTCGCGCCCTACATCCTGCCGGTCTCGGTAATGGCACTGATCTGGAGCTGGCTCTACGAGCCGGGTTTCGGCTTGCTCGACGGCACCTTTGCCCAACTGGGCCTTCCCTCCGTCAACTGGCTGACTGATACCCACGTCGCCATGCTCTCCATCGTGATTGCCACCGTCTGGTGGACGCTAGGCTTTGACTTTGTTCTCTACCTGGCCGGTCTGCAACAAATACCACACGAAATGTACGAGGCCGCCTCTCTTGATGGAGCGGGCGCGTGGGCGAAGGTATGGCATATCACCATCCCCTTGCTCCAGAGGAGTACCATCCTCATCATCATTTTGCAGGTCATCGCCTCGCTACAAGTCTTCGGTCAGATGTATCTACTCACCGGCGGCGGACCAAACTTTACCACACGTTCAGTCGTCGAATACATTTACGATACCGGCTTTACCGATTTCCGTGTGGGCTATGCCTCCGCCATGTCTTACCTTGTCTTTATCGTCATCCTGGTTATCTCAGTGGGCCAGTTCTGGATACTTTCACGTCAAGGGAGAAACGACTAATGGCAACACAAAGCATCACCAGCGCTACCAGTGCAACAACCGCCCAGCACCGTCCCCATCCAAACAGACTCGTCGGCTCAGCCGCAACCTATATTATTCTCGCCGTGCTGGCTATTCTCTGGGTGATCCCTCTGCTATGGGCCTTAGATACCGCTCTCAAGCACGAGAGTGAAACGACACTGGTACCGATCAGTTGGTTCGCCCCATCCGGCTTTACCTTGAACGCCTTCATCGAAACGCTGAGCAGCAGCGACCTGCCGCGCTGGTACTTCAACAGCCTCCTCACCTCGGCGGTCATCACCATTCTGACGGTGCTGTTCGCCAGCCTGGCCGGCTTTGCGTTCTCACGCATCCCTTTTCGCAGTAAAGGCTTCTTCTTCTGGCTCATCTTGGCCGGAATCATGGTACCAGGACAAATACTGATCGTGCCGCTCTTCACCATGATGCAGAGTCTGGGTATGGTCAATACCTACTGGGGCATTATTCTGCCGCAGCTTGCCTCACCGGTTGCGATGTTCATCTTCAAGCAGTACTTTGATGGCATCCCGCAAGAACTGGAGGATGCCGCCGTGATGGATGGGGCCAGTCGCCTCCGCATCTACTGGCAAATCTGGATGCCACTGGCAAAACCAGCCATTGCCGCCGTAGCAATCTTCACCTTCGTCTGGTCATGGAACAACTTCATCTGGCCCTTCCTGGTCATCACCGGCACAAATATGATGACGGTTCCGGTCGGGCTGGCGACCGTGCAGACCTCGTATGGCATCCGCTATGCCCAGATTATGGCCACCGCCATCCTGGGCGGTCTACCGCTCCTGATTATCTTCATCTTCTTCCAGCGCCAGATTGTGCAGGGCTTCGTCGGCACTGGTCTGAAA
Organism: Ktedonobacteraceae bacterium; assembly: GCA_034436045.1. Lineage (GTDB taxonomy): Bacteria > Chloroflexota > Ktedonobacteria > Ktedonobacterales > Ktedonobacteraceae > H111-94. The sequence goes on along the minus strand of DAOTVZ010000237.1, from coordinate 24,933 downwards.
GGTTAATTGGTAGGGACATGAGAATGTCGTTGAAAAATGCAAGCGCACTTGCATTTTTCAACGACATTCTCATGTCCCTATGGAGTTGGGTCGCTTCTCTGCTCTGCACTGGCATAGAAAATTGTACGCAATCTCTCCTTTATCGCTTCACGCTGCTCAGGTGTAGTCTCTCTGAATTGACGCATCAACTCAGCAAACTCGCTGGTTGAAAGCGTCTTTCCGACCAGCACCGTACCCAAGCCATTCGCCCACTCCTCTATCGACTCACCTTCCTTGAGTTCAATGCCACACTTCGCAATCACTTCATTGGCGGCGTAGATGGGACAATGCAGCAGTACGGCCAGTGAAAGGGCATCGCTGGGACGAGCATCCAACTCATAGACAGCATCACCATTGCGTATCTTCACGACTGCATAGAAAATCTCTTCCTTAAGGGACTCAATACGCACCTCCTCCAGTTGCATCCCGCTCGCCTGGAGCAAATTGACCAGCAGGTGCGCAGTCATCGGACGCGGCGGCGTGCCTCCCTCAAGCGCCTGCGCGATGACGTTGGCCTCCATGACACCAATCCAGATCATCAACAGCGCCTTACCAGCTTCGGCCCGTAAGACTACCACGTGCGACGCCGCCGCAACGTTGGTGCGTACCGAGTCAATCACCATTTTCTGCATAGGGCTTTTCCTTTCTGCTCTCTCCGTTGTCGGTGTTCCTGGCGTATACTGCTCATAGACCCGCGCTAAGCGTTCCTTCAATTGCTCCCTGGCGCGGAACAGGCGTCCCTTGACCGCTCCCACCGAGATACCCAGCACAGCAGCAATCTCTTGCAAACTCAACTGGTCATAATAGAACAACAGGGTAGCAACTCTATCTTTGGGCGAGAGGCTTTGCACAGCCTGCAAGATGACCTGATGCAATTCTCGTGCCTCGACGACATATTGCGGGTCTACCGAATGAAAGGTGTCGAGAAAGGCAGCAAGGTCTTTCTGCATGCCACCCGTGATAGCCTCTAGCGAAAGGTCATCGCTTTTGCGCGCACGGATGTAACTGCGGCACACATTCAGCGTAATGCCGTAGAGCCACTGTCTAAAACGCGCCGCATCTTTCAGATGCTTAAGCGAGAGATACGCTTGCAGCATACTCTCTTGTGCCAGGTCAGGTCTGGCCTCTGGCAGTGCTATCATCTCCGCGATCAAGCGTCGCACCATCGGCAGGTGCCGCTCAATCAGAACGCCGAAAGCCTCTTTATCACCCGCGCGCACCCGTATGACCAGTTCGCTATCCGTTCTCTGTTCCGCCATCTTAGTCCTGAGCAATTATTCTTTCTATAAGAGTAGTAGTGAAAAAGCCTCAAAAGGTTATTTCCCGATGTGTAAAAATATATGTAGGGATAACTTGCGGGTATCCGTTTTGTGTTATGATGAGGGCAAGAAAGCGCGTCGTCTTCCTGTTGAGAAAGCAGAAAACAATGGTTATGATTCCCGAACACATCGATATTACTATACCAGCCGACCATATTCCAGGGCCAGCCCAGGGCCAGTGGAACTATGAGCAATACGCCACATTGCCAGACGACGGGCAGCACTACGAAATCGTGAATGGAGTGTTGTATATGGCCCCCGCGCCCAATCGCTGGCATCAACGCACCGTCTTGAAAATCGCCACCCGCCTGGAAGCTTTAATCGACCAACAGAAACTGGGAGAGGTCTACACTGGCCCTTTCGATGTACGACTGCGCGAAAACACCGTTGTGCAACCTGATGTACTGGTTGTACTCAATGCTCACCTGGACAGGCTTACCGAAAGTGGTGTGATTGGCGCACCTGATCTGGTGATTGAAGTAGCCTCACCGGCAACAGCCACCTACGACCGGCGTGAGAAATATGACGCCTATGCCCAGGCGGGTGTGCCGGAATACTGGCTTGTTGATCCGGCAACACACACTGTAGAAGTGCGCGTGCTGGAAGGAAGAACGTATGCCTTGCTCGGTTTATGCAAAGAGGGTGAAAAAATGCGCTCACGCATCATTCCAACTATAAAAGCCATCGCCGTTAGCGACTTTTTTGCTTCAGCAGAATAAAAAGAGATAGCTGAAAAGATATGACCCCGCGAGTGGGGCCATATCTTTTTTTATTTGTTCACACGACATTGTTGCATCGCTTTTGGTATATTGGGTAGCAGATCGGAAGCCAACATACCGGCGGGGCCGAGATCACTGCTGACGATACCGGCGGCGGCTGTATGCAGGTAAACGGCGGCACTGGCGGCATCGAAAGGTGAAAGCCCCTGCGCCAGGAAACCCGCTACCATACCGGCCAGCACATCGCCAGTGCCTGCCGCCGCCAGCGCCGGATTGGCCTGCCAGTTGAAGCGCATATGCTCATCCGGCCCGGCAATAATGGTACAGGCCCCCTTGAGAACCAGTGTCACCTGCCATGCACGCGCCTTCTCACGCGCCAGGGCCAACCGTTCGATGCTGCCGCCGGACACCTTGATGCCACCACACAGGCGTCCCATCTCGCCCGGATGCGGCGTAATGACCGTCCCCGGTGGCAGCAACGTCCACCAGCGTTCCAGGGCCGAGAGATTGTTCAGGCCGTCGGCGTCAACGACCAGCGCGGGCCGTTCCTTTTCAGGCATGGCCCGTAACTCTTCCAGTACCTGCAAGATCATCTCGCGCGTGCTGGACGACTGGCCCAGACCCGGCCCCATCAGCAGTGAGCGGTAGCCGTGCAGATGGTCAAGCAGAGCCTTTGCACGCTCAAAACCAGAACTGCTTTCCGGCGGCAGCAACACGAAAGTGGCTTCGTGGTAGGCACTGGCATAGATGGGCAACATCTGCTCCTGGACGGCCAGTGTCACCAGTCCCGCGCCAACCCGCCCGGCGGCGCTACCGGCCAGGAAGGCCGAACCAGGATAGGGCGGCGAACCACAGAAGAGCATCACCTTCCCGAACGTCCCCTTGTTGCTCTCTAATGGGCGGTGGGGCAGTAACCCGCTAACCAGTGGCGCGTCTAACATCTCTTTCGTCAGGCCACTCTCCATCTCTGGCGGCAGACCAATCGAGCCAACAAAGAGTTCACCCAGGTAGTCGCGGCCTGGGAAGAAGAAAAAGCCTTGCTTGGGACAGGCCAGCGTAATCGTCATATCGGCACGCACGATGCCAGGGTCAACCTCGCCGGTATCGGCATTCAGGCCGGTGGGCAAATCAATCGCCACCACACGCAAGCTATCGCGTGCCGCGCGCTCCCGATTGACACGCCCCAGCAGTCCGCGTAAGTCCTCGTTCAATGGGCGCGAAGTACCTGTGCCCAGCACCGCGTCAATAATATAATCGGCTCGCCGGATCTCCTCTTCTAGCACGCTGGTCGTCTCAGACTCAACAATAACCCGCCCTTGCACGCTCAACTGTCGCTCTTTCCAGCGATAGAGCGAAATGGATGCTCCAGCTTCAGCCAGGTGACGCGCAACCACCAGGCCATCGCCACCATTATTGCCGGGGCCAATCAGAAAGAGAAGGTGAAGCCGTTGTATCTGCTGTTGTGGCGGCAGATGCGCCAGGAAGATGTCAGCCGCACTTTTGCCTGCGTTCTGCATGAGGATATGCGAGGTCAAGCCATACTCCTGCTCTGCTCTCGCTTCTAATTCGCGCATCTCCGCGACAGTTACAATATGCATAAAAAACACCCCCAGGTTGTGACTGCTATCTCGCTTCGTACCGTATGCTATTGTAGTACGCAAAGAGAGAGGACGCAAAGGGAGAGACAAAGATGCAGGAGCAGAGCAGGACGACGACAGGGCTACACTCCTAATAATAATACGATACGCTATGCCCATCAATCATTGTAGAGGCATATCCTTGCCGTCGCCTTGCTCTGCTCGCTACCCTTTTGCGATATAATTTCAGTCATGAGCAGTGTATTTAGAATCACTCCACAGCGTAACACGCAATATGCTAATATGACCGAAACGCTGGCAGCCCCCGAATTGCTCGCCAGCCCGCTGGGCGCGTTCATTCAACAGTTGACGCCCATCAAGCTGGCAGGCCAGAGCTACCTGCTAGCAACAATGGATGATGAGGTACTCACTTCAACCTCGGCCAGAAAATTGCTGGGACGCCTGGGTGCCACCGGCGAAGCATATCAGTATTTCGAGCGCATCGGCGCGGTCGCAGGGCCGCTCCTGCGCCCCATCGAACCAGATTTCATGCCTTTTGTGCCATTAGAGATGAGCGAGGCACGACGTTATAAAGGCAAAACCAATGAGACCTTTACGCGCGTGCTGCTCAACCTGGCCCTGTTCGCGGGTGCCTATCGCTATCAGTACACGGAACGCCTGCGTATTCTTGATCCACTAGCGGGCGGCGGCACAACGCTCTTTCTCGCGCTGGCCTGCGGCTATGACGCCTTCGGCATCGAGCTTGAGCGTCACGATATTGAGACAACTGAGGTGTTTATCAAGCAATATTTCAACAGCGAGTCGGTGCCATATAAAGAGGTCGATGAACGAGGACGGCGCGCGGGACGCCGCGTGCAGTTCGAGGTCGGGCGTAAGGGTAATACACGCCTGCTGGTGCTGGTGCATGGCGATAGTGCCCAGGCCGACCAGCATCTCCGCGATGTGCCGGGCGGCTCGCGCATGCACGCTGTCGTGGGCGACCTGCCATACGGCATTCAGCATTTCGGCGAACTCTCCCACCTGCTCACCGATGCGCTCCCTGTGTGGGAACGCCTGCTGTTGCCAGGGGGTACGCTGGCACTGGCCTGGAACGCCACACGCATCACGCGAGATGAAATGATTGCCTTCATTGAGAAACGCACCACGTTGACAGTACGCAACGAGCCACCTTACACGCAACTTGCGCATATCGTTGATCGCGTTATCAAGCGGCGTGACATTGTTATCGGAGTTAAACAAGCATAAGGTCCGAAAGATTTACGTCTATTGTGATGGCTGTTGCGGTTGAACAGGCAGGTTTCTTTACACTAACTCTGTCTCAAAACGGCCTCGATCAGGCGAGCATTAGAAGAGGTTTTTTCAAAGAGTTGCAAGAGTTGTTGCGTGCCATCAAGGCGAGGCAGATCAGCAAGGCGGCGGCGTAGCACCGACATGGCACGTAGTTCATCTGAGGAAAGCAGGCGCTCCTCCTGGCGCGTGCTGGAGGTCATCACATCAATGGCTGGAAAGAGGCGACGGTCAGCCAGTTCACGAGAGAGGCGAATCTCCAGGTTCCCCGTGCCTTTAAACTCCTCATAGACTACTTCATCAAGGCGGCTACCGGTTTCGACCAGGCAACTGGCAACAATTGTCAGGCTGCTGCCCTCTTCCAGCGCGCGGGCCGCGCCAAAGACGCGCCGTCCAATCTCCAGCGCCTGAGCGTCGATGCCGCCAGAGAGCGTGCGATTGCCATAGCCGCCCTGGCGCTGACGCGGGCCACGCCACATCTCGGTGCTGAGGTTATGCGCGCGCGCCAGACGGGTGAGCGAGTCGAGCAAAATCACCACGTCGCGTCCGTGCGCGACCTCGCGCTTCGCATCATTAAGCGCCTGTTCCACAACGCGCCCATGCCGGGAGATTTGCTGATCGAAGCTGGAGGCATAGAGCTTGACGTTCGGCCCCTGCACTTCCATTCGCCACTCCGTCACCTCCTCCGGGCGCTCATCCACCAAACACAGAAACAGCAGCGCCTGTGGATGATTCTGCAAGATAGCGGCGGCAATCTGACGCAAAATCGTGGTTTTGCCCGCCTTTGGTGGCGCGACAACTAATGCGCGCTGCCCGAAACCCAGCGGCACAAAGAGATCAATCAGGCGCGGCGCAACAGGTTCCGCGCCATGTTCCAATGTGATCCGACGATTGGGATGAATAGGGGTTAGTTGTTCAAACGGGATAGCTATGAAAATCACCCTTCCTCTCACTAGTGTTCTTCCGACTACCTACCCAAAGATACCTTGCTCTCATTGTAATGTATCATATGTGCCCATATAATTTGTAGGTATCGTCGAAACTCCTCAGGAGCAAAAGAACAGAGCAGCATCCTCTGCTCTGTTCTAACAGCTTCGACTAGACAGCGGGAACTTTACCCAGTAAAGTCTCATGCAAAAAAGCTTCGATTTGCTTCAAAAACTCCCCTTGAGAACCATCATTATCAATAACTCTTATATGCGCAGGATCGACCTCGTAGTCCCTTCCCAATCCATTCTGGATATACTCCCTACCATCCACTTCGTAATAGCTGCGTAAAATGTCATCCGAAACAAAATGGTTATCCTCTCTCACAGGTGACTTGACGCGCTCATGAATGCGCTGGCTACAGACAGGTAGAGGTGCCTCAACAAACAGAAAGAAGGAGCGGCTCAACAAATCTCGCCCACTACATGGCTCAAACCGGCCATCAAGGTACGAATCAAGATATGTAGACAGCTTCTCAAACACATCTTTATAATCATTACGAGCAAACTCTACAATTATTATCTTTTTTCGCGAAGACAGAAGAGCGTCCTTCATACACGAAACGACTGCCTGCACAGTTTTTTCCAGAGCCTCATCAAGAACGGTGAAATCAATGACGTCGAAGCCCAGCACTTCACCATGAACTATCGCATCACGAAAACGCCGCCTGGTTTTATCTTCGCCAGCTCTATCTTGCTGAAACATCTCATAAAGAATCGTATAATCTTTGATGCGGTATGCATCTTTCTCTACCTCTTCCTCTTTTGCTTCATATGATTGTCCATTTTGGACATATCTCCATTGTTGCTGAATATATTTTGCAGCAGTTGATTTACCACATCCGGGCCTTCCCAAAGCGAACAGCACTGTTGGTGCAGCTATTTCACTCATAATAAACACACATTCCGCACTAATGATTACAAGCGCACTAAGCGCGCACACAGCCACTAACAACAGATTGTTGCCAATGACACGAAAAAATAAAGACCTGTGATGATCGTATGGATGAAACCAGGAAGAATTTCACATGGTATTGTATATGTCTTCTAATGATTTGGGGGGGGCAAATCAGTTGAGGCATGCTATACATCATGGGATTCCTGGTTTTGCAGGTGACCAGCGAACATAATTCCGTATTGTTGGCTCCCAAGAAAACACCGCGTTCCCGCCATCATCTCTGGCTAAATTGAGGGGAGTATCCAGACCAGAGATAATCAGTGCCTCCACTTCATCAATAGCATTCATCGGTGCATAACGCGCAAGAATTTCAGCTAACTTTGTAAAGAGATAAGAGGTTACACCGAGACGCACTGTTATGTCCGGTATCTCCAGCAGACGTCCTGAAGGTGTCTCTTGCTCTGGATACATTTTTAGCGCATCTAGCTTGTATGTCCCGGACAATGCTAACCTCAGTTGCTCGGCTATTTTGCGGGCACGCTCAAGCGAGACCCCATCCAGCATGATATAGAACCGATCAGCATAGATATGATAGACGTGGCAATCAGCATATTCTTTCGCTAGCGCCTTCAACGTATCTTTTATTTTTATGCCAACCTCCAGATTCAGATTGCGCACAGCAAGATCACCATAGACATTCGCTAAATACCCCTGCTGGTCAACATCAACACTGATAAAAGATACCGCTTCTTCGCTCACCCCTTCCATATTTTGAATATGATCCTTAGTAAAACCCACAATCGACGCCCTCGCACCGTCTGTACTGCGCGATTGTGGCATCAAGATGTCCTGGAGAAGTTCTTCAACATCTCGCCTGAATTGTCCCTCTGTCAGAATATCAGTAAAAATGGTCAAAAATGAGTCTACGACCACCGGATTTGCGATGACCGAGGAAAGTTTTCTATAGATTTGCCGCTGCACACCAGACACCCGCAGCCGATCTTCCGCCATACGCCCTATCAAGCGAAATACACGTAGGTCATCTTCACTAAAGGCGTCTGGATGCTCTGAAGCTACATACACTACCCCGATAGGCAATCCATCTTCCCCCCCGATGGGAAATGCTACCGCAGAACGAATTGTCCTTTCGCTTTCCCACAAAGCAATGGTCGCCCCATCTGACCCTTGCCGCATAATATTACGACGCAATACTATCGTGCCACTTTGAAATGCTCTGATGCTCAGGCCCACAACACTCCCTTGAGGATGAACCATAACGCCGAGAGCATGGGGCGAATGCAGGCTTTTCGCGCGTACAACCAGGCTGCGTTGGTAGAGAGGCAAAGAAGAATCATTGGGCAAGAGCATACAACAAAACTTCCATAAGCAATTACCGTCATCCGCCTTTCCTCCCAACTGAATAATGAGTTCCATGAGGTTACTCAGCACAGTATCCGTCATACCAGCGCTACCAAAATCGATATAGGGATAAACCACATCACGGAAACCGTGACCCAGATACTCCTCCCACTCCTGCATGGTTACTTGCTCATAAAGAGGAGCCAGCAGCCGTCTGATCACATTGACGGTCGCAGAGTCGAGCAAAGTCGGCTTCATTTTACGTTGCAAGACTACATAAATTCGATCACGTGGCGCATCCTCTTCTACACTCACCAATCCTCGTATACGGAAGTCGGTGAGATACTCAAATGATGGAACAGGCTCATAAAATGTGTGGAATACATGATTCTCACTTAAAAAACACAGCAAGCTTGGCCCCAGACGGGCAAATTCTTCAGGCTTCTCAGCATCTAAAACAGGCATCGCCGGTCCGCCCTGCCGCAATGGAATAACCAGACCAGCTACCGCATTGAGGGCATCGCCACAAATCAAGGCTAGTGAGAGCTGCATAGCACGTGACGCATAAAAACGCCAGAACTCCTCTTTATAAACTTTTTCCACATGCTGGTCGATGGTCAGACGCTCTTCTTTATGTTCCCCCACTATCTCCCTCCACAGTTCATCAACACTGGCAGGCACTTCACTAACCCCGGCATCCTGTAACACCCGAATAATTGCCAGCTTGTTCAGTTCGGTCACTGAATACTGACGCTGTCCCGTCCCACCCTGCTCACCACTTCTTGAGCGCACTGAACTGAGATACCCTGAACGATCCCACTCGCGCAATTTTGTTTCACTGAAACCGAAGAGCTTCGCAGCCCTTCCAATCGTGACCAGCGCTTCAGTCTGTATGCTTTCTTGATAAGCCTGGATACGTTTTTGTATCTCACTATTCCGTAATAGTTCTTCAATTTTTTCTAAAGGGAACTTATCTATAGCCATCGTCCTCATCCCAAAGCTTTCCTGATAGAAAGACGAATTTAAGCCCTGCTCCTTAAGTTAATACGGCCTGTATACCAACATTTCTCTGAGAACCATCTATCTATTCTTCTTTTTAATTCCGATATCTCCATGACGTACAAGACAAGAGCAAAGTAACTTCCAGAAAATTTTACCATATATTCTAAACGCTGTATACCACAAATTTATTAAAGAAAATATGTTACACAGGATACCCTCTCTCTGTCATATAATTTTTGTAATTCCCTCCAATTTTACAGGTTATCTTACAATTAAGCTGTCTCTTTTAATATTTTCTAAATAAATGTCTTTATATTCTCAGATTTTCTTATAGTATCATTGATTTCTTCTTACTTATATGTTATTATTTTATTGTACCATAAGAGATTTTTTGTGATCTTAAAAATTTTCAAAATCTCTCTGGATTACGTCCTTATAATAAGGAGCAATTTTGAAGACCATTCGCATATACACAAGATTTCTCTTAGATTGGCTACGTAGAGCTTAAACAATTTAGTGGCAGCCCATGAGCTTACAACAGGAGGTCTTGTTACCATGCAGAGTACCTTGCCCATTCAAGGCCTGGATGGCTTACAACTGAGCGACCAGCAGTGGAATGACCTGTCTCACCGACTCTTCACACGTATTCTTCCCCTCATCTACGCATTACATATAGCCGCCTGGTATGGTGAAGAGAAAGAGATAGCCAATGACATTGTGCAGACAACGCTGGAACGTGCCTATGTTCGTGCGCAACAGATCGCTGCCGGAGAGGCGGCCCCCATTGACTCACTGTTCAGTTTTTGTTGGACAATTGCCCACCACTACTGCATTGACTGCGGGCGACGTGAGAAACGGATGATTCCGCTCTACACCTGCAAGACTCAGCAACAATGGAATCTGGAGGAACAAGTCTCGATAGACTATGACCCGGTCGGCGATGCGTTTGCACGACTGGTGCAGATGTCATCATTGACCGCAGTAGTCAATCTGATACCTGAACTGCCACCAAAGCAGCGAAGAGCTTTGCTGATCAATCTGGCCCACCTGTCGGCTCCCTACTTTGGAGCAGAGCCAACACCGCTAGAAATCGCGCTCGCGCGCGTGGGTATCGTCCTGCGAGACTATGTAGCAATGTATCCAATTGACGCAGCCCAAAAGAACTGCTACTCCTCTTCGCTTTCCCTGGCCTACAAACGCCTGCGCACGCTGGTACGCGAACGATACAGCAGCGAAGAGACTGCTGCCTGACTTCATAGCCTGCCCCCCTTGTTTATCTTTTCATCGTAATTTGTCCCACAAAAATCGTCATTAGGGGTAGTGAACAATAATAGAGAATACGTTATCTATACAGGACGGCTTGATATACGTATATTCATACATATGGACGATACTTCGTCTGTACTTAGTTGGAGGATGAGCATGAAATATCAGCTTCCGTTCGCTGTCGCGCTGGCCGGTATCGCGCTCTGCATAGCAGTCTGGCTGTTTCGGGCCACGCCCATTTTGCTCAACGCGCTTGGCCCACTGCTGCCGCTTTTCGCTCTCTCTCTGGCCATCTTTAGTACATTGAGCCTGATCGTCTCTATCTGCCTGGCTTTGAGATGGGCCTTCACGGCCCTGGATGACCGCATCCATCTCTATCACACACGCCGCCGCTATCGTGAAATGCAGCTTCGCTCGCAGTGGCACGACATCGTCAGTCGATTGCCCGCCTACTATCGCAGACGGGGTATCGCCGACGCCTATCTGAATGTGCTGCAAAATAGTCTGTTCAATCTATCACCAAACAAGAAAAGTAGCATATAATTAATCAATTTTTAGTATCTTCAACAAAATATGTAACAGGTTGGTATTAGGAACGCAGTAAACCTGGTTCCTACACAAGAAGAGCAGCATGACAAGTGCTAACATTTTAATCTCTACGGCGTATATATTAATGGTGAGGATGAATCCCTGATAGAGCAGCGATGCCTATGCCTCAAACATACTCGACTCAACAACAAAAACCAGATATAATCAAATGACAATATTTAAGCAAAAGCCCTCCCGCAAAAATCTCTCAGAAGGCAGGGGAAATGATAGAATGTCCTTACTGTAAAAACGAGAATCGTGACGGTGTGCGCTATTGTAGCACCTGTGGGCAATTGCTCAATCCCACTCCCACCGGCACGAACACTACGGCTGACCAGGCGGCCAGGTCAAGAGCGGCTCCCTCTGTGTCGCGCGCCAAAGTAGGCGCACGCCTGCAAGGTGGACGCTATGTCATCAAAAAGGTTCTCGGTCGAGGTGGTATGGGAGCCGTGTTGCTGGCAACCGATCTACGTCTGGACGGTAAACCTGTCGTTATCAAAGAACTCATCAGCAATCCCGCCACACAAGAAGAGGATATCGCCAACTTTAAACGCGAGGTTGCGTTGCTGGCTCACATCGATCATCCACTGGTGCCCAGCGTGACCGACCATTTTCAAGAGGGTACGCGCTACTTCATGGTACAGGAGTACATTGAGGGGGAGAATCTGGAAGAGCGCATGAAGCGTCTGAACCAGCCCACGAGTGAGCGTACTGTTCTTCTCTATGCCTCAGAGATCCTGGATGTGCTGGTGTACCTGGCGCAGCAAACGCCTCCCATCGTACACCGTGACATCAAGCCATCCAACATCGTCATTAGCAATAAGAACAGACGCGCCCACCTGGTCGATTTCGGTATCGCGCGCGCCGCCGCACGCAAGCAAACGACCGCGCTCGGCACACCCGGTTACTCGCCCCCTGAGCAGTACCAGGGCAAGGCCGACCCACGCTCCGACCTGTACGCGCTTGCTGCCACACTCCATTACTTGCTGACGAATCGTGATCCACGCAATGAGCCGCCCTTTATCTATCCTCCGGCCTCCCTGTTCAATGCTCAGGTCTCGCCAGAGTTTGAGCGTGTGCTGAAGCGCGCCCTCGAAAGCGATGTGCAACAACGCTATCAGAGCGCCGCTGCCATGAAGCAGGACATAGACGAGATTTTGTACCAACGCTATGGCATCATGGCTGGTGCCAGCACCTATTCGTTAAGCAAAGCGAACACGGCCCTTGCCGATAACAGCGAGGAACTGGTAGATATAGCAGGAACAGCACCTTTCTCTCCGCCACCAGCATCAGGGCTGCCGGTGATACCATCTTTACATACACCCGATGGTTTATTAGCTGCGCACACTTTATCCGGGTCGGGTCTGCGTGGGATGCGCCGTCGCAACTTTCTGCTGGCAGTGGGGCTTCTTATCCTGCTCCTGTTGCTCATCGCGGGCGGTAGCCTCTTTTTTATACGCTATAAGCCAATTACATCACAACAGGCAGGCATTGGCATCACGAAAGTGGGCAATGAGTCTATCGGCATCAGCGATGGCACTGCCGTCTTCGATAATACCCTGCCCGACGCACAACTTAAGCAGCAGGCTGCGAATGCGTTAAAACAGGGCAATATTCCCGAAGCCATGTCCCTGCTCAGCCAGGCGTTGACCATCTCATCCAATGATGCTGAGGCACATATCTACCTGGAAGACCTGCGCGTGCTGAACTCCGGCGACCCCTACGTGACTATCGTGGTCGCAACCATGCTCTCCGGCGATAGCGGCTCGGTGCAGGTCGGGCGCGATGATCTACAAGGCGCATACGTGGCCCAGAAGGAATTTAACGACGGCGCAAAACTGTACAATGGCGTCAAAGTGCGGCTCTTGATCGCCAGTTCCGGCAGTCAGACCGACTATGCCAGTCGCGTCGCGCGGCAGATTGTGCAACTGGCGCAGGGCGATAAGACTTTCATGGGCGTCATGGGCTGGCCCATTAGTTCACGGATGCTTGCAGCCCTGCCAATCCTGAGCGCTGCACACATCCCTATGGTTTCGCAAACGGCTTCCAGCGACGCTTTGAGCGGTAGTTCACCCTACTTCTTTCGTGTCGCTCCCTCGAATAAGATTCAGGGCATTGCGGGCGCACATTACGTCGAACAAGTGCTGCGCGCACATAATGTGGCCCTGTTCGAGGACCCCCATGATCCCTATAGCTCAAGTCTGGCCCAGGACTTCGCTACACAGTTTCAGCAGGATGGGGGCCATCTTGTGGCAACAGAGCTATATACCGTCGGGCAAGCGGCCACCCTCCCGCCAGACCTGCAAGATGCCCTGAGCAAGCATCCCGATTGCATCTACTTCTCCGGCTATGCCGATGATGCCAGCACCTTGCTCACCGATCTGCCGCCGGGGAAGATTCCCGTCATGGGCGGTGACGCGCTCTACGAGTTAGGTGGCTACCCTAGTAGTGCGCGCGCCGGTTTCAGTCGTCTGCATTTCACCTCCTTCGCCTATCCCGATGAATGGGGTGTGCTGGGACTGAGCGCTCAGCAGCCCACCTTCTTCACTTCCTACGTGGCGGCCTTTGACCCCAACCATCTGCACGTCGGCAACCCCTACGGTTTCACGCGCGCAGACAACGATGCCATCCTTTCCTATGATGCCACAGTAGCGTTGCTACACGGTATCGACAACGCCCAGCGGCAGGCAAAGCAGAATATCGTCACGCGACAACAGGTGCAGCAGGCGCTCCATCATCTGAATGGGCCGAACAGCTTTCAGGGGGTCAGCGGGCAGATTTCCTTTGACGCCAATGGCGATCCAATTGACAAGTCTATCGTCATCTTGTATGTTGACCCCAATGGTTTCATCAAGATGGAACCTCACATTGAGGGGAAGTTCCTGCTTGGCACTTAGACGTATGCTGCGTCTAACTGCTTAGAAGCTGGTAAATAAACGAAGTGATGAGTGCAAGAGATGAAATGTCCTGTTTGTGGAACAAATAACTCTCCCGGTGAAACATTCTGTAGTAACTGCGGAGCATACCTGGATCCGGCGGGAACAAGCGCCAGTCAGACAATAGTGAGCAACGTGGCAGGTTCAACCAGCACAGCGGGCACTAGCAGTCAGGCTACGTTGAGTGGTAGTGGCGGCACAGGCGCAACCAGCACTCTTGCCCCCGGCTCACGCCTGCAAAACGGTCGCTACGTCATTGAAAAGGTTCTCGGCCAGGGCGGTATGGGTGCGGCCCTGCTGGCAAAGGATACGCGCGTCTCCAACAAGCTCGTTGTCATCAAAGAGTTGATTTCGGACAATACTGATCCGGCAAAGCGACAGGAAGATGTGCGCAACTTTGAGCGCGAGGTCGCAACACTGGCCCAGATCGACCACCCGCTGGTGCCCAGCGTCACCGATAGTTTCCAGGAAGGCACGCGCTACTTCATGGTGCAGGAGTACGTGCCGGGCGAAAATCTGGAAGATCGCATGGAGCGGGTCAAGCAGCCGATGCCGGAACGCGAGGCTTTGACCTATGCCTCGCAAATCCTGGACGTGCTGGACTACCTGGAGAATCAAAATCCCCCGATTGTGCACCGCGACATCAAGCCCGCTAATATCATCATTGGCAGCAAAGATAAGCGCGCTCATCTGGTCGATTTTGGTATTGCCCGTGCCGACGAAAACAAAAATAGCAGGCGCAAACAGACCTCCGCGCTTGGCACGCCCGGCTATGCGCCACCGGAGCAGTATCAAGGCAACGCTGATACACGCTCCGACCTCTACGCGCTGGCTGCCACCCTGCATCATATTCTGACTAACCGCGACCCACGCAATTATCCACCCTTCGCCTACCCGGCGGTGCGCACGCTCAATCCACAGTTGTCGCCAGAGATCGAGCGCGTCCTGAATCGCGCCTTGACCATTGACATCAATAAACGCTATCAGAATGCGGCCTCCATGAAGCATGATATCGATGAGATCCTCCAGCGCCGCTTCGGTACCTCCGGCGACATCACGGGCATGTATACCCTGAACACATCGGGGCCGATTAGCACACCAGGCATCACAGCAACAACACCAGCCGCACCGCCAACGCAGGCCGTGGCCACACAACGCCCGTCAAATCCTCCGACGCCGCTACCGAGTACGCGGAGCGCCTACGCGCCGCCGCCTCCACCCGCGCGCCCAATGACACCGCCGCCGGTCGGCCCCTATCCAGCACAACAGCCTCAGCAGGTAGGGATGTTTACGCCGCAACGCCAGCGGAGGCAAGGCGGCACCAACTGGGTAGGATGCAGTTTCGCCTTGCTCATCCTGGTCGTCGTTGTCATCGCCGCTCTGCTCTTCCTGCCCTCGCTACTCAGTTCTCGCCAGAGAGGAACAACGGGTTCAACCGGGGCTACACCAACGACAGCGACAACGGCCTCACCAACTTTCACGATCCCCGCTAACGGTATCGGCGTGAATATGATCAACGGTGAAGCTATCGGCATCAGCAATGGTTCGGCGGCGCTGGATACTAGCCTGCCCGATGCCTCGCTCAAGCAACAGGCCGCGACCGCTTTTAAGAACGGCAATCTAGCGCAGGCACAGGCGCTCTGGCTATCCGCGACGCAAAAGGTAACAAATGACGCCGAAGCGCTGATCTACCTGGAAGACCTGAAGGTTGCCAACGCGCCCCATGTGACCTTTGTAGTCGCTACCATGCTCTCTGGCAATAATGCAGCAGCGGTTGGTACCGGTGAGAGTGATCTGCAAGGAGCCTATGTGGCTCAAAAAGAATTTAACGACAACGCGAAGCTGAGTGGGGGTCTCAAAGTGTACCTGCTGATCGCCAATAGCGGTAGTAGCGGCAACTATACGGCGGACGTGGCCCGGCAGATCGTGCAATTAGCGAAGTCCGATAAAACCGTCGTGGGAGTGATCGGCTGGCCCTATAGCAACGACGCCTATACCGCCAACCAGATTCTCGGTCAGGCCGGTATTCCGATGGTTTCGCAGACGGCTTCCAGCGATGCCCTGACCGGCCTGCCCAACTTCTTCCGCGTCAACCCTTCCAACAAAAGTGAGGCGATTGCCGGTGCGAAATATGCGGAGCAGGTCCTCCATGCCAGAAACGTAGCCGTCTTCTACGACCCGGCCAATCTTTACACGCAAAATCTGCAACAAGATTTTATCAACCAGTTCACGGCTGACGGCAATACAGCAGTAGCAACAGAACAATATACGGTTGGCAACGCCAGCTCCATCGGTACCGCCTTACAGGATGCATTGAGCAAGAATCCCGACCTGATCTACTTCGCCGGCTACTCCAATGACGCCACCACGCTGCTCCAGGATATGCAAAACGATAATGCCCCCGCAAATTTGCAAGTCTTAGGCGGTGACGCGCTCTACGAACTGAGCGGCTATCCGCAGAGTGTGCGCTCGATGTTGCCACGTCTGCACTTCACCTCCTTCTTCTATCCCGACGAGTGGGGCATCTTAGGTCTGGCCAGCAAGGAACCAGCCTTCTTCAAGGAGTATCCTGCTGACTTCAATCCCAACAATCAGGCACATTCAAATCCCTATGGCTACACACGCCCGACCAACGACGCGGCGCTCTCCTATGACGCCACGCTGGCAATGCTCCAGGCCGTCAATAACGCCTACACGGCTGGTAACACCACGCTGACGCCCTCAGCGTTACTGCAAGGCTTGCAGCAAATCAATACCAGCCATCCCCTGCAAGGGGTCAGTGGCCAGATTGCCTTTGGCAGCGACGGCAACCCGATCAACAAAGCAGTTGTCATTCTGTACTTCAACAGTCAGGACTTTATCCAGATGGATACTCATATCGAGGGTATATTCCTGGCGTCATAGCTGCAATCCATAACGGCGCATCGAATAATATATTGCGTTATTCGATGCGCCGTCTAACCTCTTCCAGCGTGAGATCGGCAATCTCAACGATCTTCTGGCGTCCCGTAGCGCCCTGCACAATACGAATAGAACGCTTCGATAATCCGAGCCTCTGAGCCAGCAGCGCGATCAACGCCTCGTTAGCCGCACCTTCGACCGGCGGGGCCATCAGGCGCGCCTTGAGCGTCTCCTCTTCCCAGCTCAGGCTGTTCTTACTGCTACGCGGGATAACACGCACTGTGAGACGCATTGCGCTCCACCTCTACCACCCACCGGGCAACGCTTGCGTGATCAGTATTTGCAGCGTGACGAGCATGAACCAGGCAACGAAGTAGGAGAGGTCAAGCATGCCCATAGGTTTGATAATACGGCGAAAGGGCATGATAAAGGGGTCGGTGATACGCGCCAGGAAGCGAATAAAGGCGAAACGCTCGTCCATACCGAACCAGGAAGCAATAGCTCGGATTAGCATGGCAAAGATGATAATGTCGATACCTAGCGCGACAAAGGTATGAATAATATTTAACTGTAGAAGGAATGACATAGACGCTCTCCCGCTTCACATTATTTTTCTGTAAATGCCGTGCGCACCTGGATATAGGGAATACCTATGAACGACCGACGGCTAATGTCCACAATACTTACGCCGTGCAGGTCCGGCAAGGTGGTAAAGTGACGCTGCACATATTCACCCACCGGTCGCGCCGCCGCCCAACCGGCGAGAGAGGAGGCCGCCGCCGCCGCCATCCGCGTGCGCGAACGGCTAGAGGCCATGCCCAGCAGTGTACCAACGGTGACGAACGCAATGCCAACCGCCAGGTTGGTGCCACAGTTAGGGTGAATAGCCAGTTCGGCCTCGCCTGCTTGCAGGCGGCGCAAAGCCTCTTCGCTGGCACGTCGCAGCAGGTCGAGATCGACATTAGAGAACACGATAAAGCCGTCTGAGAACGAGCGCGCGCTGCCCGTAAAGTTACCATCCATCCGGGCTAAAATTGTAAAGGTAGCATGCTCTAAAGCATGATTTTGACGGACGCGACGGCCCATCAACAGGTCTTGTATATTCATAACAATCATTGGCTCCTTGACTAGCTAGCAATATTCAAGCACGCGCGCCGAAAATGGCTCGTCCCACACGCACGATGGTCGCGCCTTCCTCAATAGCGACCTCGTAGTCGTCGGTCATCCCCATCGAAAGTTCTGACCAGGTAACATCTGGTAGCACCTCACGCAACTGATCGCGCAAGTGGCGCAGGCCACGGAAGACCGGGCGCACCACTTCGGGGTCATCTACCAATGGCGCAATGGTCATCAGGCCGCGAATCTCCAGGTATGGCAGAGTGGCGATCTGACGCGCCAGCACGGGCGTCTCCTCCAGCGTCATTCCTTCCTTGCTGGCCTCCCCCGCCACATTGACTTGCAACAGGATAGGCAGGCGTAGCGCATGTTTCTCCGCATGTCGGTTCAGCGCCCGCGCCAGATGCAGGCTATCGACACTGTGGACGATGGCAAAGTTACCCACCACTTTCCCGCTCTTGTTGGTTTGCAGATGCCCGATCATATGCCAGGAGACATCTGCCGGATGGAAAGCGGCAATTTTCGGCAGCGCTTCCTGCACGCGATTCTCACCAAAATTGGCAATGCCCTGCTGATACGCCATCTGCACCAGCTCAACCGGCTTCGTCTTCGAGACCGCTACCAGCGTGATCTCTTCCGGCGCTCGCCCCACACGCTCAGCGGCCCGCGCCATCGTCGCCCGCACACGCGCAATATTCTCCGCCAGCTCTTGCTCTCTCACGTCACTCTCTCCAGGTTTTACGAATAAGTAATGCTCTACGTTGCCTTCTATTATAGCAGGTTTTGGCGAAAGTGCCCGTCTACCGCGCTCGTCCTGCCCCCATGCAAAAAATTAACGAATACAATACTCATCAGCAGCACTGTCAACTGAATAATCTCTATACAGAACTCTTCTTTTATGATATGCTTATTTTAAGAATAGTCATGGAGGAGCATATGATATGGTTAAACCATATGACACTGGTTTAAAGAAGCTCGTCACAACTGATCCCCAGGCGTTTATTCGGTGGCTGTTCCCCGGCGCAACATTTACCCAGTTGCATCCCCAAAAGCTAGACGCCGTTGAACTGGAACTCGATATCCTCATCGAGATAATTATCAACGGCGCACGCATGCTGATCCACATCGAGTTTCAGACACGCAATGACAGCAGTATGGCAGAGCGTCTGCTATGGTATAATGTCCTTGTGAGAAGACAGTACAAATTACCGGTGCTGTCCTTTGTCATCTATTTGTTGAGAGACGGAGAGGTACCACCATCGCCTCTAGTCTATACCTTACCGACCAATCAAGAGGTGTTACGTTTCCACTTCGTTAATGTCGAAGTCAGTAAACTCGTTCCAGAAAACATTCTTAACCTGAATGAACTCAATCTCTTACCGCTTGTACCTCTAACCCATGGAGGCACAGAACGCAAAGTAGTAGAACAAACAATTACAACACTAGAGCAACATTTAGAGCTACCTGATCTCAGTTTGATAGCTTTCACCCTCGCATCTCTTGCAATGCGCTGGGAGAAAAATCCTGATCTTGACTGGCTGATAAGGAGGTTTAGAAGAATGCATGATCTCTTAAAAGACTCACCTATCTTCCAACTCATTGAACAAGAGGGTATGGAAAAAGGGGAAGAAAAGGGCCAACTGAAAGCATTACATACAGGGATAGTGAACGTTATAGCTGCTCATTACCCTGAGCTTGCTAAGTTGGCGGAAACCCAGGTCACAGCTATCGACGATGTTGAGCGTTTGCAAAAACTGCTCGTCGATGTGACGATGCCATATAATGCTCAAGAGATGCGAACGTTACTCCTATCGCTCCATAACGACAAGGATAACGAGAAGAACTAAAGTCAGCATATAACCTGTTCCGCTCGTAAAGCCACTGTCATCGGGAAGCGCCCGGTCTTGCCGTTTTCAGCGCGATAGGAGAAGAAGCGGTCCTTGTGGCAGGCAGTACACAGTCCGGCCTGCTCGATATGCTCAGGTAGTACACCGGCCAGCAAGAGCTGGTTGCGCGTCGTGGTGGGCAGATCGAGGCGCAGGCTCTCTCTATCCGGCAACGCCACCAGCGAGAAGACGGCGGACTCGGCTACTAATGGACGATAGTGGGGGTGCGTGGGCATCTCGCTAAACTCCTGCTGTCCCATCACCAGTTCCTGCACATTAGCCGAGATTTCATAGCAACAAGGGCCGATAGTGGGGCCGATACCTGCGTAGATATCCTGTGGACAGCTACCGAAATGCACCCGCATGGCGTCCAGCGTGGCGAAGACAACGCCGCGTGCGGTACCACGCCAGCCACCATGCGCGATGCCAATGACCTGCTGCACCGGGTCATAGAAGAGAATTGGCGTGCAGTCGGCGAAGGAGAGCGACAGTGCTACACCACGTTCGCGCGTGATGATAGCATCACCTTTACGTACATACGCCGCATCCCATGTTCGCTCGTAGTACGAACGATATGCCCAGTCGGTACGCCAGGGCGCACCGCGCTCAAACACCGCCACATCCGCGCCATGCACATTCCATAACGTGACGGTGGGTGTATCCTCTAAATGTAGCGCCTTTAAAACCAACTGGCGATTTTGTATGACGTGATCAAGATTATCTCCCCCCTTGAGCGTGCCGGATGTATTGAGACTGGCATAAGGGGCCGCGCTATACCCCCCATGCCGGGTGAAAACTCCATGTGTGACTGCCGAAAATTGCTGAAACTGCTCGAATTGCAGATAACAAACCGCCCCAAAGTGCCGTTCGATCAAAATAATTAACCTCTTTGCTCTGTTCTCACAATCATTGTAACAAGAGAACAGAAAAGCCGCAAGTCAGCCCGCAGGGCGAGTGCGAGGCCTCGCGCTCGCCCTACTAACCACTTATTGTCCCGTCACGTTACAGCTTTGCGCGTCACCCAGGCCAAAAATCTGATTGATGACCGGCTGAATGGTGGCACAATTGGGGATAATCACATCTTGATCAGACCCTGTCGTTGGATCATAGACCGAGGTTTCAGTGCCATAATTTTGTGCGCCGACACCGGGGCCGAGCGTAATCTGATGAATATTGCTGCTGCTGAGCGAATGCGCGAAACTGGCAAAGCCGATCATCTCCGCTTCACTGACATCGGTATAGACCGAGCCATTCAGATCATTGAGGAGTTGCGGCAAATTGGCGACCACGTTGACCACGTTTAGCTTCAGTTTCAGCGCCTCTAATACCTGCTGCTGCCGCTCTGTGCGCCCGATATCGCCGATCAGATCGGAGTGGCGCGAGCGGACATATTCCAGCGCTTGCTGGCCATCCAGGTGCTGCGGGCCGGGCGCGATATAGAGACGCTGATAGTTATAGGGGTTGATCGAGTTGCCGGTATCGTTGGGGTATACATCATCCAGCACGGGATGGATGACATTGATGTCAACGCCCCCAAGCGTATCAATCACTTTGGCGAAGCCGCTCAGGCCCACCCAGGCATAGCGATCAATCGTGATGCCGTAATCCTTCTCGATGGTCAGACGCGCCAGCCGCACGCCATCATCGAATGAGTTGTTCTGCGAGGCTCCCAGGTAAAAAGCCTGATCGATCTTATGCATGCCGCTGAAGCCCGGTACCACAACCCATGAGTCGCGTGGAATAGAAACCATCGTCACGCTATTATTCAACGGATCAACATGCACGACCATCATCACCTGCGTCAGTATGTCTGGAAAGCTATATTTACTATCGTCATCGCTGCCAAGTAGCAGGATATTCCACGACTGACCCGCAATTGTGCTATCCGAGGCAAAGATATTCTGTGTCGGCGTGGGCAATAGCGTCGGCTCGGCCTTGCTTCTGCTTACCGGATGAATGATACTTTGTAGCGGGCGCTGAATGTTGCTGGTGTAATAATAGTAGCCATAACCGACCAGCGCGGCGGCGAGAACGAAGAGCAGCGATATAAGGGTAAGGAGCATCATCAATACCCGCCCTCGCCGGGAGCGCCTTCTGCGTGACGATTTGGGCGCAGTCAGACGGATGGTGGGTATATCTTCTGTTCGCCGCACCGGTGCTTCATGAACAGGCAAAGGCGCAGTAGTTCTCTCTGTCAGCGGCGGTACACGCTTTATCGTCGGTTCATCTTCCATAGCATGGTGCCTTTGTTTCAGACTAGCTATCATGCACACATTTAGCAGCAGCCTGCGTGCGAAATATCCGTATATATTACACCTACATAAGCAAGTATAGCAGAGAGATGGACAAAAATATGTCAATTTTTGTCATCTTGAAGAAATCTTGAGCGAAGTTTGAAACATCTGTCGTTTTGACGCGGGTTTGTATAAAAGATGTATATGAGAGTGCTAGAAGAAAGTAAAAATAGATTTTTCTCTACATTTTTCAGAGAAATTTTTATAAATGGGCGTGTTGAGCTTGACTTTTAAGCGGTTTTTCGGGTACAGTCATTGTTGTACACGGAAAGCTTGCACGTGAGTTTTCCAGGGTGTTAAATCTTGAAAAAAGGAGCTTTTACAATGACCACTATGTATGACAATGACTTTGTTAATGCATTTGAATTAACTGAGGATGACCTGGGTGAAGTCAGCGGGGCGCAGGTCGCGCTCGCCACCTCGTTAACCCCGTTCCTGGGCGCTTGCAGCACCTGCGGTCTCGGCCTGACTGGCCTCGGCATCGCACCGTTTGTAACTGCGTTCAGTAATGCCGTTGGCTTCAATGTTGGCCTCAATTTGAATTTCGCGGCCGCTCCGTCTATCAGCACCAATTTCCTGACCGCACTCGCCTAGTCGGCCAGGGAGTGAGACTGGGCGAGCGCAAGGCATCGTTTCTACACTACGCATGTCGTACAGAGTCGAGGCGACCCTCGCGCTCGCCCTGCTTTGCCGCCGCTCCGTTGCCTCGCCGGGGGCAAAAAATGCAAGGTTCCTGCCTGTTCTTCTCAGCTTTCTCTGCATGATACAATAGCCATACCCATGTTCTCTGACAATAGCGGTTGATAAAACGAGAGGGAGCTTTGATGGATTTAGCATATATTCAACAGGCATTACGTGATGCGAGGCTGGATGGCTGGCTCTTCTACGATTTCCGGCACTCGAATCCTATCGCATATCAGGTGCTGGGCCTGTCCGAGAGTGAGATGTACACACGACGCTGGTTCTATTTTATCCCCGCAGTGGGAACACCCGTCGCGCTCATCAGTGCTGTCGAATCGCATGTGTTGCGCACCTTGCCGGGAGAGCGACGTGTCTTTCGCACCTGGTTGGAGATGCAGCGCATGCTACAGGATTTGTTGCCTTCCGGGGCACAGATTGCAATGGAATATTCGCCTATGAATGCCATTCCCTATATCGCGCGCGTCGATGCCGGCACTATTGAACTGGTACGCTCCTTTGGCGTTCGCGTGGTCAGTTCGGCCAATCTGGTACAGCGTTTTGTGGCCCAGTTAAGCACGGAGCAGGTTGAGAGTCACCGCGAGGCTGGACGCCGCTTGATCGCCGCCAAAGATCGCCTCTTCGCCTGGCTGGGCGAGGAACTGCGCGCCGGAACCACACTTGACGAGTATATCGTGCAGCAACGTTTCCTGGCCCTGGTGCGCGAGAGCGGGCTGGTAATGGATGAGCCGCCGATCATTGGCGTCAACGAGCATAGTGGCAACCCACACTATATGCCGACAGTTACACAGCGTAGTCCACTCAGGCGTGGCGATCTAGTGTTGTTCGACTTCTGGGCACATCTGCCCGCGCCCGGCAGCATCTACGCCGACTATACCTGGATGGCTTTCGCCGGAACGCGCTCCGAGATACCCCATTATCAGCGCGACATCTTTGCCATCGTGCGCTCTGCCCGCGACGCCGCCATCACCTACGTGCGCGAGCGTCTGGCTGTCGGAGCCGAGGTCGAGGGCCGCCACGTGGACGATGTAGCACGCGGCGTGATCGCGCAGGCCAACTATGCCGATTACTTTGTGCATCGCACCGGTCACAGCATCACCACCGCCGAACACGGCAACGGCGCAAACCTCGACAACTATGAGACGCAGGACGACCGCGTCCTGCTGCCCAATACTTGCTGCTCCGTCGAGCCTGGTATCTACCTGCCCGAATTTGGCGTCCGCAGCGAGGTCAACCTGCTCATCCTCGACCACGCCATCGAGGTCACAGGTGTGCCAATGCAGACGGAGATCGTGCCCCTGCTGGGAGAATAATGGCTTATGCCACCATCTCCCCCTCTTCGGCGGCACGTTGCGAAAACTGTTCGTTGTAGAGCCGCGCGTAGAGACCGTTCTGGGCCAGCAGTTCTTCGTGTGTACCGCGCTCGACAATCTCTCCCTTATCGACCACCAGGATGAGATCGGCGGAGAGGATGGTCGAGAGGCGGTGCGCGATGGCCAACGTGGTGCGGCCCTGCATGAGTGGCTCCAGGGCGGCCTGAATCAAGCGCTCGGAGTGAGTATCCAGCGCACTGGTGGCCTCGTCCAGAATGAGAATGCGCGGATTTTTAAGGATCACACGCGCGATGGCGATACGTTGCTTCTCTCCGCCGGAGAGCTTATAGCCACGCTCACCAACGATGGTATCGTAGCCTTCTTCCAGTTCCATGACGCGGTCGTGAATGGCCGCCGCTTTCGCCGCCGCGATCATCTCCTCCTCCGTCGCATCCGGCTTCGCGTAGAGCAGGTTTTCGCGGATCGAGGCGTGGAACAGGTACGTTTCTTGCGTCACCATACCAATCAGTTCACCCAACGAAGCCAGTGCGATGTCTTTCACATTATGCCCGTCAATCTCAACTGCGCCGCTATCGACATCGTACAGACGCGGCACCAGGTATGTGATCGTCGTTTTGCCTGCGCCGCTCGGCCCTACCAGAGCGGCCAGTTGACCGGGTTTGATGGTAAACGAGACATTATTGAGGGCGGCACGCGGCTCCAGACC
>DAOTVZ010000236.1:0-5722 GCA_034436045.1 Ktedonobacteraceae bacterium | reverse complement strand
ACGCCCCTACATGATCGTCGTTCCCCTCTCAGGGCGTGATCAATCACCCCCCTACATGATCGCCGATTTCGATGGTGAGAATTCATAAGCGTGTCTCTACGCGCGTTTCCGCACCCTTCTGGTTCTGGTTAAGATTTCTCAACCCGTTTTGTATTGAATATCCTCAATGGCTCTTGTATACTACCGCTTATAAGGTTCCCATCAAAACATTGTGATATATCGCTGAACATTGTGGAATAGTCAGTTTTTTAGTGAGTGCTTTATGAAGCAGACAATACCAACGAGAGCAGGGGATGATCCCTCTTCATCTCAACCACATCTTCCTGTAAGTGTGAACGATTATTCAGACGAGATTCAGGTAGTTCCTATGGGCTGGCAAGGGGATGAGGCACCTACCATGCCAGGAGTGCCATCGGTATTGCTACGAGACAGGTCTATCTCCCCTATGCCAAAGGCGCAAGAAGGATATGAAGCGCGTAAGAAGCGACGGGCGGCCCTCTTTTATGCGGTTATGTGCGTGGGTATCTTGCTTGTATGCGCGTTGCTGGTGGTATCTTCTCTAGGGGGTCTTGCTCACCTGTTACCGAAGTCTTCTACTGTGGTTGGTGAAAAAACGCAGAATAGTGGATCGGCCTCCGGGCCGCTTCAAACATCGACCGTCGCAGCTTCTGGCTCCTCTAAGATTATTTTTGTACCTGTGGGTGGGGGAACTGTGCCGCCTGGAGCAACGGCCACACCGGTTACTGGTATAGCACCAACATCTGTGTCGGCCATAACGCCAACAGCGGCATCGAGTATCACGCCAACACCGGCTGTAACACCCACCTCTATTCCCAATCCCCCTCCTGGCGGTACCGGTGTCGTAGCGCCTGTCCTTGATTGTGTGATATCCTCTATCGGCCCTGGCTTTGTGGCCTATTTTGGATATATCAATAGCGGCTCAAGCGTGGTAAGCCTTCCCGTAGGGCCGAAAAATCATTTTCTCGGTGTCCCACCAGACGAGGGACAGCCGACGAATTTTTCGCCCGGTACTCAAACCTTTGCTGTCGCTGTGCGCTCTCCCGGACGCCCTGTTACGTGGGTGTTGGATGGCTCTCGTGTCGTAGCTACTGCTAACAGCACTCCCTGTTTCTAAGTGAACGGACAAGGCCCCCGCGAGGAACGCCCCTACCAGGATATAGTGCTGCTCATGCTCGTCATTGGTGTCAGGACATATCTCGCGGATGTCTTGCCCCTTTGTGTCTTGCTTGATTGACTGCGCGGTTGAGGGCCTGGTAGTGTGTAAAAGATTATATTATAAGGAAGCTTATAAAAGGTATATGTCATGAAAACGATGTTGACGGAGAAGCGCCCTCTGGGTAAAACCGATATGCTGGTGACGCCGCTTGGTCTGGGGTGTCACGAGATGCGGCTGGTGACGCCGGAGGAGGGCGCACGTATCGTGTTAGCGGCGCTGGACGCGGGCCTGAATGTAATTGATACGGCGGAGTGCTATGGACAGAGTGAGGAGGCCATTGGGCGCGCGTTGCGTGGGAAGCGTCGCCAGGAGTGCTATATTTTTACCAAGTGCGGTCACGCGGCTGGTCTGGAGCTGCCCGACTGGTCGCCACAACTACTGGAACAGAGCATCGAACGCAGTCTCAAACGCTTGCAAACCGATTATCTTGACCTGCTGCAATTGCATAGCTGCTCGCGCGCGATATTGCGGCAATCGGAGGTCATTCAGGTGCTGATGCACGCGAAAGAGCAGGGCAAGGTGCGTTATATTGGCTATAGCGGAGATCGCAAGGACGCGCTATACGCAATCAGAATGGGTGTATTTGATGTCCTACAAACCTCCGTGAATATTGCCGACCAGGAGTCTCTTGATCTGTTGCTGGTTCCGGCCAGGATGCAGCGCATGGGGGTAATCGCTAAACATCCTATCGCCAATGCCATCTGGCGCTATGAGCAGTTGCCGCCGGATACACACCTGCAAATTTACTGGCGACGCCTGAAGAGACTTGACTATGATTTCTTACATGGTGACCTGGATGAAGCGGTTGGTATTGCGTTACGTTTTACCATGAGTTCACCGGTCGATCTGGCGATTATTGGCACGCTCAATCCGAGCCGTTTCGCGCAAAACATGGCCTATTTGCAGCAAGGCATGCTCCCCGTTGAGCAGTACGAAATGATTCGCCATCGCTGGCGCATGGAGACATGGTGGCGGCGTATCTTCCCCGGTGGGCGCAGAGGCTGGCGCGGCTGGAATTAATAGAGCCGGGCACCCACGAGACAGGGTATCCACAAGAGACGCCCTGTCTTGTGGGTTTTTGTGTCTATGTGCTCTGTCCTATGACCTCTTGACCCATCTAAGCGCAATCTCTATACTGAACATACTATTTCTGTCCCTCTGTTATGGCAAAATCATCGTTAACGGTTGAAGATAGTCGAAAGAAAATAGCGATGAAAATAGTTGTTCGCTGGCGACCGCTGCTTCTGTGGGTGATTGCCCTGCTTGGCCTGGCTCTGCGCCTGTATGGACTGGACTGGGATCAGGGCAATAGTTTCCATCCCGATGAGCGGCAAATCATGTTTCACGTGATGGCTGTTGGTTGGCCCAAAAGTTTTGCCCAGTTTCTGAATGCCGCTCAATCTCCGCTCAATCCTCATTTTTTTGCTTATGGCTCTTTCCCCATCTATCTGCTGGCCTTTGTCGGTTTTATTATGGGCCATATTGTACACTCGTGGGGCAGTTTTGTGCCGATTGAACTGGCAGGCCGCGTGATTTCGGCGTTGTGCGATACCGGCACTATTCTATTGACCGCCTGGATGGCTCTGCTTCTCACGCCCGACGCACTCCCCGGTCGGCCACGCGCGTGGAATGTGGCGCTATTGACTGCCGCGCTGATCGCTTTCACCCCTTTCCAGTTGCAGCTTTCGCACTTCTATACCGTCGATACGATGATGCTGGTCTTTATCGTGTTGACCATGCTGGCCTGTGTGAAGCTGGTCGATACCGATAGACCGCTGCGCTGGGCCTTCGTGCTTGGGCTTGGCTATGGGCTGGCGATGGCTTGCAAAGTCAGTGCGGCCCCATTGGCGGTGCCGATAGCGGTGGCGCTGCTGTTGCGCTGGTATCGTCATGACTTTTACTCGGCGTGGTCGGCCTTGCTAGTGAGCGTGACTGCGACCATCTTTTTCTTTGTCGTCACACAACCCTATTTTTTGCTGGATTTGCAGAACTATATCCAGCAAGTGGCTGTACAGGGCGCTATGGCGCGTGGTACCTATGATCTGCCCTATGTGCGCCAGTTCGCGGGCACGGTGCCTTATCTCTACGAAGCATACAATCTCATTTTCTGGGGCATGGGACTGACGCTTGGTATCGCGGCCTGTTTTGGCCTGGGCTGGCTATTGTGGCGTTTCTGGCGACGCGATATCGGTACATGGCTGATTGTGTTGTCCTGGGTGGTTGTTTTTACTGCCATTGTCGGAGACTTTTATGTCAAGTACATGCGCTACATGTTGCCCGTCTATCCTTTCCTGTCCCTGGTTGCGGCGGCGTGGTTGATTACCCTGTTTGAGCGCACTAGAGTGTTGCGGTTGCGACCAACGCTCGCGCGCGTCTGGCAACGTGTACTGGCGGTCGCGCCTGTGGTGGCTATTGTGCTGGTGCTGGGCGGCACGATGTTTCAGGGTCTGGCTTTGCTCAATGTGTATAGCGAGCCGAATACGCGCGTGCAGGCGTCGGAGTGGATGTATAGCCATATTAAGCCGGGGAGCGTGATTACCTATGAGCAGTGGGATGATCCTTTGCCGGTCGCGGTTGGTAACGACTCACCGGCGATGTATAATCAACTGGTCTATACCGATACCGATGGACAAACTACCACCGGCCTTGATCTCTACGGCGACGATACACTGGCAAAAGCGCACCTGCTGGCTCACCTCTTGACGCAGCTTGACGTGATTACGATGGCCTCTGACCGCCTTGATAAGTCGATACCGCGTCTACCGGCGCGCTATCCGCTCACCATTCATTATTATCAATTGCTGTTTAGCGGTCAGTTGGGCTTTCATCTGGCGGCGCAGTTCGTCAACCATCCCAATCTGTTGGGCATCACACTTGACGATAGCGGGGCGGATGAAAGCTATTCGGTTTTTGACCATCCGCACGTGCGGATTTTTGTGCGCGATACTCCTTTTCCATATACTGAGGCTCAGCTTTTCCAGAAATTGATGGCGGGTGTGCAGTTGCCACCGTCGGAACCACAACTTTCCGGTGCCCAGAAATCGCTGCTTCTATCACCACTGCAGATTGCAGACGATCAGCAATCGCCGCCCTTCGCTGTGCAATTTCCAGCCAATAGCCTGACTAACGCCGTGCCGCCTCTCTTCTGGTGGCTTGTGTTGCTGGCTCTCGGTTGCTTTACTTATCCACTGCTCTTCTTCGCATTACCCTCGCTGGCAGATCGTGGCTACATCTTCAGCAAACTGCTGGGTGTACTCCTGTTGGCCTATCTCGCGTGGTTGCTGGCCTCAGCGCACCTTTTGCCTTTTGAGCAACCCACAATCCTGCTGGTCTTCGCGTTGCTCGCGCTTATTGGTATTGGAACAGCACTGGTACAGTTCAGACAATTACAGGAGTTTTTTAGGCGGCACTGGCGGCTTCTGTTGATGGAAGAGGTTTTATTCACGCTGGCTTTTCTGCTCTTCGTTGGCATCCGTTCACTTGATCCAGACCTGTGGAATCCCTACTTAGGTGGAGAGAAGCCAATGGAGCTGGCTTTTCTCAACGCCATTTTGCGTAGCCCCTATATGCCACCATTCGATCCCTGGTTCTCCGGCGGCTACATCAACTATTATTATTATGGCTATGTCGTCTTCGCGGCTCTCATCAAATTGACCGGCATCGTGCCCACGACTGCCTTTAACCTGACCATCCCCACGCTCTTTGCGCTGACCTTCTGTGGGGCCGTCACCATCGTGTACACGCTGACGCGCCGCTTCTCGCTGGCCTTGCTGGGCGGCTATTTCACGGCACTGATCGGCAATTTCAATGGCTTTTTGCAATTGCGCGGACAAATACAGGCGCTCCTGACGCATCACCCCATTCCAGCTTTTGACTACTGGCAGAGCAGCCGTGTTATCCCCTTTACAATCAACGAGTTCCCATTCTGGAGTTTCCTCTTCTCCGACCTGCATCCGCATGTGATGGATATGCCCAACTCGATCTGCATGCTTGGTCTGCTGGCGGCAACATTGTGCTGGCCGCAAGACCGAAATATTTCACGTTATCAA
Organism: Ktedonobacteraceae bacterium; assembly: GCA_034436045.1. Taxonomy (GTDB): domain Bacteria; phylum Chloroflexota; class Ktedonobacteria; order Ktedonobacterales; family Ktedonobacteraceae; genus H111-94. The sequence continues at coordinate 436 of DAOTVZ010000236.1, read as the reverse complement.
CGTCTCGCACTCTATGCCCTGCTGGCCTTCGTCTTCGGCACTATTGCCTGTGTCAACCCCTGGGATATGCCGGTGTACGCTCTGCTGCTCTTCGTCGTCCTGCTGGTGGAGTATCTACAGACACGTGGTCAAGAAGCCTGGCTGGAGCGTCTGATAGGACTGGGCTATCGCATCCTGACTGCTCTGGTCATTGCTCTTGCTGGCTATCTCTGCTATGCCCCTTTCTATTACTGGTACCAGGAACTCTATGTCAATGGGCTTGGTCGTGTGACTAACGGTAGCAATTCTGGTGATTTTCTGACAATAGCGGTTTTGTGGGTCTTCATTGCCGCCAGCTTCTTTCTAGTTGAAGTCTATCGACGCTGGTTCGCTGCTAAGGCGCACCTGTATGCCGGTCAATGGCGTGGCTGGCTTTCCAGTTGGGGTTATCTCATTC
>DAOTVZ010000235.1:0-16080 GCA_034436045.1 Ktedonobacteraceae bacterium | reverse complement strand
TGTTTTCTACTGTAGAAGTGATGTGGACAGGCAACCTATCGCATTATTTAGAATGGGTATGGAGAAATCAAGCTGGTGATATTAGTTATGGGGAAACTTCCTAAGGCTTCTTTGCCTCTAGAGCTTTACCCATCTTCTCAAAGGCATCAGCGATCAAATAGCGGCTGCGGTCCCAGCGGCGATAGAGTGCATTGATGAGATGTGGTGCAACAGCCACGTCTCCAATGTTGCCTAAGGCAATGATTGCGCTATCAGAAATATCCTCATCTTTCTGATTGAGAGCATCCAGGAGTCCAGGGATCGCACGTGCATCGCCAGCGTAGCCTCTTGCCAGGGCTGAAAAGATGCGTACATCTTGCAGTGGGTGAGACAATGCCCCAATCAATGCCTCGACTGCTATAGGATGGTCTGACTGAGCCAGGTTATCAATTGCCCCTTCACGGTCGTCAGGATTCGCACTATCGAGGGCCTTGATGGCCTCTCGAATATAAGATGGGGTTCCATGCGGCGTAAAGACCCTGTGGGACTCAGTCTCTTTGAGCGTCATCTGCAACGTTTCGATAAAATCTTCCCAGGGCAAGAGAGCAGAATTTGTAAAATCGAAGCGAGAGAGCATGACCAAGCGCGAAGGAAGAGATGTTTCTTGCAAAAGCAGTGGAATTACAGGTACACCCGCTCCAAGCGCAAATATCCACTCATAGGTAACAGCTTCAGAAGCTTTAGCCTCTGGGATCATCACTACAATAAGTGCTGAGGCATTTCTAATTGCCTGGTCGCTTTGCGCGTACCGCTCAGCTAGTACATGAGTGATATTTCCCTGTTCCCAAACGGGAATACCAACATGTTTCAGCCGAAGCATTAGCTCTTTGGCAAAATCACGGTCTCTCTCCTCATAAGAGACAATACATAGCCCATAGATCACCTTTGCTACTGTTGAATGGGTTATTTATTCCTCGCTGACCTCCTCAAGTGGTAACTCATCATCTTCCCCAAGTGGCAGCTCGTCATCCGATGTTGCTTCTAGAACCCCAAAACCAACAATCTCACCTGGCTCCAATGAGTCAGGTAGCTCGCTTTCATCTTCGATATCCTTCAACACGCCTATGAGAGCGGCTCGGAGAGCACTAATCGCACCGTCAGGGGTATCAGAGATACCTCCAACATTAGGAAGTGCCGGAAAAATGGCAGTATAGGTAGGAGAGCCTTCTTCCTCTGTTCTCTGAATGACGTAAACATGTCTAAATCTAATCATACTGACTCCTATTCTTCTTGAATGGTTCTGTTATGAGTGGTTCTTATTCCTCTTCTTCAAGCTGATACGTTTCTACTTCATTCCACACATCGCTATCCTCTATTTCTTGAAGAGGTAAGACATACTCTTCAATCAACGAGGCAAGATGAAGTGGAATAGGATAGATTGTGGGATGGTTGTAGTGCGATGCCATTGCATGACGCAACTCGTTTGCTATCGTCGCACACATAAGCGTTTCGTTGGGTTGAGCGCAGGATATGGTCATTTCAACCAGGCCGGGATTCCATGCGGCAACAGTGGGATTCGGATCAATGTTTTTCTGGTTGCCCTCCTTATCTGTTTTGGTGCGAGACATCCCTTTCGACAACTCCTTGCTCAGATTTTGGGTAGTAGGTGGTTTCTCTTGTATACTGGCGAATATATGGCCGCTCTCGCCGAGCATAAAAATTCCCTTTGTAAAACCGTAAGGCACTTCCTCGCTTTGAGCGTACCATTCTGGTGTCTCGTGTTCGCCGGTACGAACACGAACAATGCGCAAATGCTTGTATTTTGAGAAAGGTGCTGGCAATGCTTTTGTGATCCGTTCATTTGTGAGCCAGTTCCAAGCACTGCGAAAGTTCTGCGCATGGAAAAACAGCATTATGTGAGGACAGGTGGGAATGAAGCGATTAAGGGTGTCCATAATGAAGGGTAAGGCATCTTTCGGTTTACGCACCCCTTGAGCTTGACCTTGCGCTAATGCGAGGAGCGTGTCTGGATAGGAGAGCCAGTCTGTGAAACCGCGCGCTTTCACATGCACTTCGTGGGTATCTGATGCCATATGGACAACGATAGGAAGCATCTGAGGGATACGGGTATGGCTACTGGGAGCATACTGCTTGATAAGCCAAACCCCTAGATAATGCAATGGACTAGGAATGGACGAATCAGTGACTTTTCCTTTGTTTACTATTTGAGGCATAGCCCCAAGAACACCACATTGACGAAACAGATCACGCAGCGCAGCAGTTGCTCGATGCGTGACTTTTTCCTCCTCCTTTTGTCGCTGCTTCTCAGGAAGCCTCTTATTTTCTTTGTATGGTGTAATGAATTGTGTCAGCCAGCCCATCTGAGCGAAGCCTATTCTCAGGGCATATTTAGGATCAGCGTCTCCAAATTCCTGAGCTGGATCAAGCTCTATTAACGCCGCTGCCCTTCCATCAGCCAGGGGAACGACTTCTGAAATTTCTTCAGTGCGTTGGCGAATGGCGGCACGTAGGAGTTCAGCTCTCCGTTCCCTGGCTTTAATATCGAGTGCGTCACCTATCGATCCAAGAGGCCGTATTTGTACTGTGAGGTTCAACTCATCCGTGACCCAGGTGAATGATTCTTCTGAGACTAAGGGGTATCCTAAGAGAGTATGAAGCGCTTGTAGCAGAACCTGCCGAATGATGTCGGATTGATACCATATACCCAGCGTCAGATGTTTGCCAATAGCCTTGGCAGCAACGAGACGGCGTTGAGCAAGCAAACTGGAAGATACTTCTTTTTCGGAAGTTAACTTCTCTGACTGATCCTCCTCATCTTCTTTTTCCATGAACGGATTTTCGGGGATTGCCACAGGATATTTTTTGCGCTGTGGGGCATCGATAAAGACAAATTCTGGGGCAAATATTTCTTTTAACCTCTCGGCAAAATGATGACGATCTATTGGCATAAGCCCTGGGCCGACCTCGTGCGCTGGCTCAATACCGTTACGATACACTATCGATGCAGAGGGCTTCCCATCGTCCCTCAGATATGCGCTCGGTGTTTGAATCAAGTCTTGTGGATTAGGGAAACGGTCTCTTGCGCGCAAATAATCAAGCAATTTCACAAGATCGCTATTCCAGGCAAGGCGATATATTGATGCACCGTCCTTCTGCTCTGCCTTTGGCACTCGCTGCCGCGCCATTGGTGCCACCTGAAAGCTATTTGAGTAGTGAATGCCTTCAATCCAGGGAACGCTGTCAAGCAGGTACACGCTTGTTTCTTTGTCTCCTGGAAGATACTCAATGGGTGGTCCTGCCCACCTACGAATGCCAATATCGCAGTGCAATTCTGGAAAGGATTGAAAGGCGACAGTTTGGAGGGTAAGCGTCAAGACAATGGAATAGGGCCATAATCGCTTCTGTCTGTCCTCATAAGGTAATGGAGGCCAGGAAATAAGCTCAGTTCCCGATCTACCAGGAGCACTCGGACAGCGGCGGAAACGGAGTTGATGAGTTCCCCAATTGAGTTCGATACTTGGCTGGCAGAGGCGTGCCGCCAAAAGATCGGGAAGCAACACAAAGCGATCTACTCCCTCTGTCTTCGATTGCATAGCCGTTCCATTCTCTGCCATCTCCCATCGGGCGAGATCGACAACCCGTTGACGCCAGACTAAGGAGTCGGCGGTAATTTTACTAGCAAGTGTATATTTCGTTGCCTCCGGCATTTGGGCAGGAAATGATGTGTAGATCCACGAACGCATAATCTGCTGCATAGCTAAAGAACTTGCGGGCTCCTGGCCGTATCCATAGAGCCAGGGTTGGACAGAAGCTTCATCTGCGTTGCGTGTGATAGAGATGAGATCGGGAACGAGCATGCGCACAGCTTTATTGAGCACACTCACGCGGGGGCGTGTTTTGTCCGGTTCGCGATTGAGTGCGGCTGCCAGCTCCTTACGCATCAGGCGCTTCAAGTCTTCGGGAATACCAAGCGTGACGAAGTGATGTGGGAGTTCCTTCACATCGGGTGCGATTCTAAAGGCAAGCGGGCGTAGTTCGTTGAAAACCATTAGTAGATCCCCTCCATTTGATCTAATGCGCGATACAACGGCTCATACAAGATGCGTACCAGATCTTTTTCACGCCGGGAAATGGTCTGGACAGCACTCTCAAAATAAGGACGAAGTACTTCTCTCATTCCAAAAAGCAGACTAGTATTTTCACCTTCGTCCTCCTCCGCAAGTTGGGCCGTGCGTGGAGCAAATTTTGCATCGCAGAAAAATACCTGCGCTTCACACCCTCCTCTCACCAATCGTCCGATCACCTGCCAGATCGAAACCTGCTGACTCCAGATAAGGGCTCTACGGGCATCATATGGTAGTGTACTATATCTGAGCGGCATTCGTACAAGGTAACGCCACTGTCGAAATGCTTCAGTACGAAATGCTTTCCCTATCTCCTCTAAGTTCGGCAAATTCCCGTTGTGCTGAGAGGTGAACCAGGACAAGTCCTGATGCATTTCAACCGCCCAACGATTGATAGCGTGAATGATGTAGTTGATATCGTCTGGACGGGGATGGGGACGTATAAGGAAGTAGACTGCTCCAATGGCAGCTTTCTTATCCTCATTAAGAATATTGTGACCTCGCTCAACCGCAAGCAAAGGGGCTATCAGTAGCCAGGCCCCAGTCCGTGCAAAACGGTCTACCATACCGCGTTGTAGACGACGGTGATGGGTGCGCCACTCACTTTCAAACTCATCATCATCAGAAACTAGGTAGACCATATGATCTTCCCAATCTCGACGTTTCTCTGCCAAGAACTGATATGCTTTCTCCGCCTCATCATAGCTACCAACTAGGAGCAGGATACGTTGCCTTTCGGGGGGGAGTTCGTCTCTCTTTTGCTCTAAGAGGCTAGGAAGCAGAGTGCTTCCCATCTTCTCCTGATACGAGAGGGCATAGAGCATTTCTTGCAAGGCGTGGAGACGCTGGTGCCCTTTTTTACCGGAAATCTCTATCGGTTGTTGTTGATTATTCAGGAGAATCTTTAGCTCGAACGTGCTTTTGTTAATAGCCTCAACTTCCTCATTTGGAGCCAGCAGGACGCCGGTGACAGGAACCTGTACATGATAACTGGGCGAAGTTCCGGCCCAACTCGTTCCCGAGAGAAGTAACGTATGCGGCCCTTCCAAACCGTCGGATGCAAAAAGATCGTGAAGGTGGAGGATCAGCCAGCGTCCGACTCCCATACAGCGGAAGAAGCGCAGATCTCCAGGACCGTTTGGGTCATCTGAAGGGCGGAGGTACTGAAATCCAAGAATATTGCCCATCGGTGCATCAGGGATCAGCGCAGCATAGTCTTCAGGAGGACGGTGGAAAAGGACCGGACTACTTCCTTCCAGGCCAAGAATAGCTTCTACCTGCTTCCACTGACGAATGAGTGTATCTAATCGGTCCGAGAGCACTTCGAGCATAATGGCGAACTCAAGCCTCAAGGCGTAGTCTCGAAGTTCCTGTTCTGACAAAGCTATAGTTTTTTGCTGCTTAAGCCAGTCAAGTAAGGCCTGGCGAGCCTTTTTGTCCCGTACAGCGATGACTTGCCGTGCCAGTTGGGCGAGATCGTGTTCTTCTAGTCTGCGATCTCCTAGAGGGTCATCAAGAAATTTTTTGAATGGAATCCAGAAAGTCTCAAAGTCTTTATGCTTATACGGAGAGACCTTTGGGTCTTTTGGTATGCCCGTTAATTCGATGGTAAGCTTTTCGAGCAGGGTTAAACCACTGAAGTAGTCATGCCCGCGCTCGACCCAGTTGTAGAGGACTGGCTCATTTAAGAGGAGATCATAAATACTATAAACCGCACCTTGGGCGGCAGCCAACTCTTTTGCCCATGCTTTCACTTCTTCATAGCGGAACTGGCCTAATCCTTCTTCACTCAGCCGCTGTGTCACCTTCTGAAGAATGCTCCCAAGCCATGAGTCTTTCCCTCGACTCATAAGCGTGAGGCTTGGGCTGAAGATCTGGTCAAGCTGGACTTGGACGCGATCTACTTCATCGATCACAACAATATCGCTTCTGCGATAGACGAGTTCGAGAAAACGTAGTCGCTCAGGATTAAGTTGAGGAGCAACATTGGTGTAGACGAGGCTTGCTGGCGTTGCAACCCAGATAGTGGCCTCTACTAGATCAAGCTGGGCCTGGTGGTATGGACAATTACTGTAGAAGGGACAGGCGCATACTTCGTCCCCTTCATGTATTGATGGCGTTTCTTCTGCATCTTCATCTGACGAGAGAGGCACTAGCGTCATGCAAGGCACAGCCTCCATCTCAAATGGTTTGGCTGCGTTGCGAAGCCCATCAAGCAAACAAGCAGAACTGGTGTAGTTGAAGCCAATATGTTGGTGGAGCAGAGGATGCTGGGATTGCTCAGCGGTTAAGGCGCGATGGAGTCGATCCGCATGGTGCCTGCGATTTGATGCTCCCAGAATAGGAGCAGCTTTCAGACCAAAACGAACAAATTGTTGTACCCGCTCAAATACTGCAATAACATCGCCAACAACTAGCGTAATATGGTATCCGTGGCGGGAAGCCCACACAGCAAGCACGTCCATCAATGTTGATTTGCCTGAGCTCACCATACCGACAACATGCATAGTTGCTCCCAACTGAAGAGTGTCAACCGACACAAATTCACTATTCTCATCCTCCGAAATGTGTAGGCGGACACGGAGCATGGTTTTATACCAATCCCGCTTCGGATAGCCTCCCTGTGCGAGTTGATCGTCCATCCATTGAGCAGTGGTAAGCAAATCATTCCAGGGAATGAGGATTGGGGGATGCGATTTTTTTCCGCAGAGATTATGTCCCTGAGGCAAAGGAGGTATTGGCATATCAGGAGGAATCGTGACATGGTGCCGTTTGCGCTTGTCTGCACATAAATAGGTGTTGCCGGCTTCGGCCCAGCGGATCTTCCGTGTAACATGGGGCAGGGGTTGCTGCGCAACCTTACAATAGACCTCCTCACGCCTGGCTTCGATACTGATAATGCGCTTCGTGAATCGTTCATAGCTGCTATCAACCTCGTAGAGTCTCAAACGCTCATCTACATTACGGTAACGTTCGAGCATTTCTTCCCAGTGGCGCGCATTTTTGAAATGAAGCAAAATATGGCGCACGATATTCCACATATTGTGTTGCTTCTTGTTAAGGCCCTGGAGTTCTGGAAGGGGGAAGTCATACCCCGTCAAAAGGACCCAAAGTGCTCGTGCAGGTGCGCTTGGAGCTAACTGTGAAAGGAGATAGAGTCCCAGCTCCACTTCGCAAATCTGCCTGGCACCCAGACTTTCTGTCACATCAGTTCCCTTGAGGCGCTTTTTGAGTTCTTTTTCCAGGTGCCCCCAGAGATCATAAGTACTACGCATTAGCGACTCCCTTACAAGCTGCTAGCCGTTTTTTAACATCTGCAAGAAAATGCCTCTCGAATTTTGCCTGGATATTACCACCGATACACACCTTTGCAGAACTCTTCCGACTATTACAGGCGTTGCGAAATGCTCTCACATAGTCAGCCTGCCAGGATCGATCATCGGGGAAAACAAAATAGCCTCTTTCTAAAGGCGGACTCAGAGGAATATTTTTGACGTTGAGAGCCAGGAGGAAGGGGTTAGCCCAATCTTTGACATCGACTGCCCATGCTTTTCCATCGGGAAACTCAACACGCAGGTCATAGCTGTCAAAATCCGGCCAGAGATCTACCTGAAGCTTGAGTGCGAGCAACTGCCGTTCGAGGCGCACCTCGGTCAGTCCTGGGAGGGTAACAAACCGCCGTAATCCACGTTTGAGCCAAAGAACATGCTCACGTGCAGGTATCACGCGGCCTGGCTTCGCTGCCTGCTGTCTCCGGCACCGTTCTTCCTCGCAAAGAAGCCGGTCCATCTGTACAGTTGGCTGCTGGAGGTTGCCACAAATTGGGCAACAATGAAAGTTCCCCTTGAGCATATAATCGAGCGGAGCATCTTCGTAGGCAACTTTCAGATGGTCCGTCAAGAGGTTCAACTCGGGATGATCATTGCGCTGTTGGATTAATTCAAACTCGGTAAGCACTGGATGCTCAATGAGCAAACGCCGAAAAGTGACATATGCCCCTGGAGCGTTTGCTGTTTGGCAAGCGTTAAAGACTGCACTCATAAAACGGCGCTCGCTGAGATCTGCTTCTACGTCGCTTGTGGCGCAAGCTAGTGCCTCGCAAATACTGGTAGGAAATTGATCATCTAAAAGACTATCATCAGGGTCCAACTGCGCTAGAGCGATATCAAGAGGCCACTCTTTGAATGGCCGACGACACCATGAAAGAAGATCTGGAACACTGTGTACAAGGGGAAGATTATGGCGGTAGCGGATGACATTCAGTCGATTGAGGCCTATTTGTAAGGGAATCGGATAGTGTGAATCGATAGGTGTGCCTCTGGCAACACGTTCTGCGAGTTGGATCACCCCAGTCGCAATAAAATGTAATAGAAGAACGTCCGACGGAAGTTCAATGCTATCCGTATAAGATGGAGAATCTGCATACTCTTCTTCTATGTGAGTATCAGCTTGATGAACCATAGTTGGCTGCTCTCTTTCCAACACTATCATAGACATACTTGTCTAAATTCTGTATCTTTTTGAGTTCGGAAAATATGGAAGTGTTTTCAAAACAGCTCTTGCTTAGATGGGAGAGCATATTACTGTCGAGATTATCATTGTTTCCTTTTTCGAGCATCCGATGTTATTTTCCATAGGCATTGAGCGGGAGACGCTCAATGCGGGTGGCGAGTTGTGAGACGGAAGGTTCGCTATAGAGCCGTGTGGTGCCAAGCGAGCTATGTCCCAACAGTGTTGCTAACCCAACGATATCTCCTGATACTGCGAGAGGTAATTGCGTGCAAAGGTATGTCGCAACGTATGTGCAGAGGTGTCCTCTGGCACTAGGTCCCCAGCCGCTTTCACCAGATCGGCGATCATTTGCCCCATCGCCGAGGTTGTGAGCGCGCCTCCTTTCTGGCTCTCGAAGATGGGTTCAAATGTCTGAGGAGAGCCAGATTTAGGCCACATAGCTGCAACTGCTTTGATGGAAGGTTTCTCCACGTTCAGTCTTGGGGCTGCGTAGGTAGCAAGGGCGTCACGGGCAGAACTATTCAAAGGCACAGATCGCGCCTTATTACCTTTGCCAGCCCGAACGCGGAGCATTCCCCCGCGCTCGCCAAAGCTGATATCTCCAAACGTCAGACCGCTGCACTCTGAGAGGCGCACTCCCGTCTGTAATAACACCTGCACGATGGCGTAGTTGCGTGCAGGATCACGCGAGAGCTGTGCTTGGCGAAGCATAGCAAATGGCATGGTCTACTTTGAAACTGTTGACGGCACAGTAATGGCACGACAAGCCGCCACCGGTAAAGTAGCCTGGCGTATCTTCCAGTGGGACCGTAATTCTACGTTTGAGGTCATTAATCAAACAATATACAGGCTCACCTGCTCGACTTATAAGGCTTGTACCCTTGAAGCCAGAAACGCCCTCAACGGTATCTTGCTCTGGATACGACAACTTCCTCCCGCTGGCCCAACCCCTTTCATGGGAAATAGCAACATCATCTACTTTTATACTTCCGACGGCACACTCCTGGCCCTGAATCCTCACAACGGCAACATAATCTGGCAGTATGCTACCCACACGGTTGCATCACTCAATTTCTCATTAACAGCCGATACTTTTACATTTCTTACCCCCGACGCACGTGTCCATGTCCTGCGCAACAGTGATGGCGCACAACTTCTGACCTATGTTGATGCTAGCGGATGGTGGGAACCATTCATACAAAACCATATCATTTACTATGAATCTGACCCCAACATCATCCTGGCCCGAAACCTGAACACTGGTCATACCCTCTGGCAATATATTGGGCAAGGCCTGCCTGTCAGCATTTCTACTGAAAAGGATAATCAGGTTTATCTTAACGTGAATCGCTTCCAGGGCATCATTGCTCTGAGTGCAACCACTGGTAAACTCCTCTGGAGATACGATGCGACGCTCAAAACCAGCCCGGAGATTCAAAACGGTATAGTTTACATAGGACTACAAGACAACACAGTCGTCGCGCTCCGTGCCAGCGATGGCAGTTTGCTCTGGCGACAAATCGTGAGTCCTTTTCAGTATGGCTTACTGTCAGTAGGCGATATACTTTACATATGGCAGGATACTTCCATCCAGGCACTGAGCTTGGATGGCATAACACGTTGGATCTATCTTACATCCGTGCCCATGCTCTGGTATACAGATACAAACGATGGACTACTACTCATAGATTACATGAGCGGCCCCAAAGCCTTTGACGTCATCCGAGCCAGCGATGGTGCTATCTTGTGGCACTATCCATAATACAAGCAAGAGGGGCTATTCCTCATTATCTTCCTCATTCTCAAAATTTAGAGCGCGAGATATCTCCTCTACCACAAGAAGGTGTTGCCATCTAGCCTCCTTAAAAATCTTAGCACGGTCTGACTACCACACCCCGTTCCTGCAAATATCGCTTCGCCTCACAAACCCGATACTCGCCAAAGTGGAAAATAGAGGCCGCTAGCACCGCATCAGCCGCGCCAACAGTTAAGCCCTCGTAGAGATGCTCCAGTGTGCCGACGCCGCCGGACGCAATTACCGGCACAGTGACAGCGTGCGAAATTTTTTCAGTCAGCACGAGATCATAGCCCCGCTTCGTGCCATCACGATCCATGCTGGTCAACAGAATCTCACCCGCACCGAGCGAGACCCCGCGTTGCGCCCACTCCAGCGCATCCAGGCCGGTCGGGGTGCGCCCGCCATGCACAAAGACCTCATAGCCGCTCGGCATAGCAGCATTGGAGCGCGCATCAATAGCCAGCACGATGCACTGCGCGCCAAACTGCTCGGCTCCGGCCCGTAAAATATCGGGATTCTTCACTGCCGCCGTATTCAGCGAGGTCTTATCGGCACCAGCTCCCAACGTTGCACGAATATCATCCACCGTGCGAATGCCGCCGCCAACCGTAACGGGAATAAAAACCTGCTCTGCCGTGCGCCGTACCACGTCGAGCATCGTTGCGCGCTTCTCATAAGAGGCCGTAATATCCAGAAATACCACCTCATCCGCACCCTCTCGATTATAAAAAGCCGCCAGTTCCACCGGGTCGCCCGCGTCGCGCAAATTGACGAAATTCACCCCTTTGACAACGCGCCCGCGATCTACGTCCAGGCAAGGAATAATGCGTTTTGTGAGCATAATCGTTAGCCTCTTCCCATTTTCTCTATCCGCTGTATCGCGCTTGCCAGCTCTACATCACCAGTATAAATCGCCTTGCCGACAATCGCGCCCTCCACATGCAGCGCCGCCAGCGCCTCCAAATCGGCCAGATTGCTGACACCGCCAGAAGCAATCAATGGGCGCGTCGTGGCCTGCTGCATCTCTCGCAATGCGGGCAGATTTGGCCCTGTCAGTGCGCCATCACGCGCAATATCGGTATAAATGAAGCGCGCTACGCCCATCGCTTCCAGTTCACGCGCTAATTCAGTAGCTCGTACCTGTGAGGTTTCGCGCCAGCCAGCAATAGCCACCAGCCCATCGCGCGCATCCAGGCCAACGGCAATCCGCGCCCCAAAACGATGCAATGCGTCTTGCAACAGCGTGCGATTGAGTAGCGCCACTGTCCCCAAAATCACACGCTCAACGCCCAGCTCTAACATCTGCTCGATATGCGTTAACGAACGCATGCCCCCGCCGACCTCAATACGTAGCCTCGTCGCGGCACAGATGCGCCCGATAATCTCTGTATTTACAGGTTGGCCCTGTTTCGCTCCATCCAGATCCACCACATGCAGCCAGCTTGCGCCCGCCTCGGCCCAGCGTTGCGCGACCCGCAGTGGGTCAGTGTCATATGTCGTCACCTGCGCGTAATCGCCCTGGAAGAGCCGCACGCATTGTCCATCTTTAATATCTATCGCCGGTAAAATAATCATCCATGCACCCACTTCACGAAATTGCGCAGCATCTGCAAACCCACCTCGCCGCTCTTCTCAGGATGAAACTGCGTTCCCCACACCTGCTCACTTACTATCACGCTGCAATAAGGCGAACCATAATCGGTCACGGCAGCTACACCTTGTTGATCTTGTGGCTCGACATAGTACGAGTGCGCGAAGTAAAAATACGCATCCGCCGGTATATCCGCGAAGATCGGCAATCCCTCGTGCAAGACCCGAATCTGATTCCAACCCATGTGTGGAATTTTCGGCCCATGTGGAATGCGCCGCACCTCGCCCCGGAACAGTTTCAAACCATCAACCTCGCCCTCGGCATGGTGATCGGCCAGCAGTTGCATCCCCAGACAGATACCCAGGAAAGGTTGACCCCGTTCTGTAGCCGTGCGAATAGCCTCATCCAGACCACGTTCCCGCATACGCCCCATCGCCGCGCCGCCGGAGCCTACACCGGGCAACACCACTGCCCGCGCGCGCGCCACCACAGCAGGATCATCCGTCACCTGCACCGTTGCCCCCACGTGTTCCAGTGCTTTAGCAATACTACGAATATTACCGGCACCATAATCAATGATGGCAATCATATCGCTCATTTCTCTCCTTGTACTTGCAAGAGCCTGGGATCGCTATGCTCTATATCCAGATGACCCATCATAACCGTAAACATCAGACCAAGCCAGCTAATCTCCACCGGCATCCGTGAGCTATCGAACAGATTGATCGTCAGCAAGGGACAGCACAGCAGGGCCGATTGCAGTAATTCTAACCAGTCCGACGGCAAGGCCCCTCTAGCGCGTAGCATCTCCAGCAGCGGCAAGATCAGTTGCTCGTGTTTGGTCTGTAGGATAGCGCGCCGCACCGATGTTAAGCTGTAATTATGCTCAATCACCAGCATCTCATCCTGCACCTCAACCGTCAATGATAGATCACGCGCCACCTCATTGGGAAAATACATCCAGGTCGCAAAGACATTATGGAAGAAGGGCTTGACAACATCCAGCAACGGTGAGTGGCGTCCGGCAAAGGCGGGATCAAAGTAGAGATAACGCTGTTGTTGCTCCAAAAAGACATTGCCGAAGTGAGCATCGCCGTGCCCAATCACCGTCATCGCCGCACGCGCCGGTTGCAGCACATCTGCCGCACGTTCCAGCAATTGAGCCAGTGTGAGAGGGTAGCATGTACCATTAATCTGCCATTGATAACGTACTATCTGCTCAAACATCAGCGCTCGCGTTTGTTGTGGCAACGAGAGCGATTTACCAACATAAAAATTCTTCAGACGTTCACCACACAGACGATGCCAGAAAAGCTGATGGACGGGCGCACGACCGTGTTCCTCCGCCGTACTCTCGGCCAGCGTATGTTGATAAATTTCCTGTAATCTCTCACACTCACGCGCCTCAGCCGCGACCAGTATTTCAGCCGTTGCACGCGCCGTATTGCCCGTTTCTACCTCACGCATCAAATCAAACATCACTGGCCAGCGCACAACCGGGTAAATCACCATCTGCTGCCCTTGCTCATGCACCGTTCGTAGCGGCAAGACGATATGATAACCTGCCTCGTGCAGCCGCTCAGCGTGATAATACTCCTCTAACACGCCCTGCTCCTCAACATGCGTCTTGAAAAAGTATTCTTCTCCATGCGCGCGGTAGAAGCCGTTGAACGAGTTGAGCGAGACCGCTTTCGGTACCAATGTCACACCCTCAGTCTCTAAATGCATATGCCGATGAAACCACCATTGCAGAAGACGCTGGGCCTTGTCTAGCTCACCAAACTGCATGCGCTGAATAGTTACAAGACTATCGATGCGTTCCAATAGCGCCGGTACCTCGGTCACATCATTCACGATAAAATCGGGCCTGCTCGCCTCCAGGATCACACATGCCTCGGCAGTACGCGCACCGGTCAGCACGGCAATCGTAATTGCTCCAGCGGCCCGCCCCCCCTTCACATCGCTCGGCGTATCACCAACCACGATGAAGCTGGCTGGTTGGGGTGCATTGCCCAGCTCAACACGGTACTCAGGATTGGCAGCGCGCATGAACTGATATGGATGCGGCTTCACCAGCGAAGTAGTATCACCACGAGCATGTAACTCAGCCTCCGCCTGCTCTACCTCGGCATGCGTGACGATGCGTCGCTCGTCAAAATAGGGAAACCAGCCATAATTCTTGAGTGGCAGGATGCTTTCAATGCCAGGACGACCGGTAGCCACACCGAGCGTATACCCCTGCTCACACAATCTCGCCAGCGTCGCCTCTACGCGCTCTTTAGGCAATAAGGGACGTTCAAAAAGGATGCAACCGGGTTTGCCGCTTTGTGCGGGTGCGTGACCATAACTGCTCATATAGAGTTCGTCGCCCAAATACCACTCCTGAAAGAGGTCTTGACAGAAGAACCATGATGGACTATAGCGCGCAAAAACATTTTCTATCGGATAACCCAACCGCTCGCTGGCGTAAACATCCATACGCTGGATAAAATCTAATCCGGTGTAACCCGCGAAAATCGCTGATTCAAACTGAAGATACATCTCCGGCGTAATCAAGGGAGCAGCGTCAATGCTTGCCAGTTGTTGTCGAAAGGTCGCTATCCACTCCGCATTCTCCGGTCTCAGTGGCAACAGTTGCGCCCGCTCAGGCAGCGCTGTCAGTAGATTGATCAGATTGAGTACAACGGCAGCATAGCAGGTATCCCAATTCGAGTTAATCGAACGAGCCTTGAGCGCAACTATCGCATCCTGTGGCAAGACCTGCGTAGCAAGCCGGTGACTCTCCAACGCATCTTTTGGCGGCTGATAGGGCATGACGCTATGCGCGACATTCCAGTAGCGTGGACTATACAACAGTTCATGCAGCACAAGACCTGCCGTATCCCAGTATGCCTCTTCGCTGGTAAGAACGCCATCCAGGTCAAATACAATCACGCTACTCATGATAGTCTCTTCAATCGTTCATGCAAGCTGCGCACGCTGGTCGATTCGCCCGCAAAACGGTAAGTCAGGGGCGTCAGATTGATATGCACTGCGCCCGCGCTACGCAGTAAGGCCACAATTTCAAGTAGAGCAGGGGCCGAGCCGCTTGCGCCAACCACACCTGAAACTGTGTAGCGTCCAGGCTCAACCTCGCCCGGCAGTTCTGACACAGAGACGCGCAACTCGACGCCAGAGGCCAGTTCCCTCAAGCGCTCATTGAGAACAATGCAGGCCTGTTGAATGGCATCGGCGCTTTCACCCTCCATATATGCTGTCAATAACGAGCGATTTCTGGCCTGCATGCGGGCATCCATCAGTTCCAGCATCGTCTCAACTACACGCAGCGCCACTCTATTTTGTTGCAAAAGGCGCGCATTAGCTATCAGGCAGGCTTGTGAACGCAACACTGTACCATCCTCCAGCAGCTTGAGATGATTTTCGCGCAGCGTCGTTCCCGTCTCCGTCAGATCGACAATCAGGTCGGCAGTATCGGTCAATGGCGCTGCTTCGAGCGCGCCGTGCGGTGAGATAATCTTGTAGTGCGTAATGTTGTGCCGTCGCAAAAATTGACCGGTCAACTGCGGATATTTGGTAGCGATACGCAACCCGCGCCCCTTATGCGCCTGATAATAACCGGACAGGTGCCAGAGATCCGCGCACGTGCTGACATCAATCCAGGTTTCCGGCACTGCGACCACTAACCGGCAGGCCCCGTAGCCCAGATCACGCTCCAGCACGATTAGTTCATCGTCTTCCTCGTCCTCGTCCAGCACATCATCGCCGTAGCCACGATGTTCGGCCAGAATATCGTAGCCTGTAATGCCAATCGCCGCGTCGCCATCCTGCACCAGCAATGGCACATCGGCGGCACGCTGGAAAACTACCTCAATATCTGGCATGCTGCTAATGCGCGCCAGATACTGGCGCGGGTTGCTTCGATTGACCTTCATGCCACATTCCGCTAAAAAGTTCAGCGTCGCGGCCTCTAATGCCCCTTTGCCGGGCAAAACCAGGCGTACTTCCCCCTTCGCACTCATTGTGCGCTCCCTCCATTTAGCCGTTCTCTGACATGC
>DAOTVZ010000234.1:0-36978 GCA_034436045.1 Ktedonobacteraceae bacterium | reverse complement strand
GACCGTTGGTGCGGTAATCGAGATAGGAGCGAGCGCAGATCAACTGTACGTCGGTACGCAGTTGCCCGATATTGCCGGGGCAGTCATAGAGCAAGAGGGCGCGTAGCACCTGCGGCATCACGTGAATGTTGGCCCCGATGCTGGAGCATTCGGTAGTGAAGAAAGCGCGGATGAGTTCGTAGCGCTCCAGGGAGCTACGTTCTTGCAAGTCGGGTAGTGTGATTACCATGGGGATACGGCGGCGGAAGGTAGGCAGGAGCGTGGTGGTCGGGTCTTCCGTCGTTGCTGCCAGCAGAAGCAGCGAGGCGTGGCGTTCTTTGCTCTCGCCGAGACGGCGAAAGCGCTCGCGATCCATTAAATAGAAGAGCATCTCCTGGCCTTCTGGTGGCAGGCGATGGACCTCATCGAGGAAGAGGATGCCGCGATGTGCCTGCTCGACCAGTCCCTCGCGGTCATGATCGGCACCGGTATAGGCTCCTTTGGCCACGCCAAAAAGGTGGGCCATCAGCAATTGTGGGTTGCCAGCATAATCGGCACAATTAAAGCTGATGAAAGGCGCATCTTCAGGCAGGGCTTTAAGTTCTAGCGCGAAGGAATGCATGAGGCGTGCCAGGGTGGTTTTGCCAACACCGCTGGGGCCACAAAGTAGTGTGTGCAGACCGCGTGGTGGATAGAGAATGGCGGCCTTTGCCTGTTGGATCGCCACTTTTAAGCCTTCATCATGGCCGATCAACGTGTCAAAGGTAGTGGCAACAGCGCCAACTTGTATGGATGCTGCGACCACGGATGGTTTATCGGCAGGTTTGGTGGATGATGATTCTGATGTAGCTGATGTGGTTGATGGCGTGCTCGGTTTGCGGCCATTGCTGGAGGCACTTTCTGGATGTGATGAGGGAGGTAGATGGCTTCTTTGTGATGATGAAAGGGCAGAACCAGCAGTAGGCTCCTGTATCTTTTTAAGACGAAAAAGCACAGGACGACCATGAATACGTTCAATGATTCCTTCTTGCGCTAGCAAGTTTAAGTCACGACTGGCGTTGGTACGATCAACTGCTGCTAGTTCTGCTACTTCTTCTGCGCTGAAGCCGTCCATGCGGCGAGTAACACCTCGTTGTGTCGATGATTGTGTGCATAATGATCGTAAAGCTTCAAAGACCCGATCTTTGCGATGCACGAAACGATCCTTCCCCGGCAGGGATAAAGATATTCAGAAGTACTTCCTGCTCAGATATAATACTCTCGTCCAGAATAGAGTATCAAGCAAACGACGACTTTGCTGATGAGTTATGTCTCTGCCATTATACTACGGCGAAATCAAGATGCAATATCACATACAAAATAGGTGGTGGGCTTTTGAACCGCCAGGGGGATTTGGCTGGCCTGCTCGCTGAGCGCTAATCACACTTGACACTATGAAGAACATACTCTATTATGCTATTAACTGAGCAGAAATCAAGAGTTTCTCTCATGCAGCAAGTGGGCTTCTCCACTAGCTGGACAATGATGGGATGCTGCGCCATGTTGTCCCTCGTTGACCGCTTAGTCTGTCAGATCTTGACAAGGAGGGGAGGTAAACTTTTTTAATTTTTTAGGAACCATATAGGCAGTCCTCAATCCAGTTGTATGCTTGCGACCATACTCATTTTTAGTGAGTATGGGGGCGGCAATAGTTAATCACTGATTTGGAGGTAATCTCTTTATGGCAACAACGACCTCGGAAGGTGGAAATCTGCTCCGTTCTGAACGTATCGCCGGCGGTATTTTGCCGAAGGTACTGAACTCGTTCGATATGGTTGCTATTTTCGTAGCGATAGTCCTGTTTATCAGTAATTCTGCGGTGATTGCGAATGGTACAGGGCCTGCTGCGTACTTCTACTGGGCGCTGGGTTTTCTCACCTTCCTTATTCCCGGCGCGATTGTGACAGGCCAGCTTGGCCTGATGTTCCCTGGCGAGGGTTCCATTTATGTGTGGACGAACAAAGCGTTTGGGCCATTTATGGGATTTCTGGCGGGGTTCTGTGCCTGGTGGCCTGGCGTACTGGTCATGATTGCGACCGGTGATGCCGTTGTCTCTCTGATTCAACAGTTCAATAGTAGTTTCCTGACCGAGCCGTGGCAACAGGGACTGGTGATTCTACTGGTACTGATTTTCTCCTTTATACTGTCTATCCTGCGCTTCCGTGCCACTCAGAATCTGGTCAATACGATCTTCGTTGCCTATGGGAGTGCGATTCTGCTGGTCGGTATTGCAGGCTTGTTGGCGCTCTTCACAGGGCATGTGGCGAAGGTAGATTACTCCCCACATAACTGGCTACCTGTTCCGACCACCTTTACCTTCTATGGTACGGTTATTCTTGCGCTGTTAGGTATCGAAGTCCCACTCAATATGGGCGTTGAAATCAATGATTCTCGTGCCATTACGCGCTATTTGCTCTGGGGCGCGGGAGTCGTGATGGCGGCCTATCTGATCGGCACTTTCGGCGTGATGGTAGCTGTACCTTTGAAGGATCAGGGTAGTCCTGCTGCGGTGACTGAGGCGGTGCAGATGGCTTTTGGTGCCGCTGGCCCGGTGCTGGGTGTTATCGTGAATCTCGTGTTTATTGGATTTTTCCTGTTTAACACAGCAGTATACAACTACTCCTTTGGGCGGCTACTCTTTGTCTCCGGCCTGGATCGTCGTCTGCCGCCGGTGGTGAGCAAGGTGAACGCCAACAAGGTGCCCTGGGTGGCCGTGTTGATCCAGACCATTCTCGCCGGCTTCTTCACGATTCTGGTTTTTGTGGTTGTCCCTTATGCCATCAAGACAGGCTTTACCCCTCAGAACTTTTCGACCGACATCTATGATATGTTGCAAGCGGCGGTGACAGTCATCTGGTGCTTCTCGATGGTGGTGCTCTTTGTCGATGTCATCATTATTCGTAGCAAGTATCGTGAGACCTTCGCGCGCATTCAGTTGGCCCCGGACTGGATATTCTATCTGTGTTCTGTGCTGGGCTGCCTGGCCAGCGCAGTCGGTGTGATCGTGATCTTCACCAGTCCCTGGACCACGACTGGCGACATCAACACGCAGCAATGGATTATCCTTATTGTGGCGATTACGCTGATCTCGATAGCGGCGGGTATTGTCATCTACTTTATCGGCGAGCGTGGCGCGAAGGAAAACGTGAGCGATGAGGAGATCATTGCGAAGGTGACGCAGTAGTTCCTTGTCCCCCTTCATGGCTGGCTGCGGGTTGCTCTTCGTACATAATCTAAAGATATCTGTAGCCAGGAACAAGGAAGCCCCTGGCCTGCAAATCATTTATTTGCAGGCCAGGGGCTTCCTTGTTCCTGGCTATCAGGGTCTCTCTCTGCAAAGGTGAAGGTCTGTGACTACTCTGAAAATTGTGTTTCCCAGCTTGCTTCACCAACGGCGAGTACACTGCCGATAGCGGCGATGATGATGCAGACGGCGGTGAGACCACCAATAATGTACCACCATTGCCCGTTAGAAATCAGCGCACCGATCCAGGAGAAAAAGAGCGTATCAACAATGGCGATAGCGCAGGCAATGGGGCCAATGATGCTGCTGATAACCAGCACCGGCATGGGGAAAATGCGATGCTCGTGGAAGAAGCGACGGTCGCGGAAATAAAAAATGGCGAGATTGACGAAAAGGAAGGTGGTCGATATGGCCCAGACCAGTGTAGCTGCTGCTTGAGAAATGTTGTAAACCTCGGTGGCCAGATCGGTTGGTTTGCCTCCCAACCGTAGCAGGTAAGGAACCAGCATGAAGGTGATGACTGTGAGTACGATGGCAATCGTACATTGGAAGATGAGTGCATTGTAGGGTACGCGATTTTTATTCAGCCGTCCAATTTTGGCCGGGAGGCGCTGGTCAATGCCACCAACCAGTAGAAGGCGGGCAAAGGCGTTATTATAGACGGCGGGGACCATGATAAAGAAGAAGGTGATGCAGATGGCAGTGATGTTACCGAAGAATTTGCCAAGTGTCTGATCAACATTCATCACTAGAGAGAAGCCACCGATATTGCCAACGTTTGCCCCCTGTACGATCAGCAGAGCGGTGGTGGCGATGAAATAACCAACCAGTACCAGTACCGTTCCCCAGAGAATGTGACGTCTGACGACAGAGTGTTCTTTGATCTCGCCACCCATGTTCATGGGTACTTCTGTACCCAGGTAGGCCAGAGTAATCAGGCCGAAGAGGTTAATATTGCCTGTGTTGGGATTCCAATTGATATTCCATCCTCTGAAATCGAAGAGATTAGTGGCTGGATGATGCCCTTTGAGAAGCCAGATCAGGCCGGAAAGGCCAATCAGTACGGTTGCTAGAAAAATAAGGCTCATGGCAACATTCGTGACGGTTTTGATCACGCTCAGTCGTTGTAGCGAGAGTGCTAGCGAGATACCCAGCACAATGATGATCACTATTCCTTGCTGCCATGGCTCGACCAACCAGTTGGAGTTCAAACCTTGTAACATACTGACGACAATGTCTGCCCCTGCGACCATGACAAGGACACCGGGGAACCACCCGCAGAAGCCTACAAAGAAGCTCCAATAGCCACCAAGAGCTTTATGCGTCCAGTTATACAGCGATCCCTCTTTGGGGAACATGTGCCCCAGTTGCGCGGTAGCGATGGCGCAAGGAATGAAGAAAGTAATGGCACCTAAAATGAGATAGGTAAAAGCCGCTGCCCCTCCCGATGCAGCAGTAGCGGCATTGACAATAAAGAAGATGGCAATGATATAGACCGAGGTCATATCGACGCTGCTCATGATAGAGGGCATCGCCTTTTCGACATATACCTCTGACAAGAGAGTTCTTCTGTTCTTGCTCTCTTGTATTGGAGGTTGGTATGTTGCCATAAATCCTCCCTGGAATTTATCTCACTAGAAGATAGGGCAAGAAGTTACTCTCGCTCAAGTAAGAAAGCTTGAGTAAAAGTAAAGTTTGCCGGATTAATAATTATGGGATAAGCCATTGATATAGCGCTATCTCTGGGAAAGAAATGCCTGGACGCCTGGGAGATAAAGGGCTAATCTTCCAGGCTTCGGACAGAAATACTGTACTTTCTGGTATTATAGGGAGCATTGATGAGTTTGTCTACCAGTAGGAAGAATGGCCTATGCTTGTTGTAAAGGCATAAGGGGAGAAAAATGAGGCACTTGTTTTCTTATCTGTGCTTTGTTACACTATGCTTGAGGTTTACGGGGCTTTTTCCCGTTGATGATAGAGTAAGGAGAAATCGTGCGTCTATGAATATGCAAGATGTCGTCCGACAGGCCCAGGCGGCGCATTTACGCCTGGTGCGGTTTCTGTATTGTGACAATGGTGGGATCATCCGAGGCAAGGCGACGCATGCCAGCAAACTTGCGTCGCGGATGCGTGAAGGCATTGGCCAGACCCTGGCAATGCAGGCGTTTACCGGTGTTGAGTCGCTCGCGGCGGTTGAAGGCATGGGGCCGGTCGGTGAGTTTCGTCTGATTCCTGACCCCAACACCTTTGTTGTTTTACCTTATGTACCCAACACCGGTACGATGTTCTGCGACATGATTCGTACCGACGGTGTGCCCTGGGAGGCTTGTCCACGCACTTTTCTCAAACGCATGAGTGCGCAGTTGGCCGCGCAGGGAATGCGGGCTGAAGCTGCGGTCGAGCATGAATTTTACCTGGCCCGTGCGGAAAATGGCAGTTATGTTCCAGCCGATCAGAGTCTCTGTTATAGCAGCATCGGTTTGGATGAGCAGGCGGAAGTTATTGACGCAGTGTTGTCTGCTCTGGAGACGGAGGGTCTCTCTGTCGAACTATTTCACACTGAACTCGGGCCGGCGCAGCAGGAGCTTTCCATTCGCCATGCCGATGTGTTGCGTGCGGCTGATAATGTCTGCCTGGTGCGCGAGACGGTGCGCGGTGTGGCTCGCCAGTTTGATCTACTGGCAACCTTCGCGCCTAAGCCGTTCCTCGATCAAGCTGGTAGCGGTGCGCATATTCACTTGAGCCTGTGGGGGACGGAGGAGAGCGAGCATCCCAATAGGAACCTGTTCTATGACGCTACACAGCGCGGCGGCTTGAGCAAGACAGGACAATATTTTATCGGTGGTGTCATGCGTCATGTGCGCGCGCTGGTGGCGCTGACCTGTGGTAGCCCCAACTCCTATCGTCGTCTTTTGCCACATTACTGGAGTTCAGCCTACGGGGCCTATGGCTATGATAACCGCGAAGGTGCGATTCGTGTTCCCTCGCTCTTTAAAGGACGAGAGGCCGACTCGATCAATCTGGAACTCAAATGTGCCGACCACAGCAGCAATCCCTATCTGGCGATGGGGGCATTGATCGCCGCCGGATTAGACGGCATCAAGAACCAGATTGATCCAGGTGAACCTGCCGAGATTGATCCAGGGAATTACAGCGATGAGGAGCGTGAGCGGCGCGGTATCCGCCGACTACCCACAACGCTGGATGAGGCGCTCGATGAACTTGAACGTGACCAGGTATTACTGGATGCGCTCGGCCCATTGCTGGCTAGCTCATATATCGCGGTCAAACGCAGTGAGTCTGCCTTCTTTAAGGATAAGACGCCCGAAGAAGAAGCGCGCCAGCATTTCTACAAGTATTAGTCTGCTTTAGTTGATCGGTCGATCATCTGCTGTAAAATAAAGCAGGGCAAGCATGAGGCATTGCCCTGCTTGATGGAGACCCGGTTTGTTTGCTGGTTTTGTTGCCTGAATTATGCCTGCTCTCTCATGCGTGCGCGTTCGTGTTGTGTCAGGTAGCGTTTGCGCAGGCGGATATTCTGTGGAGTGACCTCGACCAGTTCGTCGTTATTGATGAAGTCGAGCGACTGTTCCAGACTCATGATGATGGGGGGTGTCAGGCGCACGGCAATTTCGGCGGTAGAGGAGCGGATGTTCGTCTTCTGTTTCTCCTTACATACGTTGACGACCAGGTCATCGGGGCGCGCGTTCAGACCGACGATCATGCCCTCGTAGACGGGGGTACCTGGTTCGATGAAGGTATCGCCGCGCTGCTGAGCGTTGTTCAATCCGTAAGTCATTGCTACCCCCTGTTCGGAGGCCACCAGTGCGCCCATGCGATTGGTGCCGATCTTGCCGAGCCAGGGTTCATATCCGATGAGCATACTGCTCATCGCGCCGTTGCCTTTGGTCAGGGTCAGGAAGGCGTTGCGGAAGCCGATCAGGCCGCGTGTCGGAATGGTGTATTCCAGGCGCACGTTGCCGTTGCCATCGTTCGTCATATTAGCGAGCTGAGCTTTGCGCGTCGCCAGATTCTCGGTCAAGACGCCGATAAAGGTGTCGCGAGTGTCGATAATGAGGCGTTCGATTGGCTCAAGGAGCTTGCCATTCTCATCCGTGCGGGTGATAACCTCTGGACGCGACACCTGGAACTCGTAGCCTTCGCGGCGCATGGCCTCGATCAGTACCGAAAGGTGTAGCTCGCCGCGCCCGGAGACGATGAATTCATCCGGCGTATTGCCATCCTCGACACGCAGGCTGACGTTTGTTTCCAGTTCGCGGTAGAGGCGAGCGCGTAACTGGCGCGAGGTCTGGAATCTGCCTTCGCGCCCGGCGAAGGGACTGGTGTTGACGCCGAAGGTCATTTTGAGCGTGGGTTCACTGATGGCGATGATGGGCAATGCCTCTGGGAAGTCGGCATCGGCTATGGTTTCGCCAATATTGGCATCGGGAATGCCAGTCAGGGCCACAATGTCGCCTGCCTGGGCCTCATCCACCTCAAGGCGTTGCAAGCCCTTGTAGGTCAGCACCAGGTTGACCTTCTGGCGCGAAATCTCGCCTGCACGATTGATGCGGGCGACAGTAGTATTTGGTTTGATGCGACCACGCACGATGCGCCCGATAGCATACTTGCCCTTGTAGTCGTCGAAGTCCAGGGCAGCGACCAGTAGTTGGAAGGGTGCGTCTGGCTGGACGACGGGCGCGGGAATTGTGTTGATGATCGTCTCAAACAACGGCTCCAGATTACGCCGCTCATCATCGGGGTGGTACATCGCTACACCATCACGCCCGATGGCGTACAGCACCGGAAAATCAAGTTGCTCATCGCGCGTTGCGAGTTCGAGGAATAGATCGTTCGTCCATTCCAGCACTTGTTCGATACGCGCGTCGCGGCGGTCAATCTTGTTGATGACCACAATAGGCTTGAGATTGAGTTCAAAGGCTTTTTGCAGGACAAAGCGTGTTTGCGGCATTGGCCCCTCGACGGCATCGATGAGCAGGATGCAGCCATCGGCCATGTTCAGTACGCGCTCGACCTCGCCCCCAAAGTCGGCGTGTCCAGGTGTGTCGATAATATTAATCTTGATGCCACGATAAGTGATAGCGGTATTCTTTGCCAGAATGGTGATGCCACGCTCGCGCTCCTGCTCATTCGAGTCCATAATGAGTTCGCCCACCTGCTGATTCTCGCGAAAGATGTGGCTTTGCTTGAGCAGTCCATCAACAAGCGTAGTCTTCCCGTGATCGACGTGGGCGATAATAGCTACATTGCGAATGTCGGTACGCCGTAGTAATTGCTTTGTTTCTGTTTGTGCCATAAAATCTTCTATTGTCTGCATATTATGTGATGAAACTCCTCGTGCAAAAGGCATAAGAAAAACCGGACGGCAGGTGTCGCCCGGTGGGTATGTAGGCTCATTACCGATAATTCTGCTGTATATTCTATCCGTTTTGCGCTCAAACGTCAAGTTTGAGCAGGAACAATAGTACGCAAGGATCGCTTGCTTGCGGTTGCCTTTGCTATACAAGGGTAAGGAGCTTTTGTGATTGTCTTGCGTATTACACATTGCTGAGTGTGCCGTTGAGGGCGCGATCAATGTTGTAGCAGGCACTGATGAGCGAAAGGTGTGTGAATGCCTGTGGAAAATTACCCAGCGCTTCGCCTTTCGCTCCGATCTCCTCTGAGAAGAGTCCAACGTGATTAGAGTAACTGAGCATTTTCTCCAGCATTAGTCGTCCCTCTTCGACATGACCAGCGCGGGCCAGGCTCTCTGCCATCCAGAAACTACAGGCGCTGAATGTCCCCTCTTTGCTGCCCAGGCCGTCGCTGGCGGCCTCTTTGGGATCGTAGCGGTACACGTGAGCGTCGCTGGTAAGCTGTTTCTGAATGGCCTCGATAGTCTGCATCATGTAGGGGTCTTTGGGACCAACAAAGCGTGTGAGTACCATCAATAGAGCGCTGGCATCGACGGCGTTACTTCCGTAATACTGGGTGAAACTGTGTACCTTGTCGTTCCAGCCTTGCTCCATGATTTGCTCGTAGATGGCGGAACTGGTTTTATTCCACTTGTCGAAGGGAGCGGGCAGGCCGCGATGGCGGGCGAGGCGCAAGGCCCGATCAAAAGCGACCCAACTCATGACGCGCGAATGCAGAAAAAGTTTGGGGCCGCCGCGTACCTCCCAGATGCCCTCGTCTGGTTCCTGCCAGTGGTCTTCCAGCCAGTTGAGGAGATGACGCAGATTGACCCATAGATCATAGGAGATATCCTCGTGACGATTAAAGAGATAGATGGCATCCATCAGTTCGCCATAGATATCGAGCTGCTTCTGGCGGTAGGCACCGTTGCCGATGCGTACCGGTTTACTGTTGCGATAGCCGGACAGGTGATCGAGTGTTATTTCGGTAAGATCGTGGCCACCATCGATAGTGTACATAGGCTGGAGAGAGCCATTGGGTTCGAGTTCGTGGCAGCGCGCATCCAGCCAGCCCATGAAGGCCTCGGCTTCCTGCGTAAAGCCCAGGGTGAGCAAGCTGTAGAGTGTGAAGGCGGAGTCGCGTAGCCAGGTATAGCGATAGTCCCAGTTGCGTGGGCCTCCCATTGTCTCTGGCAAACTGGTGGTGGGTGCGGCCACAATAGCGCCGGTTGGGGCATAAGTCAAGAGCTTGAGGGCCAGTGCCGAACGTTGCACCATCTCGCGCCAGCGCCCCTGATATTGGCATTGCCCGATCCATTGTTGCCAGAAACGCATGGTTTCCTTGAAGAAATGGGTAAAATGTCCGTGAGAGATGGGTTGAGGAGCGAGATCGCTGTCTTTGGCGCTTTCCAATACAAAGCAGGCCGATTGATTTTCGTGCAAGGTAAAGCGTGCATGGATACCATGGTGTCCATCCTCTTCCAGAGGGATGGTCGTAGCCAGGCCTAAGGTGAGATGATCGCTATGAAAAATAGCTCCTGATGGTGAGACTCGCACGGCATGTGGAGAGAGGGCATAGTTGAAAGCGGGACGGCAGGTGAGTTCAAAAGTCATAGAGCCGCGCACGACATGAACACAACGCATGATATGGTGTTGATGTAGTGAAGTGCCGACGCGTTTAATCGGCATGAAATCTGTCAGTTCTGCGATCCCATCGGGAGAAAGGAAGCGCGTGTTCAAGATGTTGGTTTCTGGAAAATACATCTGTTTACAGCCTATATCGTCGTTGGAGGGGGCAATGCGGAAGAAGCCCCCTTTATCAGCATCAAGTAACGCGCCAAAGATGCTGGGAGAGTCAAAGCGGGGAATGCAGCACCAGTCAATAGAGCCATTTCGGCCTACAAGCGCGACGGTATGCAAGTCGCCGATCATCGCATAGTCTTCAATTGGCTGGTAGCTTGTAGTGCTAACTGTGTTCTCATTCTGATCTTGTATCATCTTGAGGCTCCCTTGTAGAATGTTTGCTTTCAGTTGTAGAGAAGTTTCTACTTGTATAATACGATTGACTGAGCAAAAATGGAGCGAGAGGGGCGAGCCGGACAGACGAGGGCCGGGCAGGAATGTCGAGAGGTAGGGTGGGCGTAAGGACCTGCCTCTACAACGATATGGTACCTGCTACGCCTGTTATTCATTGGAGTACGCCATCGCGGGTATCTTGCCTGGCTTGTGACAGATAGAGGTCTGCGTGACCCAGCGGAGTGAAGGTGAAGCAGAGCGGAATCAGGAAAGTTAGAAAGCCCATCACAGCATAGACCAGGACTACATTGTGAGTCCAGGCGATAGCATAGCCGCCGATGAGCGTGCCCAGCGGGATAGCTGACCAGGCCAGTACACTGGCAATGCTGATAATGCGTCCAAGCATATGATTAGGAACGATGGCCTGGCGCAAGCTGCTAGTATTGATATTGAAGAGAATACCGGTTCCTGATGAGATGGCCCAGAGAATGAGCGCCAGCCAGTACCAGCGTACTAAGGCCATGAATAGTATAAGTAGCCCATCGATCATCAATGCGCTCAATGCCACCGTACTAAAAGACCAGCGTTTGCGCAGTGGGCCTGCCAGGAGAGCAAGTGCAACCATGCCGATGCTACCCGCCGAATAGAACAGCCCCACCTGTGTGTTATTTGCGTGCAACTGTGTCTTGGTAAATAGCACCAGTTCAGCCGTAACGGAACCTGCTACGAAATTGACCAATGCCATCATGAGGGAGATATTGCGTAAGACAGGATGGCGCAAGACGTAACGCAGCCCTTCCATGACATCACTGCCAATGCTGCTGTGTTGTTGCTGCTCGCTCTTTTCGTTCTTTGCCTGATTGAAGCTAATACGGATGAGTGTGAGTGAGAGGGCAGAGAGTACGAACGAGAGTGCGTCCAGACTCATCAGCATGGAGATGGGCATGATGGCAACGAGAAGACCGGCCAATAGTGGACCAAGTATGCTAGCTGCCGAATAACTGGCCTGAATGCGTCCATTAGCTGTCACCAGGTCATTTTGCTTGACCAGGCTGGGGATGGCGGCGAATTCTCCGGCATTAAAGCTAATAGTGAGCGTGGTGTGAATGAAGCTTACAATGTAAATCCACCAGACGGAAAGTACATGCAGTAGCGCGAAGGTAGGGATAGTGGCGATGATGAGCGCGCGTAAAATATCGGTAGCAATCATCATGCGTTTGCGATTGACGCGATCTGTCCAGGCTCCGAGTAGTAAGCCGAAGAGGGGATAGGGGAGAGAGGTTGCGGCAGTGGCGATCCCCAGATTGATGGCCGAATGGGTTAGTTGATAGACCAGTAAGGGCAGAGCGAAGAGCGTGATGGAACTGCCGAGATTGGAAATGGTCTGGCCCGTCCAGTACTTCCAGAAATCGAGATTCAGGTGCTGACGTGTGATACTTCGATTGATAGCCATTGGGGATCTCCTTACTGATCAGTTTCGTTGTCCGACATGCGTTGCGTATAGGGTGGGGAGAGAAACAAGCTTAGAAACATACCATAAACCTGACTGCCTGACTCTGTTGACTGCTGGGGTTCTTGCAGAAATTCATCGATGAGCTGGTTGATGCGCTGTTCATAATATTGTACGCGCTCTGGCGTGAGGCTGGCATGTGGAAAAGCGATGCGACAGAAGGCACTTTCGCCTTGTGTTGCATGCGTTTCATACATCTCGTCGCGTGCATCGTTCAGAATCTTCAGGCTCACCGCGTTGTGGCCTTTGACCTCCTCTGGAAAATCCAGCACGAAGATACGTGCGGTGCGTGCATAGTATTTAGCGACGATGCCATGTACAATGCGTTGGGCCACAACCTGTGCCAGTCCCGCTGCCTCCAGCACTTGCAGATGATGGCCAATAGTGCCGGGCGCGATGCCTAAGCGGTCGGCGATCTGCTTAGCCGTTGCGGGCTGCTGTTGAATGGTACGTAGAATGCGCATACGAATCGGGTCGCCCATCGCCTTGAACTGTTGCGGCGTATTGACCACCAGGCACAGAGGTAAAGTGGGCATTGCGACTCCCTCCGTTACCTCTTCGTTTTGATGCTGCTCGGTTTTCTCTTTGTTCATACGAATGCTTCCATATGAATCACTTTGACAGAACGTACTAAAAATATCGTATGTGTGAATCGTATAGTAACTGATGAAGAATGTCAAGGCAGAGTGTTCGTCTTGCGGCATACATGAGTTATAATAACAACATATCCCCGAACGTGCAGACCGCATCCTGCTAGCTAGAAGGAGTTGCTTGTGGCAACGGAAAGATATAGTTTTGAACGCTATTTGAATGTTCGCTCGGCTTATGGCCCCAGCTTTTCTCCTGATGGAAATTCGCTCAGTTTTCTCACCGATATTACAGGTGTGGCAGAGGTCTGGAATATCCCGATTGATGTTCGGTTGATGCGGCCGCCCTGGCCGAATCAGTTGACCTTTCGGGGTGAGCGTGTGGCGGGTGTGAGCTATTCGCCGGTTGCTGACGCTATGCTTGTCTCGGCTGATGTGGGTGGTAGCGAGTTGACCCAACTCTACCTGCTCAGTGGCGATGGGGCCAGTTTTACCGCCTTGACGGAGCAGCCGGATGTGATCTTTGCGTTTGGCGGCTGGTCGCCAGATGGCACACGGATTGTCTATAGTAGTAATGAGCGTGATCGACGTTATTTTGATGTTTATGAACGCCGTATTGAGACTGGCGTTACCACATGCCTGTTACAACATGATGGGACGAATTATGCAATACGCTATTCACCGGATGGCAGATACGTGCTTGTTTCGCGCTCTGAAGCGAATATCCGCAATCGACTTTTGTTGATTGATACCGTCTCCAATGAGCTGCGTATGCTTACACCGGAGCCTGTGGGCGAGGGGCCTGCGCTATTTTATGCTGCTTGCTGGTCATCTGATCGCGGTGGACTCTATCTGCTCACCAATTATCAACACCAGTTTCACTCACTGACCTATCTCGACCTGTCTACCGGTACGCTGAGCTATCTGAAAGAGGAGCAGTGGGATATTAATCTTTTGACCGTGACACGAGATGGCACGCGCATGGCGCTGGTGATAAATGAAGATGGCTACTCTAAGCTAGAGTTGTTCGATGTCACACAAGGCTGGGAGCAACGGAAGCCGCTACAAGGGCCAACGCTTCCAGCGGGTGTAGTCAATGAGATGGTCTGGTCGCGCGATGGCAAGCGTCTGGCAATTACGTTTTCTTGTCCCGATGACGCGACCGATATCTACGTATGGGATATGGAGCAGGGCGTGATCTGGCGCGCTACAAAGAGTTCGCTGGGTGGCATTCCACGTTCTGCCTTTGTCAATCCGTCCCTGGTGCGCTATCCGACGTTTGATGGACGCGAGATTCCGGCTTTTCTGTATCTGCCGGATGGAGAGCAACGCAATCTGCCGGTCGTGGTGCATGTGCATGGCGGGCCGGAGAGCCAGGCTATGCCGGTCTTCAATCCGGTCATTCAGTATCTGGTCGGTTGCGGCTATGGGGTGCTGGCTCCCAATGTGCGCGGCAGCACAGGCTATGGCTACGAATATCAAAGTTTAGATGATGTGCGTTTGCGGATGGACTCGGTGAAAGACCTGCAATACGCTGTTTTGTGGCTGTGCGAGCAGGGTATTGCCGACCCCAGACGCATAGCGGTGATGGGTGGGAGTTACGGCGGTTTCATGGTGCTGGCTGCCGTCACGACCTACCCTGACCTGTGGGCGGCAGCCGTCGATATCGTTGGTATTGCCAATTTTGTGACCTTCCTGGAGCATACCGGCCCCTGGCGTCGGAAGCAGCGCGAGTCCGAGTACGGTAGCCTGGAGCGCGACCGCGAATTTCTGGAGCAGATTTCGCCTATTCGGCACGTAGACCGTATTACCGCTCCTATGTTTGTAATTCATGGCGCGAATGATCCACGTGTGCCGGTGGGTGAAGCTGAGCAGATTGTGGCGGCGCTGCGTCAGCGCGATGTCCCCGTTGAGTACCTGCGCTTTGAGGATGAAGGGCATGGATTGATTAAGCGGGCCAATCGTCTGCGTGCCTATCCCGCCGTTGCCTGTTTTCTCGATAAATATCTCAAGGTATGATGATAGTATCGTAAGCGCATGTTTTTGTAGGTACTCATCATCATGTCTGTGCGGATAGGCGCTCGATCAACAGGGGCAAGAGAATATGCACGTCGCCAACGATGCCCAGGTCGGAGTGGCGAAAGATCTGGGCGCGCTTGTTTTTGTTGATGGAGACGATGTAACCTGCTTTGCGGATGCCGGCCAGGTGTTCTGGCGCGCCCCGCACGCCGAGCGCGAGATAGAGGCGGGGTGAGATAGCGCGACCGGTCAGGCCAATTTGCATTTGTTTTGGCAGCCAGCCCTGGTCGGCCACGTTGCGGGTTGCGCCGATGGCGGCGTGGAGCAGCTCCGCGAGTCGGTAGAGCGGTTGGTACTGTGTTGGATCACCCATGCCCATGCCAACGCCAAGCACAATTTTTGCCGACTCAAGCGCGGCAATGCCGGTATCGTGATATTCACGCTGTAAAACCTCGGTGCGTATGCGAGCGACAATTCCTGCGGTCGATAGAGGTTCGATCACTGGCTGGCGATTTGTGTCGGGGATAGCGGCGGTAAGCATGCCGGGGCGCAACGTTGCCATTGCCGGAGTGGTATTGGAAAGAATGAGTGACACGATGCTACCACCAAAGGCCGGTTTGTATTGCACCAGCCGTTGTTGATTGTCGATGGCAAGGTCGATACAGTCACCTGTCAGCCCCAGGTTGAGGCGTGCCGCTACACGTGGCGCTAGATCGCGTCCGTCCGCTGTCGATCCCAGTAGCACAATAGCGGGTTGATAGCGTGTGATGGCCTCGCTCAGTACAGCACTATAGCCATCTGTGTTATAGGTTGCAAGGGCGGGGTCGGCGGCGAGGTAGATGCGTTCTGCACCGTAAGCAGCCAACATAGCAGCATGTGCTGTGATCTCCGGCCCGCCGATGAGAACGGCGGCCAGTTCACCTTGTAGTTGCGTCGCCAGTTCAATGCCCTTGCCGAGCAGTTCAAGAGTGACGCGCCTGACCCCCTCTTGACCGGGTTCCGCGACTACCCAGATGGCCTTGCCAGGAAGCGGATCGTGCTGACGTGTGGGAAGCATTTGACCGGTGTTGGCCTGTTCTTGTTCGAGAGCCATTCCACCGGGTAGCAAGCCACGAGAGCGCAGATCGGTCAGCAACAGTTCTACTGCGCGCGCGGGGTCGCTTTCGTTAATGACACGGCCTATGCGCGTTGGACTCTCAGCCACAACATCGGCAACCCAGGTAGGAGAACCCTGCTGGCCCAGTAGTGTTGCGTCGAGGGGAAGATGAGCGGCGGTGATGACCTGAATGCGCTCACCGGCCTGTTCACTGGCGGTCTTGATAGCATGTTCGTCGGGCCAGATACCTTCGTTGAGATTTTCGGCGGCTGTGACGAGCGAGGGGCAAGGAACGCGCAATGTCTCGTTGCCATCATCAGTTTCGCGTGTGGCGATGATGACGCGCCGACCATTTTCTACTTCCAAGCTGATCTGTTGTACGGCGCTGACCTGTGGGATGTTCAGCATTTCGGCAAGCTCCGGGCCAACCTGCGCGGTTTCAGCATCGACGCTGTGGCGACCGCAAAAGATGAGATCGAACGAGGGAGTGTAGGTTTGGATGGCGGCGGCAAGGGTGCGCGCGGTAGCGGCGGTATCTGCTCCGGCGAAGGCACGGTCGTTGAGGTGAAGGGTGTGGTCGGCCCCCATGGCCAGCGCTACTGCCAACACCTCGCGCGCCTGTGGCGGTCCCATTGTAATAACTGTGACGGTGCCGCCATGAGCATCACGCAGGCGCAGAGCTTCGGTGAGAGCGTAGACATCCAGTTCATTCATTTCTAACGGCACCCCTTCACGTATGAGACGACGTGTCTGGGTATCGAAGCGCATGGCTGAAACGAGCGGCACCTGTTTGACACAGACTACGATGTTCAACGGGCGAACGGCATTCTGATCGATATTCTGCTGCTGCATAGATTTTCCTCATTCTATCAAGTGTGTAAAACCGTAGTATCGGGCGTTGTTTATGGCTTTATCCCGCGCACCGTTAGATAGTAGAGATGGGCGCGGAAATTGTCTTGTAACATTTCTAGCATAGTTTGCTCATAGAGAGCGTTCATTTCTTCTCGTGTTGCAATCCCCATCTTAATTGTAAATTCCTGCGCCAATAAAAAAGCTACTTTGTAGTTTTCGTAATAGCTCTGGTGGGCTGGGGAACCGGCTGAGAAGTTGAGGACGTTCATTTTCTCGATGATGTCCTGGCAACCGGCATCTTGTAAGAATTTGCCTAGCATGGGAGTGATACCGGCGTGTTGCCCGTTGGGATTGAAGCTGCGACCGGCCAGCGCATACGCTCTGGCAAAGAGTTCATACCAGCGTTGAAAGGCAGGACTATTGGTAACGCCGGAATCATTCGTCTCAGTGAGGTAAATGCGACCGCCGGATCGGGTAATACGTACCATCTCGCGTACCAATGGCATCCAGGCGTCCTTGAGCATGAAGAAGGTAAGGAAGCGAGCATTCACGATGTCAAAGCTATTGTCGGCAAATTGGAGTGGTTCCAGGACGTTCATGGTAAGGAATCGGGCATTATCCAGACCTTGCACGCGCGCCTGGGTATTAGTGTAAGTGATCATGCGCTCGCTAATATCGATGCCGATTACTTCGGCTTCTGGATAGGTGTAGGCAACTTCTAAAGCCCAGCCACCGGGGCCGCAGGCGACATCCAGGATGCGGCTTGAGGGGGTAATCGTTACCGGTTCGATGAACAGCCCCCCCATAGCCTTTGTCACCATCATATCCTGAATGCGCAGGCGCACCATCTCGGCGACATTCTCTGAGTTGATGACATAGGTATTTTCATTCTCAACTGGTTGAGACTGATCCGCTGTCATGGTTGTCTCTCTTTCTGGTTCTCCGCGAGAAAATAATTGAGCAATTCCTGTTCGATCTCTTGCCAGACCTGTTGCTCGGCCTGAATGATATTTATATCGCGCTTTTCTCGCTGTGAACGTACCATCAATTGGATGACACGGTTGCGGAAGGTTTGCACGATAGGGCGTTGTTTCTCATAAGGTGGCATAGTATACAGCGTGATTAGCTCGCGTGGATAAAACTGGTCGTGTTCAAAGGCGAGGACAAGTAGATCAGCATAGTTCTCGACCAGTGTGCGCCTGGTAGGCGAAACGAAATAGTTGGGATGAATACTGGAAACGAGTAAACAACCGGCAACGGTATTGCAACGCATAATGGGACAGGCCATCGCGCTTTCTTCTGGGCCGACCCAATGCACTGGGAAGAGATGTATCCCTTCTTCACGGCTCTGAATGGCATAGGGACGTCCGTTGGTAATCGCATAACCGGCCAGTGATTCGGCACCGAGAAAGATAGTACGTTGCTCTAACTCGCGTGAGAGCGGTGGTGTACCACGTCCTATGCTTTCGCGCAGGCTTCTCACAGTCTGGTTATGGCTTGGCGGCATGCATTGCACAATCGTAATTTCCATCCCACTACGGTTAGCGTCGAGCTGCATAAGAGCTTGTAGTAAGATGGTGTCACAGATAGAGCTAAAATGTAAAGGTTGAGGTAGTGTTACGTGGGCGCGGATAACTTGCCGGTAGAAGATAGAGGGTATTTCTTCTGAAAGATCATCGTCATCCAGACTCTTCTGAAGTTCCACTGAGAGCAGGGGACTGAGGGTACGCTGATACTGCGGAGGTAAGGCTTTGAGAAGCATGCGCAGATTGCGTGGGCGCGGCATCGATTCCTCATGAACCCAACGCATAAGTGTGGCCTGGCTAACGTTCACTTCGTTTGCGATTCGTTGCCTCTCGTGCGTGTCCTGTACGAGTTCCTTTAATACATCGCGCCATGAGCTGGAGTCTTGCATGAGTCTGCTCCATGTATAAGATATATGGATACAATAAGACGTTTAGTTGATGCTTTGTATCGTATCAGCTTTGGTAGAAAAGGTCAAATGTGGTAACAAAGACATTTTCGTCCGTTGTATACAAGGACGAAATTTATGTTGTTATAATAATTAGGATTGCACAGATTGTTGTCTTATCCTACCATTCTCATAGAGGATAAGAAGTGTGCATATGCACACGAAAGGAGAATTTTATGCCGGGGTCATTTCGTATTGGGCGTATTGCGGGTATCGACATCTATATCAACTTTAGCTGGTTTATCATTATCATTTTCTTAACCTTCTCGCTTGCCGTCGGCTGGTTTCCGGCAGTTATTCGAGGCTATTCAGCAGTAGCTTATGCTATACTTGGTCTTTTGTCCTCATTGCTCTTGTTTGTCTCTGTTCTGCTGCATGAACTGGCACACTCTTTAGTAGCTCGTGCGCGCGGGCTACCGGTTAAGAATATTCTGCTCTTCATCTTTGGGGGAATCTCAGATCTCGAACAGGAGCCAAAAAGTCCGGGCGTTGAATTTCAGATGGCCTTCGTTGGCCCCTTAGTGAGCCTGCTCATCGGTGGCTTGTCGCTGCTTATCACGTACTTGCTGGGGGGGACGGGTTCCCCCTGGGGGGCGATGATGGCCTACCTGGCGGGAGCGAATCTCCTGCTAGGTGTGTTTAATCTCATCCCCGGTTTTCCTCTCGATGGGGGACGTGTGTTACGCTCTATTGTCTGGAAGATTACAGGCAATGTGCGCACGGCGACGAGGGTGGCGACGACGGTGGGACAGATTATCGCCTACGCGCTGATTGCCTGGGGAATCTTGCTGTTCTTTGCTGGAAATACGCTCTCAGGTCTCTGGATCTGCTTTACCGGCTGGTTCTTACTGAGTGCAGCGCAATCGGCTAATACACAATCCATGGTTGATACCGTATTTAGCGGTGTCACGGTGGGTCAGGTCATGGATACACATGTGACGACTGTTCCGGCCAACATCTCGGTGCAGCGTCTGGTGGATGAGTACTTCTTGCCTCAGGGGTTGCGTTCAGCGCTGGTATTGCAAGGAGGAGTACTGGGAGGGTTGGTGACATTGAGTGATATTCGCCATGTGCCACGCGAAGAGTGGGGCCAGACGCCCGTTGGTTTCATTATGATTCCCGCCGAGCGTCTGCATTCTGTGAGGCCTGAACAGCCGTTGCGTGATGCGCTACGCCTGCTCGGTAGCCAGAATATCAACCAGTTGCCGGTGGTGCAGCAAGATGGGCAACTGGTGGGTGTCTTAACGCGCGAGGCTATTGTGCGCTTTATCGAGATTCGTCGTAGCCTGGGCCTGGATCAACCTGTTAAGCCTGCCAGTTAAGGGAAGGAAGCCGTATGCTTATGATGTCTATGTGCGGTCGGCAGAGCCTCAACTCCCGTTTCAGTTGATGACGAGTAGTGGACTATTGTTGATTACCTCTGTTGATCACACTATGTTGTTCTCTTCGAGAGATTGCTAGAGAGAAATGGTGCTGGTTGAAGCAGAAAAACCGTACCTGATGTCTACGAATGTCAACGAGGCGGCTGATGGCAACGTTATAATCAGTAGGGGACTGGTAGTCTATAATGAGAGGCAGTTCATGACCCATAAATGGGTGACGCTAACGTCCTATTGATGAGAAGATAACCAATATTGGTGAGAGAGTCAGCACACGTTGATATTCTTAGAAATATTTTGATACACTATACATAGTGGGAAGAAAGTACTGAAGGGTTAGCATTTTCCTCTTCACGCTGTACACTGTGGTGGTACGTCCACGAAGGACACGCCTGATTTCTATTTTTTCAATTTATTCAGGTCTAATTCCTGTGTGTTTTTTGCGCAGGAGTAGTCATCAAGCATTCTGACGAGAGGTAAGCAAGAGGTGATCGAGGGAGATTGACCTCTCTCTGTGTATCCAGACGTAGAGCGACAGTCGTTCCACACGACTGTATGCGATACCTGTGATTGATTCTGCCGCTGAAGGCATCGGAAGAATGTTGATTGGGGTGTAGGTAAGTAAGGTCAGAGGTGGTTAGTAGCCATGGACCTTCTCAGGCGAGGTGTAGAATGGACGAAATAGACAGTCGTCGAAAACGCCCGAACAATCGATGGCGGCGACAAACGTACAGAAAGAACATGACTGAGATCTGGCAGTGGATCAGAAAGCACAAACGAAATATGCTGACCGGTGTACTGGTATCACTGGTCGTTATCTTGCTGTTTGGGTTGGCAAGTGAGTTACGGGCACCTTCCTCAACGACGGCACCGCCTGGTGTCACGGTAGTGAGTTACAGCGCTTTCTTACAACAAGTTGAGATGGGCAATGTCGTTGCCGTGACCGTACAAGGTAATCAGATTAATGGCTTCCTGGCGAAGCCTTTGAATGGAAGCTCTCAAAGCACACAGGCAGTGCGCGCCAATGCTAACGCTCAAGCAACCGCGACTGCTGAGCAAGGAACGGCACAATATATCGCGTGGACACATCTGATAAGTGCGAGTAATTCTTCGTGGATTGGTCAGTCACAGCAGACGGTGAATCCCGACCAGGCTATTTATACCCAGGCACCGCCCGAAGGTGCTGAACAGTTAATGTCATTGCTAATAGCCAGGCATATCACCACGACGACACTTCCCGTAGCCCAGCCCAGTCTATGGCTTACTCTCATCTGGCGCTTTGCACCGATTGTTTTGCTGGTGCTACTGCTGATTAGCTTCTTTTATATGAACAATGGCAATCGCTTTGTACGTTCAATAGATGATCGTATTACTCAGATTGGTAAGAATCGGGCGCGAAGATTTGAGCGCATCAAAGAAAGCAATGGCACACAGAAGCAGAATAATCAACAAGGCAATGCCCAATCAAATGCACGTACCGATGCCGAAAAGGCGCGTTTAACAGGTAATGGGGTGATGCCAGTCAAACCTGTTGCGGCGCGAGTGAGCATTGTGCCACCGGTAACGTTTGCCGACGTGGCGGGGATTGATGAGGTGCGTTCGGAACTGGAAGAGATTGTGCGTTTCTTGCGCAGTCCTGAGCAATTTAATCGGCTTGGTGCGCGTATTCCGCGTGGTGCGTTGTTGATAGGGCCGCCAGGAACCGGCAAGACGCTGTTGGCACGTGCAGTTGCTGGTGAAGCTGGTGTGCCTTTCTTCAGCATAAGCGCCTCAGAGTTTGTGGAGATGTTCGTTGGCGTGGGCGCTAGCCGTGTGCGTGATCTCTTCAATCAAGCGCGACAGGCATCGCCCAGCGTGATTTTTATTGACGAGATTGATGCTGTTGGGCGCAAACGCTCGCTGCGCATCAATGGCAATGATGAGCGTGAGCAGACGTTGAACCAGTTGTTGGTGGAACTGGATGGCTTCGACGAGCGGCAAGCGGTCGTGGTGATGGCGGCGACGAATCGTGCGGATATTCTCGATAAGGCACTGCTGCGTCCGGGCCGCTTTGATCGTCGCATCATGGTCTCCTTGCCTGATCGGGTCGGGCGGGAGGCTATTCTGCGCGTGCATACGCGCAAGACGCCGCTGCATGAGGAGGTAGATCTGGAACGTCTGGCGCGTCAGACGACCGGTATGAGCGGGGCTGACCTGGCGAATCTCGTTAATGAGGCGGCGTTGATGGCGGCGCGTCAGGATCTGCCTGGCATCACCATGCAATGTTTTGAGGAGGCGCTGGCGCGCGTGCAGTTGGGGGCTGTTCGCCCGCTTGTGATGAGTGAGCAGGATCGGCGTATTATCGCGGTGCATGAAGGCGGTCATGCGCTGGTCGCGTATTATCAGCCGGAGGCTGATACTGTCAATCGCGTGACTATTTTACCTCGTGGTCAGAGTCTGGGTGTCACGCAGTTTGTGGCGGAAGAGGATCGCTATAACTATAGCCGGGAGACATTAATGGCACGCATCGCTGTCGGGCTTGGAGGACGTGTTGCGGAGGAGCTGGTTTTTGGGGCGAAGAATGTTACGACGGGGGCGGAAAATGATCTTCAGGTGGTTACCGATCTGGCGCGTCGCATGGTGACACGTTGGGGCATGAGCGAGCGGCTTGGTGTCGTTTTTGCCGACTTTAAGGCGGGAGAGAACGACTTCAGCCTGAACATGCGCCGTTTTGAGCCTGATGCGATGCCAGTGACGAGAGCTACGCTGGCCTTTGATGTCGATGGACGCCCCGTGTATAACGAGCAACGCGCTGTAGCACGTTACGATGCCTTTGCAATGGCCGCTGCTGCTGCTTCTCCGCTCAATGGCAGTTCGCTGAATGCACTGATTGACGCCGAGGTGCGGGCCATCCTTGAGGAGGGGCGTGTGAAGGCGCGTGCGATTCTGACGGAACATCGCCACCAGCTTGACCGTCTGGCCGAGGTATTACTGGATTGCGAGCAGATTGACCGCGCTCAATTTGAGGCACTGCTGCGTGAAGATGAAGGTGGAATGTAAAGATTCCAATAAATTTATGCGGGAACCAGCGAGCGTGTGGCGGGCCTGATACTACAAGACGCATCAGGCCCGCCACACGCTCGCCCACGGCCTGATACTTTTCCTTCTCATTTTCTCTTATTTCCCTCGGAAAGCCTATTCAGTTGTTGTAAAATAGTAAAGCAATGGCAGTCGGGTTGTTTGCACTAGCAACTCTGCTGAAAAGCTGTGACGAAGGCGCTAACAGATGGAAAGCGTTCTGCTGGATGTTTGGCTAAGGCCCGTAAGAGCACGCGATCAAGGGTTGAGGAGACGGAGGGGTTAAATGAGCTGGGAGCCGGGGGAGTCATGCTCAGGTGTAGTTGTTTGATAATGGTGGCTGATTGACCCTGGAAAAGTGGGCGTCCGGCTAAGAGTTCGTAGGCCATAGCGGCCAGACCATACTGGTCTGAGGCCGGAAAGACCTGTTCCTGCCAGCGTTCAGGAGCGGCATATGGAAAAGAATCCTTGTTATTGGGTAGCGTGGACTGTGTGAGGTCGATGGTGAAGTCGCTCAACAAGACGTGCAGGCCACGCAAATTTTTGGCGCTTTTGCTGATCAGTATGTTAGTGAACTTGAAATTTTGATAGAGTACATCATGGGCGTGGGCATATTGCAGTGCGTCTCCGAGTTGGGCAATGATGTGCAGCACATCTTGAGGGGGGAAGATCATGCCCCGGCGCTGATAGAGCCAGTTAGCCAGAGAGCCGTCCGCGTAATAGGGCATTGTTTTGTAGATGAATGGAATGCCGCTAATGTATGATTTGCCGCTGTTAAGCACCGGTACGATGTGAGGATGTTTCAGGTGGCTCAAGATATCTTTTTCATGCTGGAAACGATTA
Organism: Ktedonobacteraceae bacterium; assembly: GCA_034436045.1. Taxonomy (GTDB): domain Bacteria; phylum Chloroflexota; class Ktedonobacteria; order Ktedonobacterales; family Ktedonobacteraceae; genus H111-94. The sequence goes on along the minus strand of DAOTVZ010000234.1, from coordinate 12,971 downwards.
TATTCTTCCTCACGCGTGTCATGGATGTCTTGCGGCAAGGCGCTGTTCATTGGTAACGCCTTGATGGCGATGTTGCTTTCGCGCAGGCGGTCATAGGTCTGGTAGACATTACTGTGTTCATTGTGGCCAAGAGGAGCGATAATCTGATAGCGACCCAGATTCTGGCTGGTCAGCGAGAGATGTTCCTTTTCGCGGCTCTCTGCTTCCGTGGTAGTTTCCTGGAGCGACGTTTCCGGTATGGGAGCCTGATTCTCGACAGGTGCTGGTGGTAACAAGGGAAGCGTGTGAGGCTTAGGGACGAGGTGGGCAGTTCTCGTGGGAGCTGGTAGTGGAGCTGTTGATGGTGACGGTATTGTAGGTTGTGATGGAGCAAGGGGAAGCGCGGGTGAGGCATGTTGTGGTGTGGAGGGGGCGGGAGCGACGGTTTGCAGATAGATAATCGGTATTTCGTAATGATATTTTTGTTGCATATGCTGGCTGAGGCGCTGCAAAAAGAAGCGTTGCGAGGTGTCTTCCTGACCGACCAGCAGCGTAAAAGGCACGGTGAAGCCTTGCAGATAGAGTGTGTAAGCTTCTAACGGGGTGGAGGTTACCAGAGGGTGAAAACCCAGTGTAGTAAGTAGTTGAGCCAGATAGGTGGCGCGTTGCTGGTGAGTGTCGATCAAGTAGATTGTGCGCATGTTCAGGTACGCCTGAATTTTGGGTGAATGGAGAGCCGGGTTGGCAAGAATGTGTTGTAAGATCATCCTCAACGGATTGAGAGTGGCGATAGGATGTTCAGTTGAAAACGAAAGTCGAAATGACTCTGCACGCTGCATTTCATGGCACCTCGCACTATGCTGTTGTTGTCGGCATAATGTATCTCTTCAGATTAATGCATCTGATAATGCGGTGAATTTACAAAAGACGTTCTATAGCGTCAATGGAAGCGTAGTTCCTTGTCTGAGACACCAGCATCACCCACTATCCGTAAGGCTGATTGCTTAGTCTCTGTTGAGGCTAATAATGAATGATAGTTACCTATTTGTCAATATGCTGAACCTTTAGGCTCTCTATCCTTTAGGGGGATGTTGGTGGTCGGTGTAGGGGCGTCATTCATGACGCCCGTGCGCAGATCAACGGGCTGCCAGGGCGTCATGAATGACGCCCCTACACCGATTTCCCCCGCAAGGATAGAGAGCCAACCTTTAAGGAGGGAGTACTGGTTGACGCGGAACGTAGCTAATAGATACAATGGCTATGGTGTGTACGGAGCGATAAACTCCTCAGGAAAGAGCGGTGACATTGGTGAAGGCATTACCCGAAACGTTGTGTATGGTGCAGGCAACGTTGTCCGATCTGGATATAGTCGTGGATATTTTGGAGGAAGCGGCACTCTGGATGACTGCCAGGGGCATCGATCAGTGGCAACCCGGCGATTTTCGCTGTGTGCGTTACAAAGCGCTATGTGCGATGGTGGAGAAAGGTATGGTCTATCTGGCGTTGTGGAATGATCGACCCGCTGGTACGATTACGTTGCGTTGGCTCAACGGTTGGGATGGGCAATTATGGAGCGAGGTGGGTGAGACGGATTTGCAAAATGCTGGTTATGTGCATAGTCTGGCAGTGCGTCGTTCCTATGCGGGGCTAGGTCACGTCTTGTTACGTTGGGCGGAAGAGCAAGTTGCTGCGGCAGGCAAGGGCTATCTACGCCTGGATTGTATGGCGGATAATCCTGCGTTATGCGCGTATTATGAGCGCAATGGTTTTACGGCGCGAGGAGTTGTACAGGAGAAGATATGGAGAGCGGCATTGTATGAAAAGAAGGTTTCAAAATCCAGCTTGTAGCCCTCTCGTTGTGTAACTCGTGTCGTGTCAAATTGCCTGATCGCGTCTGGCTCATCGCTCCATCATTCTGAATAGCGATGAGCCAGACGCGATCAGGTTAGCGGCCTGTCCGAGCGCGCTCAATTGGTCGCAAGAGGAGATAGGCGAGGCCGGCGAAGATAAGGCCCAGCTCAAAGCCGATGTCCATACCATAGGGGGGATTGATGAGGCGGGCAAGGGGGCCAACAAAGAGTACCTGTGCTGCGCCGAGATAGACGCCGAGCAGACCACATCCCATTGCAATCAGAGCGGCCCAACCGATGGGCAATTTCTCCGGCTTGTCCCAGTCTTCCACGTTATACTTACCATGCCGGAATACGAAGTGTTCCAGGATCAAGATGATGCACCAGGGGCCAAGCCAGTAGGCAATGATTAACAAGAAGTTGCTGAGTGTGTTGTTGAAGTCAGAAACCGCCGGGATGGCGATAAGCATGTAAAAGAGTGCGCCGTATAGCGTCCAGGTCACACGACTGACGCGCTGGAAACTCTTGCCCAGCACTTGCATCGAGAGGCCGAGACTGTAGGCATTGGGAATATTGTTGGTAATAATGCCCAGGGCCAGGATAATGAGAAGGAAACTGCCGAAGCCGCCGAGCGGTTGAGCAGCGGCAGCCAGGAGATCGCCGCCGCTCTGCTTGAAAGCGGTGGTCAGGGCCATGCCGAAGATCTCCAACACGATACAGGGAATAGCTATTCCCAGGAAGGTCAACCAGAACACGCGGTTGGCAGGCGTCGATTCCGGCTGATAGGCGTTGTAGTCAGCAGCGTAAGATGACCAGCCGGTAGAGAAGCCATAGACTGCACCGCCGAAGGATACGAAGGAGGCTATCTCAGCAATGCTCAAGGCGGGTGTAGGAGGGATGGATATTTTGGGTACTGTGACCACCGTCAGAAATACAAAGCTGATCACCGCTGGGATCCAGGCGTAGCGTGCATAGCGATGGATGTGCTGATAACCGTAGATAGCAAGTATGGTAGTGACGATGGCGATGACGAGAATAGCTATCGGACGTGCAATTGTTCCCCCGCTCACAGCGGCTACCAACTGGCCACCAATAATTGCATTAACGGCTGACCAGCCAGTACAGGCCACGACATTAAAAATAGCCATGATGATGGCACCGCTCCAGCCGAAGGAGAAGCGCGAGATAGTCATCTGGCGCAAGCCCAGTTTGGGACCGAGGGTTGAGAGGAAGGCCACTGGCAGAGCGCCGAGCGCGTTGAAGAGGATAATGGCAATCACACTATCCCAGAATCCCAGGCCAAAGACGGGGATGGCCAGGGCACCGAGAGCCACGGTGGAGATGACCATGTTGGCCGAGAACCAGATTGTGAAATTATCGAAGATGCGCACATGGGTACGCATGCCAGGCAAAATGCGTTCAATTCCATATGGCTCAACGCCATGTTCTCCTGGGATGGGAATGGTCTCAGAGATCATAGAAGAAACCCTCCTTTTAAATTCAATAAACAACCCTGATAGTTACTAGGGAAGCTTATTATCTGCCACACTCAAATCCTCCCAGGCTGCCTGACCACTGGCAAACATACTTACAACGGCAGCGATGACTAACCATCCTACTGTGAGAGCGCCAACGATGCCCCCCCACAATTCTGTGGGGATCAACTGCGGGATCGGCGAGTACAGGAGAGTGGCAACGATGGCGAGGATGCTGGCAACAGGAGCCACAATCATGCTGCCCCACAGGAGTGGCATGGGAAAGATGCGTCGGGACTGGAATGTCTTCCGATCCCGAACATAGAGTACAAGCAGATCGATGAACAGGAACACACTGGAAATCGCCCAGATCATGCTGTGAGCGTACAGTGTTAAGGTGAAGAGTTCGTTAGTCAGGTTAATGGGGTTGCCAAGAGAGATCAGATAGGGTAGCAGAAAGACCACTGTGGCGAACAGCACGGCAACAGTCGTCTGTGAGACAAGAGCGCCAAGAGGGATACGGTTTTCGTCCAGCTTACCCAGGTAGAGTGGCAAACGGCGGTCTAGTGCACCAACAAACAGGAGACGTGCAAAGATGCTGTTGAAGAGTGCCGTGAGTACGAGAAAGAAAGCGATCACACAGACGGCGGCCAATGAGCCGATGGACTTTCCAAATACGAGGTCAATGGTACGAATAATCACGAAAGGCCCACCAGAGGCGGCCTGGGGACCTACAACTACGAGTAAGGCGAAGGTGACGAGCAAATAACCGGCCAGCACCAATACTCCCCCGCGAAAGAGGTGGCCTGTAATTGCTTTACGGTCAGCGACTTCGCCTCCCAACGTCATTGGCACACTTGCTCCCAGAAACGCGAGAATGACGGTGCTAAAGAGGACATAGCTGTTTGGCTGAAGAGTGAGGCCACTGCTATGAGTGAAGTTTGTAGCGGCATGATGTCCACTCACAAGCCAGATGAGTGCTCCTAATCCTAGCAAAGCGATCAGGAAGAGCATCAGGAGCGTGACGATATTTACTATGTATTGCAATACCCGAAAGCGCTGCATGGCTAGAATGGCAGAGAAGATCAAGATGAACACGATGAAAACGCCTTGCGCGCGGGATTCGGCCAGCCAGGTACCATTGAGTCCCTGGAGAAACGAGACAGCAATACCGGCGCTACCTACCATTCCCAGGATGCCGGATACCCAGAATGAGAGGCCCACAAAGAAACTCCAGAAACTGCCCAGCGCTTTGTATGTCCAATTGTAGAGAGAACCTTCATGAAAAAATATGTGTCCGAGTTGTGCCGTAGCAATGAGGCAAGGGAGGAAGAACACGAGAACTCCAATGATCCAATAAATAAATGCCCCCCCTCCGGCCCCAACCATCTCAACGGGAATATTGATAAAAAAGAGTACCATGAGGAATATCATCGTCATGTCGAAGGTGCCCAGGCTCTGTGGGAGCGCTTTGCGCACATACTCTTCTGAGGGGAGAGGTAATGCGCTGCGAGGTTGCCTTGCAATAATGGGTCGGCTCATACTATAGCTCCTTCTGCTTTAGTGGATTTCTGCCTCTTGTAAATACCAGGGTAAAGTATACAGTAGATATATCAGGAAAACACTGCTTCTGGTGGGGGACTAGCATAAAAGTACTGATGAGTTTATTTGATGCCTCTACTCGCTCGAAAGTGAGTGATATTAAATCCTCTTAACATGCTGCTGACGAGCAACGCGGTTTTAGGATGAGAGCAGATTGAAGGTGGGCAATAGAGCTGGAGGGTACAATAGTTTGCTTTGGTCAGTAAATTTGCCGGATTGCTAGCTAACCATATCTTCGGTGAACCATATCCAGCCGTTAGCATCGATCACAATGCCGATGCCGATGCGGTGGAGTGTGGTACTGGTCAGGTGAATGCGATGCCAGCCGGTTGGCGGTTCGTTCATCATGCTTTCTTGTATGTTGTAGACCCCGCCCCAGGGCGTTGGATAAGGGCCGGCCTCGCCGATGTTTTCGCCACAATCGGTGTAGCCTGCGAAACCCTCGTCGGCGATGCGCTGACACTGGTTCTCGCCGTTGGGGCAAGTATGGCTGAAGCCGCAGTGGATCATATTCCAGCTATGCAGGCGTGCGCCCCCGGCCAGCGTATTGTTCCAGGCGAAGGGATAGAGGCCCAGTTTCGCGCGGTCACTATTAATCAGAGCGAAAAGTTGTTGCGTCAGTTGTATCTCTTCAGCAGTGATGGGGGGCGGCGGGCCGTAGGGAGCGGTACCGGCCCCGGTAGAGGGGATAGCAGTTGGTACTGGTGGGAGCGCGCTGACGGTTGAGGTAGGTTTCGGGTTCTGCCGTTCAACCTGAGTGATAAGGGGTGTAGGGTCTGGTGTCTGCGCAATATGGATGACGTTGGTAAGGAGTGAAGAATGTGAGGCGGCTTCCCGCGCTGTTTGCGGGGCACAGGCGCTCAATGATACCAGGACAAATATTAGTATACTGAGCAGATACCAGTAGCGTTTCACGACAGGATATCTCCTTCTAAAAATAAATCTATCTGTTTGCCTACTCTAACCACTTGCCTACTCTAAAAAAAGTAACATGTTATCGGAGGAACTGCGCGCAATGTGGATGGGATTAGTACTTTCAGATAAGGGGAGGGAGATAAAGGATGAATGCGAAGAGCGAAGCGGGCGACCAGGAAGGCAGATCGCCCATGCCCATTACAGAATTGTTACGGATTTAGAAGCGGCAGGTAAGCACGATAGCGCTCATATCGTCGGGTTTGGCACGGATGGTCATGCTGCGATCTTGATGGGAGCGGGCCAGGGAGCATTCTACCAGGATGCGTGCGGCAGTAGTACGAGGAACGTTGCGTAGAATATCCTCAATTTCAGCATCAGTGAGATTATCGTGAATGCCATCGGTACATAAGAGAACGCGATCACCTGGGGCGATAGTTGTTTCATCAATGTGAATAACGGGTGCCAGGGGACCACCCAGCGCCTGTGTGATGCCACCTCGGTGGCGGAAGTAGGTAAATTCTGTCTCGCTTAGTTCTTCTGCTGTCATGGCCTGGTCGATATGGAGGGCATCCTGTTCGGCAAGCATCTGATTTTCGACCAATTTTGCCAGCAGGCCATCGTCATTGGTCAGGCGTTGGAGTGACTCGCCCTCGCGTAGCAGGTAGATGCGGCTGTCGCCGACATGGGCGTGAACCAACTGATAGGTGTGGTTATTGGGGTGATGATAGAGCGCGGCCATTGCTACGGTGGTGGCGAGATCGTCGGTACCGGCCTTAAGGGCACCTTCGGTGCGTACCAGTTCGTCGGCTTCCTGGATGAGATGTTCAAGCGTCTGATGAAGGTTCAAGTTTTCATTGTACTCAAGTACGGAGTAACGTTTACGGCCACGCTGGATTTGGGATAGTTGGTGCCGCCAGTGTTGGCGGGCGGCACGGGCAGCGGTGCGTGAAGCTATTTCACCGGCGGCGCTACCTCCAACGCCATCAAAGACGGCGACCAGGCCGCCAGTAGCATCAATGAGCAGACTATCCTCGTTGCGCTCAGGGTGCCGTTCGCAGGCGATGGTATAGTAAGAGAACGTAAATGGTGTTAGTTCAGCTACACGATGATGCAGAGTTGTATGTATTTTGCGTTTGCGTTTTGTTAAATGCTGCGGCATCTTCGTCGAATGCTGCCTTTCGGTATAGAATAAAACATATAGAGACCATGTATGCACTCAGCAGGCCTGTAGGATAGGTTATGAGTGCAAGTATAGCAGAAAACACAATCAAAAGGGAAGTGTTTTGTGCAGAAAGGTATTTCTTTGCACAAAATCATTTAAATAATCCTCCCCAGGCGTAAAAAGTTGGTAAACATGGTGCGAGTATGAGATTGATAGATTGGATAATGCTGATCTATACTCTGTTCAAGGCTAGTATATGCGTCAATGCCCAGAGTGTCAATAAGCTCTTTTTGGAAGGCTGGGTGATGGAGCCAGGTATTGAGCATGGAGGGGGTTAGTTCGATGTGATATTGCAGCCCGTAAGCGCGTGAGCCAAAGCGGAATGCCTGGTTGGGGGTATGCGCATTGGTGGCGAGGTGCACGGCTCCAGTGGGAAGTTCGAAGACGTCCTCATGCCAGTGAAAAACTTTCTGATAGCCAGGGAGGTCTGTATAGAGTGGATCACGGAGGCCCTCTGGTGTGAGAGGGATGTCGAAGAAGCCAATCTCGCTGCTGTGATGCCGTCTGACGGCGGCTCCTAATGCGCTGGCGAGCAGTTGTCCACCCAGGCAAATGCCCAGGTAGGGAATTTCGCATGCAATTACCTGGCGCAAGAAGGCTTTCTCCTCTGTGAAGTAAGGGTATCGTTCGTCTTCATAGACATGCTGTGAGCCACCAAAGGCGACAATGGCAGCATAACGAGCCGGGTCAGGAAGACGTTCCTGCTCCACATTGACGATATCGAAATCGATCCCGTATTCCTGCAAAAGTGTTCCCACTAATCCTACGGGGTTCTCCCAGACGTGTTGTAATGCCAGCACCCGTTTTGTCATGCTCAGGCACTCCTTTCCATGAGAAGGGTGAAATTCTGGTGTAATGGCTGATTCACCGCGTTCTTTTGTTCGTGCTCGTTGGTGCATATTGATCTGCTTGGGAGGGTCCACAGAAGCGGTGAACCGGTTCCTACACCGAGCCTATGGTGTTTTCTGTATCACAGCCCTGGCAGTCGATGTCCACCTGCCAGCTCTGGCCTGCTTCTATCAGCAGAGGCCAGCACATTACGAAACAACTACCCTGGTGATTACGCTCGAAACCGGCTTCGGAACCTGTGACTGTCTCGATAGAGAAGCGCCAGAGCGTGGCTGGTTTGCTGAGTGTAAAGCTCATATCTTGACGAATCCATGTGTTGCCAACATGGAATGCTCGTACTTCGGCTGCCTCACCGGTGGTATCAAAGTAGCTATGCTCCGGGGTATGGCCACTGATTTTATAATAAGCCTGGTCGTTGTGGCCACCGCCGAGCAAGTGCATATTCCATTCACTGGCGAAAGTGGTCTGTAAGCGCGTTTGTCCCTGGTTCTCGATGCGATAGCGAACGAGCAACCGTTCCTCTCCACGCGGGAGGAAGAGTGTTTTGGTGAGCTGCACGGGCAGAGGACTCAAGGCTCCGGCGCGGCGTACCTGACCGTTACGAGCCAGGGTGATGGTGAGGCCAGTGGTATTTTGCTGGACGTGGCATTCGTAGGGCTGCTCAACAAAGTTGCCCTGTTCTTCAAAGCGAACCTGGGCGAAGTTCTCCAGCGTCAGACCGGCTGGCAGGAAATGGTCGATCAGGCTGTTACGGCGATAGCGATCCAGCACCAGGTAGCGGTCGAGGTCTGGCTCTTTGGTGCGTACAGTGGTGTGGGGTGAACCAGGCTCGCTGCTGCCGTGCGCGCTGATTTGCTGTGATGAGGCTGCGCGTCGTCGCTCCTGTTCGTATTCGCGCAAGGTTTGATGGTAGCTCTCCTGGCGGCGCGTCATGACGCAAGTGAGATTATGGGCACTACGTCGCATATCCCACTCGAAGATGCTGCCGCCGTGTAGTGTATCAATATAGAGGTTTTGCTGATCGCTCTCGATAATGAGTTCGTTGCGCGTATCGCGGTCGAAGTCGGTGAACTCGTAGCGTTGCCAGTGCGCGTCTCCATACTGCTGGCGGTCGGCAATATTCTCGGCTTTGATGAGATGGTGATAGATGGCGGAGCGCACATGGCCCATGTAAATGCCGCCGAAGAGGCCATGCCAGTAGGTATCGTTGGCCTGCGCTTTAAGCAGGTGGGTCAGGCCATGACTATCGAGGCCGTTGCTGTAAAGATTGTCATGGACGCGCAGCATTTTCTTGTGTTGATTATTGATTTCTGGATAGCGCACCAGGAAATTGCGCCAGAAGCCGCCGCGCATGAATTGTAGGATGGTATCCTGCTTATCATGCTCCAATTGATGTAATAGTTTGCCGAAGATATAGGATTTCTGTGGGGGTAAAGCCCACTCGGTCATCTCGATATATGAGGAGGTGGGGATATAGGCGCGACCCAGCGCCGGATACTGGCGCGCGTATTCGCCGAGCGGGATAGTATGCAGCCATTCTTTGTTCTGCTCTAACGCAGTAAAGAATTCCTCAACCCATCCTGACTGCCCATCGTGGCCCCAGCAATACGGCCCTGTCTCCGGCCAACTACCGAACTTCTCGCCGTCGTCGCCCATAACAATGATGCGACTGCCGTCGAGAGTGGCCAGGGAGCGTAGTGTCTCAATAGTTTCGCCGACTGGTCGCCAGGGGATGGTGTAGCGCAAAGCCTTACTGGTGGCATAGACTTTGAGGACGCTGCTCTGATCTTCGGTTGCGTAGTAGCCGTACAGGTCGTGATCTTCGAGGCCGATATTTTTGAAATGCACGTCGTCGAGGATCGTCCATTCGATGCCTGCTTCGCGCAGAAAACGCGGCAGGTTGGGTTCCCAGACGCGCTCTGCGATCCACATACCGGTGGGTGTGACGCCGAAGTCGCGGTGAATACGCTCGGTCAGGCGGCGTATCTGGACAATTTTATCGGTATCTGGGATAGAGGGAAGAATGGGTTCATAATAGCCGCCGCTGACCATCTCAACCTGATTACGTTTGACGAGAGCGGCGATGCGCGCTAGAAATTCAGGGTGGGTTTCCGAGAACCAATCCAGTAGGGACCCGGTGTAGTGCAAAGAGAGACGCACTGCCGGGTGGCGCTCCAGAGCGCTAATCATTGGCAGGTAGGCCTCTTCGTAAACCTGCTGAAAGACCCAGGGAAAGTTCCCGACGGGCTGGTGGTTATGGAGTAAGAGTCCGAGGTAGATACTGCTTGTGCGCCCTTGTGTCATGCATTTCACCTATTTATAGAGAAAGTAGCGCAATGCAGAGTTGCACTACGCCCTGACATGCGAAATAATAGTCTGGCTGTCTCTTCATCTCTGCATCTGAGAAGGTAGGGAGCAGGATAAAGAGAACCTGTGATTATGTACTATATCATATCGGGTTGCTGTTTATCTACAGGGTCTGTGTGGTTGTCTTTGGGTGTTTGTGCTTTCTTTGCAGTGTCTCTCTGCGATATACTAAGAACAACGAAAAATTATTCTTTAAAATGAGGAGCGTCTATGTCAGGATCAGCAGGGGATTGGGAGCACTTGCGTTCGGTGGCCCACACGAAAATAGAAGAGATCGCAGCGTTAGCAACTCGTATCTGTGAGGTGCCAGCACCGACGGGTGAAGAGCGGGAGCGGGGGCAATTTGTCGCCACGCTCTGGCGCGAACGTGGTTATATACCAGAGATTGATGCAGTTGGCAATGTCTATGTGCGGCGCGGTAACAGGCCGGAGAGACCGGTGGTGATGTTATTGGCGCACCTGGATACCGTCTTTCCGGTGGGGACGCCACTACATGTGCGGCGTGATGGAGATTTTCTGCGCGGCCCCGGCATTAGTGATAATAGTGTCAGCGTTGCCACCATGCTACATCTAGTGGGTCTACTGGATGAGCTACAGATAGAGACTGAGGCCGATATTGTCGCAGTGGCGAATGTTGGCGAGGAAGGACTGGGCAACTTGCGTGGCGCGCGAGCTGCTGTCGAGCGCTATCGTCCACACCTGGGAGCGGTGCTAGCTATCGATGGTCGCCTGGGTGCGATTGTCACCGAGGCGGTCGGCTCGAAACGCTGGCGCATTACGGTGAGTGGGCCGGGGGGGCATGCTTTCGGTTCTTTTGGGCAACCGAGCGCTATTCATGGTCTGGGGCGTATTATCGCCGCTATTGCTGATATTCAGGTGCCGCAGAATCCCAAGACGACTTATAATGTCGGTATTATCGAAGGAGGCACTTCTATCAACACGATTGCCGCCAGAGCTTCTGCATTGCTAGATATGCGTTCGGTGGATGTTGCGACCCTCGATAAACTGGCGGAACAGGTCAGAAGCATTGTCGAGCGCAAGGTGGGTACAGGTTTGAAGGCGGAAATAGAGGTACTGGGCGAGCGCCCGGCGGGCAAGCGGGAGCGAACCGATCCACTGGTACAACGTGCTGCGGAAATATTACGCTGGCTCGGCTATGAACCTTCCTTTTACGCCTCAAGCACTGATGCCAATATTCCTATTAGCCTGAATATTCCCGCCGTCTGCATTGGGGTGACGCACAGTGACCGCGTGCATACTACTGAGGAATATATGCGCGTCTCGCTACTCGGCGATGGTCTGACGCAAGTCACGCGGCTGGCCATCGAAGCGGCTACTCTCGTCGGGGCGTGATAAATTATACCCTGATAGCTATTGCTCCATCCCCACCAGGATCACCCATGTTTCTGGGTATGCTGAAAGAACGTATTATGATAGCATCCAAACAATTAAAGCCTCCGAAGCCGCAATCCTTACGTTTGCACCTTTTCCTGGCATTTTTCATCTTTATCATGATTGGCGGAAACGATGGAGCAGTGGGCGTATTATTGCCCAATTTGCAGAGCTATTATCATGTCGATAAGGCCAGTATCAGCTTCTTATTTCTCTGTGGCACCGCCGGATATTTTGTTGCCTCTTTCAACAATGGCCTGTTGATCGATAGGCTAGGCAAACAGTATGCGCTCATGGTTGGTGCGTTCATCTTTAGTTGTGGAGCGGGAGCGTTGATACTCATGCCCCCTTTTCTGGTTGCTCTGCTGGCCTTTGCTTTCATCGGCCTGGGAAATGCTTTGCTGGATGCCGGTTTAAACTCCTATGTAGCGGAGTTGCCCAACAACACAACGAGGCTTAACTATCTGCACTTCTTCTATGGAGCGGGTGCCTGGCTTGGGCCTGTCGTTGCTTCGGCGGTGCTGGCTCTGCAATGGGGATGGCATAGCGTCTATATTGTGTGGCTCTGCTTTAGCCTCACAGCTTTGCTTGCTCTGGGCATCTTTTTTAAAGAACGCACCAGCAAGGCGCTGGCCCGTGCTGCGATCTGGACTGGCAGTGGAAAGCTAACCAGCAACAAGAAAGAAAATCTCTTGTCCATGACGCTGAAACGCTACGTAGTCTGGCTTGCTGCGGGCTTCTTGTTGATTTATGTTGGTTCGGAGGTCACAGTGGGCAGTTGGAGCTACAGCTTTCTCACTGAATCGCGGCATATGGCCTCCTTGCCTTCTGGCTGGATCGTCAGTGGCTACTGGTTAGGGCTATCATTCGGTCGCTTGCTGTTGGGGCATGTGGCTGTCAGGATTGGCAATAAACGCATGATACAGTTGTGTCTGGTGAGTGTGATAGTAGGGCTGTTGCTGGTCTGGCTGGTGCCAATTCCCTTTGTTACCGCCTTTGGCCTCTTTCTGACTGGCTTTAGTCTGGGACCAATCTTCCCCACGACTATCGCATTGATGCCTACGCTGGTTTCCTCGCGTATAGTACCTACCGCTATCGGCTTTCTTGCCAGTCTGGGTAGCATGGGTGCAGCTCTCTTCCCCTGGCTGGCAGGCAACCTTGCGCAATATGTGGGTCTCTGGTCACTGTTGCCATATGTGATCGTGCTGGCAGTAGTGATGTTTTGTATCTGGGTAGTACTGGCGCAGCAACCAGCAGAAGAAATATCTGAAGCTAAAGAGTAATTGTATTTAATATGATCAATATTATAAAGGCGTGATT
>DAOTVZ010000233.1:0-15575 GCA_034436045.1 Ktedonobacteraceae bacterium | reverse complement strand
ATATAATGGATAATGCAAAACTGTACTCAATTTCTTGAGTACAGTTTTGTTATTGTTGTCTGTATATCTACTCAGTTTTTCCTAATTAATATATTACCTCTATATTTTATGTCTTCTATATGCTATACTGCCCTCATATAACGTGGTAAGGAGGCCTGGTCATGGCAACACCGTGGGACGATACCATCAAAAAATTGATCTTCTCCAATCCTGCCGCTTTCGTGCGCTTCATTCTTCCGCAGGCTCGTTTTATTGAGAGCCTTTCCCCTCTGCTGAAACAAGAAACCTTAGAGATGGATGGGCTGTTTCTCATCGAATTGGATGGACAATTATTTCTACTGCACATTGAGTTCCAGACCTATTATGATGCGCAGATGGCGGAGCGTCTGTTGCGGTATAATATACTTGCGCGGATGCAGTACAAGGTACCTGTCGTATCCTGCATTATTCATCTGCTGGACGATACGCCGATGAAACCGTCACCAGCGAGGTGGCCGGTGGCGGGCAAGCAGGAAGAGCAGGTCTTCCCGTATCATGTGGTTGAATTAAGTCAATGGACATCTGAAGATCTCATCCAGCTTGGCGAGGTCACGCTATTGCCCTTGCTGCCCTTCACAAAGGGCGGCAGGAGTCGGGAAACCATTACGCGGATGTTTCGTCTGATTGAGCAGAATGCAATGGTAAGCGAGGCAGACAAGCATACCTTGGAACTGATAGGCTTTACTTTTGCATCCTTAATCTTAGAGCGTAAGCAGAGCAGCGAGTTAGACTGGCTTATCAGGAGGTTTCAGAGCATGTACGATATATTACAGGATACTCCTATCTTTCGAGAAATCAGGCGCATTGCCCACGAAGAGGGTCACGAAAAGGGACGGCAAGAGGGATGGCAAAAAGGACGACAAGAAGGACGACAAGAAGGACGGCAAGAAGGACGGCAAGAAGGGCAGTTAGAGACGGCTCGCCGCTGGCTGCTGCGGATGACGCAGACACGATTCCGTCCGCTAACGCCTTTAGTACAGCAGCAGGCGGAGCGTATCACAAACCCGGATGTGCTGGAAGAACTGATGGTACAGATCAACACAGCGCAAAATCTTGAAGAGGCGTGGCATGCGTTCTCTCAATGGGTAGAGAAGCAAAATACGCAGTAGGTATGGACGTGGTAAGCCATTCGTGCTATCATTGACCGGAAACATGTGCCGTGTAGTCTTATAAAGACGCGAAAAAGGGAGTTGTTACTGCATGCATTTCAACTTATATCAATGGCTCTTCACCGACCCCGCTACTGCCGGAGCCAATGCAGGACTGAGTGGCCCGGAAAAGTTCCATTTTCTGTGGCCCTGGCTCATCTTTTGCTGCGCCGGTCTGCTCATTGCTTTCTACTACTCTGTTGAGGGGCGCAAGCGTTTCGTCAAAGATAAGCCGCTCATCAAGTACATGCTGGATCGCTATCTGGGCTGGTTCGCGGTCATCTGCTTCATTGGCTTGCCACTGATTTTCGCGCGTGTCTTCCTGGATTCCTACTTCTTCGCCTGGCGCTTCTGGCGCTACCTCTGGTTGCTTGGCCTGGTGGCCTGGGGCATCACCTGGCTGGTGTATCTCGTGGCTAAGTATCCGAAGGAACGCGCCAACTTCATCGCCTGGCAGAAGCGTGAGCAGTACATTCCGAAGAGCAGCAAGCGCAAAGCGAAAGCTGCCTCGCGCTAAAATGCCCCCATCAGCATAGTAGGGGCAAGCACCCTTTGCGGTTTGCCCTGTGGGATGGTAGATGAAGCCGAACAACCATACCGCAATTATTCTAGCCGGTGGTCAGAGTCGGCGCATGGGCAGGAACAAGGCTCTCTTGCCCTTGCCCGGCAATCCACAGCAGACACAGGTGACGCTGGTAGAACACATGGCGTCGCTGCTGCTGGCTCATTGTCAAGAAGTTGTCCTGGTTGCCCGCGATGAGCAACAAATGGCGCTCTATGCCTTTCTATCCAACGTGCGTTGCGTGATAGACCAGGTGCCCGATGTCGGCCCGCTCATGGGGGTCTATAGCGGGCTATGCTCCCTTTCATCGACGCATGCGCTGGTGACGGCGGTCGATATGCCCTTCGTGCAACCTGCAATGATTGCATTTCTGCTGGAGCAATGGCGTGAGGACGAGTTGCTCGTCCCTGTCGTCGCTGGCATTCCGCAGGTCTTATGTGCCGTTTACCCCACCGCACTTTTACCGGTGATTGAGCAGCGCTTATGTGAGGGCAGGCGCGATCTGCGTTCCTTGCTCACTACGGCTCATGTGCGCTACGTAGAAGAGGCGCAACTCCGTTTGATTGACCCGGAGTTGCGCTCATTTATAAACCTTAATACTCCCGATGAATGGCGCAATGCAGGTTATATGTAGGAATGCCACCGGTGAATATCCCTGCGCCAGCGCCGTTGGGCCATCGCCTTCAAATCTTCCTCAAAGCCGCGCAGAGTAAGCCATTCGCGGCTCGCACCCGTCACCACCACATCGACCTCCTGTAATTGTTTGATAGAGGCGGCTCCAGTCAACTGCATCGCAACCTTCAATTGTGCAATCACCGTCTCCAGCAGTTCACAGACACTTTCGTAGCTTTCGCTGGCGGCCTTTAAGAAAGGGAAAGCCATGCCGACGATGCTCGCGCCCAGCGTGATAGCGCGCGCTATATCCAGTCCACTGCGCACACCGCCGGTAGCGATGAGGGGCAGGTGAGCGGTAGAGGCTTCTACGATAGAGATGGGTGTAGGTATACCCCAATCACGGTAGAGCAGACCGATAGTGAGGGTGCGTTCATCGCCCCGTGAACGAGAACGTGCCGCCTCCATGGCTGACATGCTGCTGCCACCGGCACCACCGACATCGATAGCAGAGACGCCGCAGGAGCGCAGCAGCAACGCCTGTTCCCGGCAGATGCCTGCCCCCGTCTCCTTCGCAATCACCGGCACAGCAACCTGCTGCGTGATCTCCTTGAGCGCTGCCGCTTCACCGACCGCCCGGCGATCCCCCTCCGGCTGCGCTGCCTCTTGCAGACTGTTCATGTGTAATGCCAGTGCGTTCGCTCCAATCATCGAGATGGCCTGTCGTACCTGCTCAATCGTAAATGCTGCATGACGGGCCTGGGGGATCAACTGTGGCACGCCAATGTTGGCGATGAGAAATGCATGAGGAGCGTGTTCGCGTGTAATGGCATAACTTACCGCGACTTCCGGGTCTACAAGAGCCGCGCGCTGGCTGCCCACGCCTAATGCCACACCATACTGCTCGGCAGCGCGCGCTAAATTGCGGTTGATAGTGGTTACATCGGGGTGTCCGCCTGTCAGCGAGGAGATGAAAATCGGATAGCGCAGGGTATGGCCGAGAAAGGTCACGCTGGTATCTATCGCCTCCAGATCAACTTCTGGTAGCGCTTGATGCACAAATTGAATATCATTCCAGCTCGCGCGCTGTGGAGCAGATACATCTTCTCCCAACGCAATATTCACATGTTCGATTTTTCGTTGTTTAACTTCTTCTGTCATAAGTGGCCTGCATCCTTTCTCGCTTTCTCTGCCTCCTACACACAACGATCAGGTAGAGCAGAGGAATACCAAAGATGAGCGCTGGTTCATAAGTTGCTATCGGTTCCCCCACTAGCCGATGGAATGGATAGAGTAGCAGAGAAGTACCCGATAAGACTAACACGGTGCCTGCGAAAGCATCCAGACCGCCCAGCACGATGGCCCAGAGAATCCAGAGCATGTACCAGGGCCAGAACCAGCCCGAAACAAGTATCATGTACCAGAAGACGGCTATGCCGCAGCTACTGAGTAGGATGTCGTAGCCCGCAAGGTGCATTTCAGCATCATTCTGTAAACTGTGATGCCGTGCGACCGGCGTGGTCGGGGCACGCTTCACGCGGCTGAAGAGATGCGCGTAGATCAGTACAAAGATTAGCGTCGCAGTGGCTCGCAGCGTGATGTCGGCAGAGAGAAAGGGGTGCAGGAACGAAGGGAAGTGCAGCGCATCGGCCACAGCCAGAAAAGCCAGTTGTAGAGGGATGGCAAAAACGCCGACTGGCGAATGGATGAAGTGGGCCATATCGATGGCAGAGGTAAGGGCGAAGAAGGTTGAGGCCCCCCGCCAGAACGGAAAGAAGATAGTGACGGCAGGAAACAGAGTCATCGCGGCCCGCCAGATGCATCCCCAGATAATCCGTCGCATGTGTTGCTGTGTGCGCAGGTCAAACCAGATGTAGAGCGGTGCAACCAGCATTGCGATCAGGTTGATGCTAATCGCAAGGCCGAAAAGCAGGCAGACGCCGAGACGATGCCAGAGCGTCGAACCCTGTACTAGCAGCCAGACGGTCACGAGCAAGGTCAGTAATAGTAGTCCCTCGCTATGCCCGCTTCCGCTCAATTCGATGACCGCCAGCGGATTCCAGGCATAGAGTAGCGTTCCCAGAAAGCGGCGCGCAGGCGCAATGCGGCTCAGGATGGCCCAGACCAGGATACTGTTGAGCAGGTGTGTCAGCAGCGCCAGTCCTTTAAAAAGCAGCAGTGTCTGAGCGGGTGCTGTGCGCAAACTGACCAGCAAAGAGCTAACACACAGCCAGAGCGGCCCATAAATGTTAGGTGCTGTGCGGCCAGAGAGTACCCACTGAAAGTACGGGTCGCTGGCATACTGGTAAGGTGCTGTATTCAGCGGGTCTGCTCCATAGATGACCAGGATGCGCCCGGAGAAGATATACGTGAATACGTCGTCAGAGAACAGACGAGGTTGAAAGAGCAATGTCATGCCAAAGACGAGAACACCGACTAGCAGAAGCAGCAACCAGCGTGAGGATAGCATCTCTTGATAGAGCCGTTGTAGCGGTGGTTGGCTTTGCGCAGTCATCCTGGCCGCATGGATTGGACGCCAGAGCAGGTAGATTAGCATGCTATAGAGGCTAAAGAGAGCGCAGATGACAAACAGAAGCAGCCATGAAGAAACCTTCCCCCGCCACAAGAGCGCTGTGAGAGAAGGGCCGACGAACCGTAACAATTCCTGCATCGGCACAAGCGTCCATGGATAGGCGGCGGCAATGGGCGTCTGAAAAAGCCTGAGCGATGGCAGGGGCGAAAGCGCGACGATCAGAAGGTACAGGCATTCAGAGAAACAAAGGAATAGCAGCAGGAGCAGTAATCGCTGCTGTTTTGGTCGGGTCACGCTGGTTGCAGGTACGATTCGTTCTGTTGTGATCAAACAAGTATAATCCTCGTGGCAGATTCCATACAACGTTGAAGCTACCACAACCTTCCAACATGCTTTTTCTAAGTATAACATATCTGCCAGACAGGGCATATGCGCGGGGCGAGCGTGCATGCTGGCATACAGTTTGAAACATAGACACTGGAAGAGTGCATGTGCTATAAAGAAAGAGCAGTAAACTGAACATCAATAGGATGTGTTAGTACCCCCCCGTTCCAGGTAGAGGGAGAGAGCAATGGTGACTTCTTTTCACGAAGGTGTTCCGCTTTGGGAACCCACCGAAACACGCAAACAACAGGCCAACGTTGTCCGCTATATGCAATGGCTCGCACAGCATAGGGGCTTGAAGTTTCAGACCCGCGACGAATTATGGCAATGGTCTGTCACCCAGATTGAGGACTTCTGGGCCTCGCTGTGGGATTATTTTCAGATCAAAGCCTCAAAACCCTACACGACCGTATTGCCGGAGCGCAAGATGCCCGGTGCCGATTGGTTCCCCGGTGCCGAGTTGAACTACGCTGAACATGCCTTTAGAAACGCCACACTCGATGCTCCCGCTGCTATTTTTCGCTCTGAACGAGTGCCGTTACGCACCGTTTCCTGGCAGGAATTACGGCAAAAAGTGGCCTCACTGGCCTACAGCCTGCGCGCGCTGGGGGTGCAGCGTGGCGATCGCGTTGTCTCCTACATGCCCAACATTCCCGAAACCCTGATGGCCTTCCTGGCTACTGCCAGCATCGGTGCCATCTGGTCAAGTTGCGCGCCAGATTTTGGCTTCGGCAGTGTCATTGACCGCTTCAAGCAGATTGAGCCGAAAGTGCTGTTCGCCGTTGATGGCTACCAGTATAACGGAAAACCTTTTGATCGCCGTGAACTGGTCGCGCAGATACAGCAGGCGCTGCCCACATTGCAGAAAACTATTTTTGTACCGTATCTGTCTGAGCAGGCCAGTATGGAAGGGTTGAGCAATGTCGTGCCCTGGGCCGAGATGCTGAGCCATCCAGAGGCCGAACTGATTTTTGAGCAGGTGCCTTTCTCACATCCCCTCTGGATACTCTACTCCTCTGGCACTACCGGTCTCCCCAAAGCGATTGTGCAAGGGCATGGTGGTATCTTGTTGGAACATCTGAAGGCGCTGGAGTTTGAACTCGATCTCAAACGTGGTGAGCGCTTCTTCTGGTTTAGCACCACCGGCTGGATGATGTGGAATCTGCTGATTAGCGGCCTGCAAATCGGGGCGACGGTCATGATGTATGATGGCAGTCCTGGCCATCCCGACCTTAACACGCTCTGGCGTTTCGCCTCTGAAACGGGTATCACGCTCTTTGGCACCAGTGCCGGTTTCATTACCTCATGCATGAAGGCTGAGATTGATCCTGGACGAGATTTTGATTTCAGCAAGCTTAAAACCATCGGTTCGACCGGCTCACCGCTGCCGCCGGAGGGCTTCCAGTGGATTTATGAGCATGTCAAACGCGATGTCTGGCTGGCTTCGATGAGTGGGGGCACCGATGTCTGTTCCGGCTTCGTCGGTGGCAATGTGCTGGCTCCCGTTTATGCCGGTGAGATTCAGTGTCGTGCGCTGGGTGCCAAAGTAGAGGCTTTTGATGAGCAGGGCCATTCGATCATCAACGAGGTCGGAGAACTGGTCATTACCGAGCCGATGCCCTCTATGCCGCTCTTCTTCTGGAATGATCCGACCGGCAAACGCTATCGTGACAGTTACTTCGAGATGTATCCCGGTGTCTGGCGGCATGGTGACTGGATTAAGATACTGCCTGACGGTAGCTCGATCATCTATGGCCGCTCGGACTCGACGATTAACCGCATGGGCATCAGGATGGGTAGTAGTGAGATTTATCGCGTGGTAGAGGGACTGCCAGAGGTGCTGGATAGTCTGGTCGTGGGCGTTGAACTCCCCGGCGGCAAGTATTATATGCCTCTGTTTGTGGTGTTGCGCGACGGTGTAGTGCTGGATGACGCGCTCAAGACGAAGATCAAGCAAAGCCTGCGGGCCAACGTTTCACCGCATCATGTACCTGACGATATCATTGCGATTAGCGACGTGCCGCGCACTTTGAGTGGCAAAAAAATGGAGGTGCCTGTCAAGAAATTGCTGCTGGGTGTGCCGATTGAGAAGGCCGGAAGCACCGATGCCATGAGCAATCCCCAGGCTATGCGGTTCTTTATCGATTTCGCCAACCGGTTTCTCGCGCAGCAGGCCCGCGCGTCCTAGCCGACCTGAAATCCCCTTCGTAGGGGCGTGATTCATCATGCCCCGAACGCGGCTCGACGGGCGAGCAGGGCGTGATTCATCACGCCCCTACGAAGGGGATTAGCATGGTTGGTCGGGTGGCCCCAGATTTCCGCCGTAGTCGATGATCTTCCAGGTATTGCTATCGGTCGGGTCTTGTTGCAGGGTGAGGCGCAGTTGATAAGGTTTAGAAGGGGCTTTGCTGCGTGTAATATTGTACGTGTAGCTCAGACTATTATTTTGCATGACTGCGCTATTCGCCACCTCGCTGTAGCTGGTGATGGTGCCGAAGCAGCTATCGGCCTGTTGGGCCTGTCGCTCGAAGTTGGCTTTGGCGTCGGGATAAATGGTGATATTTGGCCCCAGGTAGCTATATGCCTGCGCGTAGTCAGGATGCGGCCCAGAGAGGGCCGCCAGGAAGCCGTTGCTGGTCGCGCTGGCTCCTGCGGTCTGCGTAAAAGCTTGCGCAAGATTATAGATGGTGTAGCTCACGACGAAGGCCAGAATGGCACAGACAACAAAGGCAACCCCCAGCAGCAGATAATTACGGCGACGTTGCCGGGGCGAGGGTTCCCGACGGCGAGGCCGCCCGACGCGCGGCCTCGCCGGTGGCTGCTCAATGCGTGGCAGTCCGGGGGGTCGCGTCGGTACACTATGCTTACCTGTGCCGTTGAGAACAGCGCGGTAGCGGCCAGTAGGATTCTGTAAAGGGTCGTTCTCCTGGCCGTTTGAACCTTGCATGGCCTCTTATCCCTCGTTCCTGTGTGTTAAGCTAAACGTCGAGCAAAATGGCTCCGGTGAGGTGGGCGTGAGCACGCTGTAATTGCTCGTGGGCCTGTCGTGCTTGAGCGCGTGTGGTCTGCCCCGCGACGATCAGCAAGAAGGTCTGTTCGACGAGTGGGCCGATGCAACTGGCCTCGATACCGACCAGCACTGGTGTACTGTGAAAAACGATCATGGCGGGACGACTCTCGGTTTCCGCAAGATAGCAGCGCAGGCCGCTTACGATCTCGCGCAGGTGTGTGGAGAAGAGCAGGCTAATCTCCTGAGCCGACGACTGTGCTTTGCCAACGCTCAACAGGCGCAGTTCTGGCACAAAGGTCTTGCTTAGACATGCATCGATGCGCTGGGTAGTAATGCGGTCGGCCTGGAGCAGATCATAGAGGCCCGGCTGCTCTCCCACACCGAAGCGCTGGTGCAGGCTGGGAGTGCGCAAGTCGGCATCAACCAGAATGGTGGGCGTGCCGCTTTGCGCCGAGGCAATAGCGATATTGGCGGCGGCAGTCGCCTGGCCTGCATAGGGCCGGGGGGTGGTCAGCAAAATGCTTTGTTGCCGCGTCTGCTCGCTGTCCCAGTTGAGACGAATACTGGCGTACAGGCGCTGATAAGCCAGACTGTAAGCAGAATTACTATCATAGTCAGTGAGCAAGGCAACCTGCTCCGGTGATGATATAGTCACGAGTATACTCCTCTGTTAGAACGCAAATAGATCAATATATGCTTAGCGAACCGGGGTAGGAGTTCTACCAGGAGCAGGTGCGCGTGGCACCTCGCCGTAGACCGGTAATTGTAACAGTTGTACCACGTCTTCGCGCCGACGAATACGGTCATCCAGGTATTCAAGCAGGAACGCCAGTGCAATGCCGATGATAAGTGCGACCACCACCAGCACCGCCAGGAGCGTCGGTCGGTTGGCATCCGGGCCGGGAATAGTTGTCGGGTCGCTGGCCGGACTGACGACCTGGGCTGTTACCTGTGGCTGCTGTGGCAGGCTGTTGCTACCCGTGACGCCAGGAGCCGGAGTAGCCACGCTGCCGGTAGTGGTTTCTCCAACTACAAAACCTACGTAGGAGCGAATATTCTTAACCGTGACTTCGCTGAGGGCGTTGGCGATAGCCCAGGCTCCCGCCGGTGTATTCCAGGTAACGGTTACTGTGACCAGCGTATGAACATGCGTGGCGCTGATCGCGCTGCCGATATCGCCCGCAGTAAGGCCGCCCAGGTTAGCGCCTGGTCCAAATTTCTGCTCGATGAGGCCCTGGTCGGCTTGTATCTGCTGAAATACCTGGCTGTCAAAGGTGGGATCGGTAAAATATGGCCCACTGGCATATTGATCGGCTACTGTTTCCGATGCGGAGATATAGTCGCCATAGCTCTGCCCGTTACTATAGGTTGTTGGCTGTAAGCCAATATGCATGATAACTATCGATTGATATTGTTTTAACGTACCGACCGTCTTATGTAAGTGATAGTACTGGTAGCCCGCATAGAGCGCGGCCAGAATGACCACCAGTGCGATAATCCAGAAGCGTCGGCGCAGAATTTCTGCGTAAATCCGTAGTTCCACGACCTTAAAAACCCTTTCTCATAGAGAAAAAATAGTTATTTACTCTACCTAACCATACTGTCCATGTAGTGAGTCCTCTGTAGGTCTCATACCATGTCTCAGGCCCATCAGTGCACTATACTATACAAACTTACCGTACAAGATCGCTGCTAGGAGTACGATACATCTGCAATTTGTTCTCATTCAGCTTCGTCTCAATAAATTGTAGAATACGCCGTTTGAAACGTGGCGTATCAAATTCTAGCGCGTGATTGTGAATGCTCTGGGGGTCATAGCGCCGCTCGTCGAAGGTGGCAAGCACTTCCATCAGACTCTCTACCGTCTGTTGTCGGAAAAAGGTGCCGGTAACTCCCTCTATAACAGAGGCCAAAGCTCCGCCTGCGCCATAGGCAATAACCGGGCGACCTGCCGCCTGAGCCTCTAGCGGCGTAATGCCGAAATCTTCCTCACCGGGGAAGAGAAAGGCACGACAGTGTGAGAAGTAGTGAAGCACCTCGTCGTCGGACAGTTTGCCCAGGAAACGCACTGTAGGACCTGCCAGCTTGCGCAGACGCTCTTCGTCGCGCCCACCGCCGATGACCACCAGTGGGAGATGCAAGCGACTGCACGCCTCTATTGCCAGGTCGATACGTTTGTAGGGAATCAGGCGGCTTACCACCAGAAAGTAATCCTCCGGCTGCGTTGTCGGGTCAAAAGGGAAGCGCTGCACTTCTACGGGCGGTGGAATGACAACGGCCTCGCGGCGATAGTACTTCCTGATGCGCTCTGCCACGACCGGCGAGTTGGCGATGAAGTGATCAACGCGCATCGAACTGGTCTGATCCCAGACACGCATGCCCGCAATTAGCAAGGGCAGGACACGGCGCGCTGTCTTGCCCAGTTGTTCGCGTTCAACATACTCATCGTAGTTCCAGCACCAGCGCATAGGCGTGTGACAATAACAGATATGCATGGTCTCCGGTTTGGTGATAACGCCCTTGCCAAAGGCGCTGGAGCTGCTCAAAACGAGATCATAGCCGCGCAGGTCCAGACTCTCCATGGCGAACGGGTACAGCGGCAGGTAGGGCTGATGATGCTTCGTCACCAGCGGCAGTTTCTGCATGAAAGTGGTGCGAATATCCATGCTACGAAAGGCCGCATCGACCCGTTCAGGGTCATAAATAGAGGTATAGAGGGGCGCATCGGGAAAAATTTCGTGCAGCGCCAGCACCACACGCTCGGCTCCCCCCATTTGATTCAGGTAATCGTGAACTAACGCGACTTTCATAAGAAATTAATACGCTCCTCGACTGAACAACACCGCCGGTATTGTGCGCAGCAAAATCTGGAAGTAGAGACGCAATGACCAGTTTTCAATGTAGTATAAGTCCATTAAGACCCCTTCGTCAAAACTGAGATCGCTCCGCCCGCGCACCTGCCACAAACCGGTCAGGCCGGGCTTCATCGCCAGACGTCCCTTCTGCCATTCTTCGTACTGCGCTACCTCGTTGGGCAAGGGTGGACGTGGCCCCACCAGGCTCATCTCCCCCTTGATGATGTTGAGAAACTGCGGAATCTCATCCAGGCTGGTGCGGCGCAGAAACTTCCCGACGGGTGTGCGACGCGGATCATCTTTCATCTTAAAGAGCGGGCCTTGTGCCTCGTTCTGCGCTAGCAGCCGCGCCAGAATCTGGTCAGCGTTCTGGTACATCGAGCGAAACTTGTAGATCTTAAAGGGACGCCCGTTCTGACCGATGCGCACTTGCTTGTAGATAACCGGCCCCGGTGAGGTGAGACGAATAGCCAGAATAATGCAAAGCCAGAGCGGCGAACCCAGGATAAGAACGGCCAGCGAGACCGTAACATCTACCACGCGCGTGATAAAACGCTGCAAGGTGTTGAGCGAGGCCTGCCGAATACCGATCAGCGGAATACCTTCGATACTCTCCATATCGATGCGCGACAGGCTCATCTCGTAAAGATCGGGAATCAGTTTGAATGTGGTGCCGAAGCGCTCACACATTTTGACGGTTCTAATGGCATGTTCGTGCATATGCGCGGGCAACGCGATAATCACTTCGTCAATCTGCATCGAGCGGATCACCAGGCCCAGGTCATCCAGAGTACCCAGCATCTTGAAACGCCCGAAATCGCTGGGCTTCTCATTCATGTCGTGCAGGAAACCGACAATGGTATAGCCCAGCGTCGGCGTGGCAGCGATATGTTGCATGACCATCTTGCCCAGGCGACCAGAGCCAACGACCAGCAAGCGCGTTTCGGCCAGACCGAGTCGGTAGACCATGCCCATGATACCGGAGACGAGCAGGTGTGCGATACAGAGGACCAGCATACTCATGATCCAGACGAAAGGTACCAGCAGACGCGAATTATTGGTGGGTTGGAAAATGAAGTAGTAGGTGACCAGGAAGCCCTCACCAATCGTCGCGGAACTGATAATGGCCCATGCTTGCTTAAACCATGTACCGGTCAGGCGATGTTTATAGAGTCCACGCACCGCCAGGATCACCAGCAAGCCGATAACGATTCCCACCTCCATCATAGTGAAGTTAGAGAAAGGAGCCAGCGGCAGCGGTTTGCTCGGCGGCGCAGCGCTGTTGTCAATTAAATTGTAACGAATAAAATTGAGCAGATGATTGAGTGAGGGCGTGTTAGCAATATATTCGCGCAGATCGTAGGCCAGTTGAAAGGAGAGCGCAATTAGCCATGCATCTAAAATGACCATGACAATGCACTCCACAACGCGCCACTGGTGGCGGCGTACTCGTCTCTGCGTAATGGCCTTCGTGATCGGGCCGGTCGCGCCTCCAACCATCTCTATAGTTCCCGTTCTATCAGTATCGGGGCTAATTCCCATCGCTTGCGAAAGCTCACTTTTGTTCACAATTCAAGCCATATTCTATTTAATAATCATCGCACAAACAATAGTCGTGATGAATGTTGTTGCTTTTGATGAAGTAACGCGGCCTGTTCATAGACTGCTCGCGTCTGCCGGGCCAGCGCCTGCAACGAGAAACGCCGGGCTACCTGCTGAGCCTGAGCGTAACAACGCTCACGATAAGCCGTATCGGTTATGGCTTGGTACAGCGCCCGCGCCAGACCCTCGCTATCTTGCGGTTCAACCGTCAGGGCAAGGCCCGCTCCTGCTTCCGGCAGACTGGAAACAGTCGAGGTCACAACCGGTGTGCCACAGGCGAGGGCTTCGGCCACCGGAATGCCAAAACCTTCATACAGCGACGGATAAGCAAAAACAGACGCCGCGTGGTACCACAGGTGCTGTTCTTCATCCGGCACAAAACCGGGGAAGATCACCTCGGACTCCAGGCCATAGCGCTGAATACTGGTAAAGATTGCATCATACATCCACCCCTTACTACCCGCCAGCACCAGTTTCTCGCACCTCTCGTACTGCCTACGCAAGCGGGCATAGGCGTCGATCAGCGCTGGAATATTTTTGCGTGGCTCCAGCGTCCCAAGATATAAAATAAAGCCGTCATGTAAACCTTTTTGCAGACGGAAACGCTCTACCTCTTCCTTCTCAACAACGCGCGAAAACCGCTCATCGATACAGGGATAGACGGTGGCAATGCGCTCGCCCGCGATACCCACCAGTTCTTGTACGTCCCGCCTGGTACTTTCAGAGACAGCGATCACCATAGTGGCCCGCCGCAGGCTGCGCACCGTGAAGGTGCGGTGATAGAGCCGTTTCGAGCGCGTCAGCACATGCGGAAAACGCAAGAAAGCCAGATCGTGCAG
Source organism: Ktedonobacteraceae bacterium (assembly GCA_034436045.1). GTDB lineage: Bacteria > Chloroflexota > Ktedonobacteria > Ktedonobacterales > Ktedonobacteraceae > H111-94. The sequence goes on along the minus strand of DAOTVZ010000233.1, from coordinate 1,991 downwards.
CGTCACGACACCGGCGCAGTGAGGCGGCAAGCGCATAGGCAGGACATTGACCGGTGAGTGGAGCAGATCAATCTTCTGTTGCCGCAGCAACGTCGGCAGCGTAAACTGTTCCCAGGCCACGCGCGCCGCCGGACGATTCTCCGGCCAGGGGGCCGAGACATAGGTTATACGCGGGTGACTACTGCCAAGCTGCTCAATAACCTCTGGCCCATTCACGAACACGGTATAGCTATGTTCTCCTGGGTCACGCTGTAATCCTTGCAGTAGATAGCGTATATAGCGGCTGACACCACTATTACGAAAGTTGTTACCTGCGGATAAAAGTTGTGCGTTAATTCCAATATGCATATCAACTGTCTCTCCTCACGGCTATATAACGTCTCTGATTTTCACGCGGTAACAAGCTGTCCTGTCTTCCTACTATCTATCTCTGTCCGGCTTGTTCACGCCCTACTGGTAACACAACCAGGGCAGACGATTCTCGTAAAAAATCGTATACTCTATAGCCTGATTAGCCCGTGACGCTGACGTGTAAGTTTTGCCGCATCTTACTATATGCTTAAACGCTGGCACACGCTCTTTCAGGATAGTCAATGTTGCTGATATTAGAGTGAACATCGGGTACTGGACCAGCTTCAAAGCTAACGTTGAACCAGTCAGGTGGATTCACTTCACTATTAAGAAAGATAGTTGTTGTATGCTCTCCTCAAAACAAGCCTCGTTACCCGGCATTATCAGAACGCAAGGAAGGCCATACTCATGCGCCAGCAGTGTCATTGGCAAACTTCCGACGGTGCAGGGCAATAACAGCAGGCGATCTCCATAAACCTGGATGCTGGCTTGCCAGACCTGTTGTGTGAAAGGATGCTGCCATCCGGTAATGGCCGGAGGGCGCGCGTAGAGCAGGCGAACAGTAATATCTGCGAATCCCTGCTCATGCAGGTATTGCTGCAATTGTTGTAAGACGATGGCCGGTTCTTGAGCGGGCACGAGGGTAAATTCAAGGAGCGCGCGCGCCCGTGTAGGCAGATACGAACCTGCTGCACTGTCATCATCTCCCTCAACTGCGAACCTTTCTGCACACAGGTCAAGCAGGGTGCAGTCGGGGGTGAGCAGATGCACAAAATGTTGCTGAAAGCCATGCAGAGTAAAGAGCAGGTGTTCCATCCCCCAGCGCTGGGCCAGAAGAGTACTTGTATCGGGCAAGGTGTAGAGTGCTGCCAGCTCATTCTCCTCTGGTGAGCGCACTGCCTCATAGAAACCCGGCAGATGAATGTCGGCGTGGGCATCTTTAATAGCATGTAAGGCCCAGGTGAGCCGCCAGAGCGCGTTAGGGACAAGCACACTATGCTGCCGCTCAACGGCATACCGTGCCGTCTGCACCTCTAGTGCCACGCGCAAGACGCCCTTGCTGCCGAGAACAATAGCGGGCCGGTCGAGTTCGATGCCGATCTGCCCCGTTCCATCCCACAGGCAACCACGTGCCTGTCGCAGCAGCGCGTGACGCTCCATCAACACGGGTAACAGCGTGTCCTGATCGCGACTACCATCTAACAGCCAGAGCAACGATAGCTCTTCTGCGTCTGCATTCTGGCGACAGCGCTCGATAGCTGCCAGCGTGACGGCAATACTCCATGCCTGCTGAGCTTGCAATGCGGTGTCATCATAATGAATGTAAAGAAGCAACGCACTTTCGGGCCGAAGCGAAGGTGATACTAGCAAATATGTGGCTGCCTCGTCCAGTATGTGCAGACCAGCGCCCTGAAGCAGATGGCGTAGGGCCATCGTGACTGTCGTTGAAGGCGTGGCGCGCTGTTGTCGTTCTATCAGTGTTCGTAGCTCTGACCCGGAGAGATAGCGCTGCTGTCGATGTTGGTCGGTACGATGCTGCTCTTTCATATGCCCTATTTAGGAGTATGATTATGAATTTTAATTATCGAAATCGGCGCTCTCGTAGGGGCGTGATTCATCACGCCCTGTGTGCCCGTCGT
>DAOTVZ010000232.1:0-3505 GCA_034436045.1 Ktedonobacteraceae bacterium | reverse complement strand
GGATGATGTCATGGCCGGTGGCGGGTGAAAAAATTCATGAATGCTCATACTGAAGGGAACCAGGCGTCCACAAATGATTACCATTGATGTTGCTCCAGTGCCTTGACAGTACCCCTATGTGCCTCTACAATGCCAGCATAGCATGTTTATTTAGATGGGAGCGTACATAGATTTCATGGAAGGCCGGTCACACCTCTTTGTTGGCTTGACGGCGGGCGTCGTGCTGGATAGCTTTGTGCATTTGTCGGGTGAGCCTCTGACAATGGCGAAAAGCGTGACACTGGCGCTGCTGGTCAATAAGGCTATTTACTACTTCTCCGTCGGCTTCGGTTCCCTGCTGCCCGACATGGATAATGCGCGTAGCACGATAGGGCGCAAGCTGGGCATTGTCAGCAAAGAGATACAGAAGATTGCCGGGCATCGCACGCTGTTTCACAGCATTCTGGGTCTGGTGCTGGGGTCGCTACTGGCAATTGGCTTACAGCAGGTAGTTATCTCTCTACTGAGCCAGCATGGCTATGACTTTCCGGCGCAATTTATTGGCACCACGCACATGGTCTTTTTTGCGGTCTTATTTGGCTGTATCATGCATATCGCGGCCGACGCGCTGACGCTCGGCGGCGTGCCGCTGCTCTGGCCGAATCCGAAGCGCTTTGGTTTCCCCCCCGATCCTCACTGGCGTTTCAAGACGGGCACATGGCCTGAGCATGTCATCGTCTGGTCGTTCATGATTCTGGTCGGCATCGGCATCTGGCAGTCCATTATCGTGATCTAAGCACGCAAGGGTGTAAAAAAAGCATGAAACGTTTTGACTATCAGGCGCAGGTCAGGCTGGCGTGGCTGTTGCTCGTGCTGTTTACCCTGTTTTATGCAGTCTTTATGAGCTGCGAGACGGTGCTGCGGTACGAGACATTCAAGGCGACGGCGTTCGATCTGGGCAATCTTGACCAGGTGATCTGGAATACAGCGCACGGACGCCTCTTTCAATTCACCAATCAGGGCATCGACTATTATGGCCCGCCAACGCGCCTGGCCGTGCATTTTGAGCCGATTATTCTCTTGCTGGCCCTGCTCTATGTCATTCATGCCGATCCACGTGTGTTGCTCGTTTTTCAAACCATTGTGCTGGCGCTCGGCACCCTGCCCGTTTTTCTGCTGACGCGCAAACATATCCCTCAATGGCCACTGCTGGCTGCGCTACTGGCGGGTGCTTACCTGTCGATGCCGTCCCTGCTGGGCCTGAACCTGTTCGACTTTCATCCCGTGAGTCTGGCGACGCCGCTCCTGCTGTACGCCTTCCTGGCGCTGGAACAGCGACGCTGGGGCTGGACTATCGTCGCATGCATTCTGGCCGCCTCTACCAAAGAAGACGTGCCCTTCGCGGTCGCCATGCTGGGTATCCTGGTAATCTGGCGTTATAAAGCCCCGCGCCTGGGCACACTCCTCTTCGTTGGCGGCGTACTGTGGGGCCTGATGGCCTTCCTGGTGATTATTCCACATTTCTATCCTGGCGCGCAGCACAACAATTTTTGGTATCGTTATGAGAGCCTGGGCCTGGGAACCACACCAGGGCAGGCGGTGTCCAATATTTTGCTGCATCCCTGGTTGATCTTTGTACTGCTTTCAACCTTCATTTCTGTGCAACGCCTCTACTACCTGGCGGGCCTGCTGCGCAATAGCGGATTTCTGGCCCTGCTGGCACCCGAATGGTTGTTGCCCGCGTTGCCCAGCCTGGCAATTAACCTGCTCAGCACCGATCCGCTCCTCTATAGTGGCATCTATCAATATAACGCCACGATTATCCCCTGTGTGATGCTGGCCTCGATTTACGGCATTCGGCGCGCTATCGCCATCTGGGAGAGTTGGCGTGGCGAGAAAGCTCTTGCCGCGATAGAGCGGGGACACGAAACCTTCTGGCAGAGCATGCGCTGGTTGCTCGCGCCGGTTTTCTGGCTGTTAGGCGAGAAACGTGCGCTGCTCATGCTAACCTCACTGCAAGCCTCAGCCAGTTCTCTGGTCGCCACGCCCATCGTTATCCGCTCACGTGATACGCTCTCCGAACGCTTTGAGGCGCTGCGTCGTAGAAGTACCATGCAGTGGCAGCGTTTGAGTGCGCGAATGGAGCCAATCGCATGCCAGACGGCGTTGCCCCGTCTACAATGGTTTGTATACGGTTGGATCGTTGTGATGTGTGTGCTGAACTATATCGTGATCGCGCCCGATCTTAATAGCTTCTGGCCCGATCATCTTCCCGGCAGTCGTGAACAGCATATCGAGCAATTGCTGGCGATGATCCCACCCGATGCTTCCGTTTCGGCGGGCGATAACCTTAACCCGCATCTGACCGAGCGACAGTATATCACTGTTTTTCCCTCGCTGACCTATGCATCTTCTGACAGGAGCCTGCATAATCCTGTGCAATATGTGATTGTTGATCTCAACGATGTGTTCCCTGAAGACCGCGTTGCCACCGCTAACACGCTGTACCAGCTTGTCAATTCCGGGCAATTCCGCGTCCTTGCTCGCGCCGAGGGTGTAATATTATTAGAGCGACGAACCTGAATTTTTCGGCCTGATTTGCGTCAAACATCATAGTGGCATAGCACAGTCAAGTTGAATTATGGTATAATTCCTGAGAGCAAAACGGTTGCTTACCGGTAGCGTCCAGGTGAGCAATAGGCAATAGTATGGAGGAGAGAGCAGGATGCGTAATCCCTACTCAGACGACCCGGCGAGTGTTCGGCCTACCGATATCATGCCTCAAGGGGCGATGGAAGATTTGCAGCCTAAACCGGTGCCGCCACAAACGCCTCCTGTCGTTGAGAGCGTACCCGAAAGTAGTGAAGAACTGCGCCAGGAAGAGGCGCGCACCTTCCGCTACGCTATCGGCAAGTTAAATGAGTTCTTGCAGTGGTTTGTCACCGTGCTGGAGGTCACACTGGCGGTCCGTTTTATCTTGAAATTGATTGGTGCTGACCCCCTCAATCTGTTTGCCGGTTTTTTGTATGCATTGACGGATATCATTCTATTCCCGTTCAATTCGATTGTACGCACACCCTCTATTCACGCGAATCAGGCATTCGAGTGGTCTACGTTGATTGCGATGGTGATTTACTGGCTGGTGTTCTGGGCCATTCGCCGCTTCTTGTTCATCCTCATCACCGGGCCGGAAGATGTGTCCAGTTCGTAAACCTTCGTAAGGAATTTGTACCAACAAGCAGGGGAAGAACCGGTGAGAGAACGCTTCAGCACATCTGCTCGTGCAAGTGCCTCTCGTGCGTATCGACAGGCACAGACGGATGTGTTGAAACATCTACACCGGTTCTTTCTCTGCTTATACAACCGGCGCGAGAAAACCCCCGTCTTTTAAGCGGGGGGTGAGAGCGCCGTTCCTTGTGGGAGAGGGGTAGGGATGGTGACAAATGGCGTTTCTTCGACTAGAATAGACTACATGAGTGACAAGTATATTCACGAACAACATACGGTTCATCACATGCTCTACCAT
>DAOTVZ010000231.1:0-28612 GCA_034436045.1 Ktedonobacteraceae bacterium | reverse complement strand
AGCCATCCACGCCGGGCAACATCACATCCAGAATAATAATGTCGGGTCGCACAGAGATCGCCATCTGCAATGCCTCCGGCCCCGTCTTCGCAATCGCTACTTGAAATCCCTCATATTCAAAACCCATACGCAGGAAATCGATAATATGTACCTCGTCATCCACAATCAAGGCCGTCAATTTATGTCCCGTACTATTATTCTTCTGTTGTTCCATAATATGTTCCATTGTCTTCAAATCCACAGGAACTCAGTTTACCGCGCCTTTCACGCGATTGATCGCACGTGCCATCGCCTACCACATATCCCCGTGTGAACCGGATACATCACGTGCTTTCGAGGATGGACTGGTCTATACCGCGAATCTATGACCACATTCCGCCCTTCGCTCTCCTAATTAATTATACGCTTTTCTTTTAGAAGAGTGTTGTCAGCGATTTGCGGTATTATAGAAGACAAAGGAAATTGTTAAGGCCGATGTATCGCGTCCGCGTGCTTCAGGAACAGTAATACCCACACGCGGGCACGATATATCGGCCCCTACAAGATAGTTATAAAGACAATTCCTGCTTAGCAGGATGGCGCAACGGTAGTAAACGTTCCCAGGTAGGTATAGCGGCCATCATAGCCAATAGATGGTGACTGATGTGCAAACCAGGATAAGAAAGCCTCATCTTGCGGATGGTAGCCATTCACCGTGAAGGCCGTGCCGACCAGGGGATCACCAGTCTCCAGAACATTGCTACAACCATACTGAGGCTCAGACGGCACACTCCAGTTGGGCACCGTGTTATCAGTGAAGGGATCGTTATACCATTCAGAAATCTCGTGGCTCAGCGCATCGATATCCTCGATAGGCGTCGTGCCAAACAGGCCGGGGTCGCTATAGGCGGCATAGGCATACGTCTGAATGGTCGAACTGGTTCCATAGGTGCCGAGGGCATTATGATAGCCCAGGATGCAGCACTGGCTGGGACTGCCCTGATACAAGAAGGTATTGTACGAAAGGAAAATCGGCAAGGTCTGCGGCGAGAGTTTATCTTTACTGATCGCCTTCTGAATCTGCGCATCGAACCAGTTGACATCAATCTCGCCAACTTTCTTACCGGTCTTCGACTTTACCACTTTCCCCTTGCTGGCCGGAACCTTGAGAGTGAGAGGTGCGTGAACTGTTGGCGTGCCAAGCAGCACATGATAGTTGCTGTTATTTGCCGTATTGACAATGCTCCAGAACTCAGCGCGCTGAATGGCATCGCCATACTGCGTATTGCCACTCAGGAATTGCGCCGCCTGGAAGATCGGCGACCGTTCTGTGGACACGACTTTCGTGCTGCCATTGAGTGTGGTACCGTTCGAGAAGGTGATCTTGAGCGGCACCAGCACGACCGGCACTGTGGTGGTCTGTGAGCCAGCCGAAGGATCGGTACCTACCATCTGGAACGGATATGTTGTGCCATTGTACGTAAAGCTCGAAGTCCAGAAGGGGATGGTGTTCACCGAACCTGACCTGGCATGCATGAGCAACGCGCTGGTCGTGGGGTTTTTCGGCACTATGTAGAAACGTGGTGTACCGACACTGTTCGTCACCCCTCCAGAGGCGTTGGCCTGAAAATGCGGGGCCAAAATAATGGTGGTAACCAGCACTGCAACCGTAATCAGGCTCAGAGGAAGAAATACTTTTAATACCTTTTTGTTTCGCAAAGCCCAGATTCCTTTCATAACTATAGAATAGCAAGGGACATCATAAACAGTATTGCGACATTATCACCCGACGCCATTAGTTGTGCTAACAAGGTATCACAGCGTTCTTCTACGAGAATTTTTTCCTACTCATCTCTGACTTTCTATCGGCTGACACACAATGAAACATAAATAGACATAAAGATACTAATATTAGAGGTAAACAAAGGGGAATGATAAGGCGGAGCCTTACAGAAGATAGAGAAGACAAGCTTCAATGATGACCCAGCACACTACCAGGTCATCATTGAGAAAACCATCTGGCCACTAGCGCGCTATGGCCTCGTCGGCATGGCGACTGGCCTGACGTGCAGCCTCTTCTGCAAAAAGGCGTTTGAGGAAGTGGCCGGTGTAGGAGTGTTCGTTCCCCGCGATCTCCTCCGGCGTGCCCTGCGCGACGATCTGGCCGCCGGCGTCGCCGCCTTCTGGCCCCAGGTCGATGAGCCAGTCAGCACACTTGATCACATCCAGGTTATGCTCGATAATCACCAGAGTGTTGCCCGCATCGACCAGACGCTGCAAGACCTGTAACAGGCGATCAATGTCGGCGAAGTGCAGACCCGTCGTTGGCTCGTCCAGAATGTAGAGCGTGCGACCGGTGGCCCGACGCGAGAGTTCTGTTGCCAGCTTGACGCGCTGCGCCTCGCCACCGGAGAGCGTGGTAGCGGGCTGGCCCAGGCGCATATAGCCCAGACCCACATCGTTGAGCGTTTTGATCTTATTGTAGACCGAGGGCACGTTTTCAAAGAAGGTGGTGGCCTCTTCGATGGTCATATCCAGCACGTCGGCGATGCTCTTCCCTTTATAATGAATCTCCAGTGCTTCGCGGTTGTAGCGTTTGCCCTTACAGACCTCGCACGGCACATAAACATCGGGCAAGAAGTTCATCTCGATGCGTACAATACCTTCCCCCTTACACGCCTCACAGCGCCCACCCTTGACATTGAAGGAGAAGCGCCCCGGCGTATAGCCGCGCACACGCGCCTCCGGCACCTGGGCGAAGAGTTCGCGGATGCCCGTGAAGGCGTTGGTGTAGGTGGCGGGATTGGAGCGCGGCGTGCGTCCAATCGGCGATTGATCGATGTCAATCACTTTATCCAGGTATTCCAGGCCCTCGACACTGTCGTGCGCCCCTGGCTTATCATGCGCGCGCGCGTAGGTATGCGCCAGCTTGCGATACAGAATGTCCAGCACCAGCGTACTCTTGCCGGAGCCGGAGACGCCCGTTACTGCAATGAATTTGCCGAGCGGAAACTCGACATCCACATTTTTCAGATTATTCTCACGTGCGCCCCTGATCACCAGACTCAGGCCGTTGCCGGGACGTCGCTGCGCCGGTATCTTGATCTCGCGGCGATGCGCCAGATAATCGCCGGTCAGCGAGTTGGTATTGGCAACGATATCGGCATAGGTACCTTCGGCGATGATGCGCCCACCATGCTCGCCCGCGCCGGGGCCAATGTCGATGATATGATCGGCGGCACGCATTGTATCCTCATCATGCTCCACCACCAGCAGCGTATTGCCCAGGTTGCGCAGACGCAAGAGCGTTTTAATCAGGCGCTCATTGTCGCGCTGATGCAGGCCGATACTCGGTTCGTCCAGAATGTACAGCACGCCCATCAAGCCGGAGCCGATCTGCGTGGCCAGGCGAATGCGCTGCGCCTCGCCGCCAGAAAGGCTGGCTGCTGCGCGACTCAGCGTCAGGTAGTCCAGACCAACATCGAGCAGGAACTGCAAGCGCGCGCGAATCTCCTTCAGCACCTGGCGCGCTATCATGCGCTCGCGCTCCGTCAGCGTCGAGAGTACCAGTGGCTCATCCATCCCAATCGGAATCAGGGGATCGGGAGCCACTGGCCCCTGCTCATCATCGTCCTTACTCTTCCTTTTACCCTTCTCCGTCGCCGATGCCACGATCTGCAAGGCGGGCGCGAGGGGTTGCAGCGCTGGATTCTCAGCCTCCAACTCACTGAAAAAACGTTGCGCGCGCCCAATCGAAAGATTACTGACCTGAACGATGTTGCGTCCGCCGACCGTAACCGCCAGCGCCTCCGGGCGCAAGCGCGCACCGCGACAGGTCGGACAGAGCCGCGCCGACATGTAGCTCTCCAGCTCTTCGCGAATCCATTCGCTGCTCGTGTCCTTATAGCGCTTATTCAGGTGCGGGATAATGCCCTCGAAAGGAGCGTGATAGGTCTTCGTGCCGCCGCCATACTGGGGTGTATAGCGGAAGGTTAGCTCTTCTTTCGTGCCATAGAGTATGGCATGGCGCACCTCTTCACTTAAATCCTTCCAGGGGGTGTCCAGGCTGAACTGATAGCGCTCTGCTAAAGAGCGCAGCGTCGTTGCGAACCAGGAACTATTGTTGAGCATACGCGCCAGCACCTCGCTCGCACCCTCGTTCAGACTCAGTTCAGGATGGGAAATCAGCAGGTCAGGATCAAACTCTTGCTGCGTGCCCAGGCCAGTGCAGTCGGGACAGGCCCCATGCGGGCTGTTGAAGCTAAATGTGCGCGGCGCAATCTCCGGCAGACTGATGCCGCAATAGACGCAGGCCGCCTTCTCCGAGAAGAGAATCTCCTCGCCGCCAATCACCGAAACCAGCACCACGCCATTGCCGAGCTTCAGTGTAGTTTCCAGCGAATCGGTGAGGCGCTGGCGGAAAGCCGGATCAACGTCGCCATGCAGGTACTCGCTCATGCGGGCCTCTCTGGCCTCGTCGCTGACAGCATTGACATCATAGAGCGCGGGTCGCTCCGCCACCCGGCGTAGAGGAGCATGATCGCTGTTCGCCTCGTCGGATGGCTTGCGCTTGCGAATAATCAGGCGATCAACCACAACCTCGATGGTGTGTTTCTTCTGTTTGTCCAGCTCGATTTCTTCGCTCAGATCGCGTATTTCGTCATCGACACGCACGCGCACATAGCCCGACCGGCGCATCTCCTCAAAGATATTCTTATATTCCCCCTTGCGCCCCTGCACCAGCGGAGCCAGCAGCATGATGCGTGAGCCATCAGGCAGGCTCAGCACGGCATCCACAATCTGCTGCACCGTCTGACGGCTCACCTCGCGCCCACACTGAGGACAATGCTGATGCCCTACGCGCGCGTAAAGCAGACGTAGATAGTCATAAATCTCTGTTACTGTCCCGACTGTTGAGCGGGGATTATGCGTCGCGCCTTTCTGGTCGATAGAGATAGCAGGTGAGAGGCCATCGATGTGGTCAACATCGGGCTTCTCCATCTTCTCCAGGAATTGGCGAGCGTAGGCCGAGAGCGATTCGACATAGCGCCGCTGGCCCTCGGCGAAGATGGTGTCGAAGGCCAGGCTACTCTTGCCGGAACCAGAAAGGCCGGTAATGACCACCAGCTTATCACGCGGAATGGTCACATCAATATTCTTTAAATTATGCTCACGCGCACCACGAATGACAATCTTATCTTGCGGCATACTCATCTCCGCGCTCTTCCGACCGCGCAGCCGGGGACGCCTGGTGCGTCAGCAGGGCGCGGAAGAGAAGGAACGTCAAACCTACCATCAGTATTATTCGTACAAACAGACAGAAATAAAGTGGCCATCTTGCTTGAGATTAAAACAAACAAACGTTCCATACAACAGTACAACACTGTGTTCTCTGAGTCAAGAGGTACACTGTGTTCCATGAACCAGGAGATACATGAGAGAGAAAATGAGTAATCCGTCATTTATCCTGAGGGAAAGCCTTTCGCGGAGACCCTGCCACGCATACACCTTTCACAGAAGGAAACAACATGACCGATAGTTCTTATTTCCTATAAAGGTAGCCGACAGCCCCTCGTGTGACCTATCCTTAACATTGATGCTCGTCACTGACAAGAGTAATAGAAACAAAATAGAGAAGTGGCATGAACGTAGAGCTTGATTTTGAGAAACGCTACCGGCTGGTGCGTGAAATCATCGAAACCCTGATTCTGACCCTGCTGATGTTCTTGATTATCCGCATGGCCGTGCAGAATTTCGTGGTCGATGGTCATAGTATGGAACCATCATTTCACAATAATGAACTGGTGCTGGTCGATAAATGGAGCTACCTTGTTCATGCGCCACAGCGCGGCGATGTCATCGTCTTTGACGCCCCACCCCAACCCGGCACCGACTTCATCAAGCGCATTATCGGCCTCCCCGGCGATGTCATTACGGTCACGAACGGCGTTCCCACAGTCAATGGCGTCACACTCAAAGAATTTTATGTCGCGCCTGCTAATCGCGCCGCTAGTGGCACTGACTGTCCCGTCAATCAGGTCGTGGTGCCACCAGGAGAGTACTTCGTAATGGGCGATAATCGCGCCGGTAGCTTCGATTCGCGTTCATGGGGCTTTCTGCCCGCCAGCAAGATTATCGGGCGCGTGGCGCTGATCTACTGGCCCTTCGGAGCAGATAACTACGGCTTCATTCCCAGCGCGGCCTCTGTCTTCGCCAGTATTCCCCCACCCTCGCACCTGGCCAGCTTGAGCGCCTCACTCTCATCGCGCTCAGAACAGGCTTTTCTCAGTTGCGCCAACACCGAATTACATAATGGCGTTTAGCAGAGCAGGGTACCCACGAAGGGCATCCCGCTCACGCTCGCTTTACTTCGCTCGCTATCTGACCCGTTCTCGTGGTATGCTGTTGACAGCAATCAAACACGGTTATACAACATGACACAGAAACACGCTCTTGTGTCGATGCAATGGCTTCTATGAGGAAAGATAGTGCTGAACAATCCTGAGTCCGCGAAGTGGTATCGCCTCGTGCGCGAGGTGGCCGAAACGATTATTCTAACCTCACTGCTGTTCTTACTTGTGCGCATGGCCGTCCAGAATTTCGATATCAACGGCTATAGTATGGAGCCAACGCTGCACAATAATGAGCTAATTCTGGTCAACAAGTGGGCCTATCTGTTTCAGTCACCGGCACGCGGCGACATTATTGTTTTTGTCGCCCCGCCCCATCCCAATGAAGACTACATCAAACGCGTCATCGGCCTACCGGGAGATATCATCTCTATTCAGGGTACAAAGGTGATCGTGGATGGGCATACACTTAACGAACCTTATGTAAGCCCCAAAAATCAGGGCAACCCTTACCCCTCATTCACCGACATGCTCATTCCTCCCAACGCCTATTTCGTGCTGGGTGATAATCGCGCCAACAGTTCTGACTCGCGGGACTGGGGCTGCGTGCCGCGCCAGAATATCATCGGTCAGGCCATCCTGGTCTACTGGCCACTCGGCGCAAATAACACCGGTTTTCTCCCCCCCGAAGGCGCGGTCTTTGCACAGGTACAGCAAAGTTCGTTCGCTACCATGCATATCGCGCCTCATAGTATCTGCCCGATCATCACGCAGCCAGAGGGCAATTAAGATAGCACCAGGTCCATCTCATGATTGAGCAGCTTGACACTGCTCACAGTATGATGAATGCGGGCGAGCGCGGCAGCAATATGTTGATTGCACAGAGAAGCAATGTCTTTTGCGGAGAGAATGAGGGAAGCGACGCCTTTCACGGCGACCTGAGACAATAACAGGTGCCCCTGCGAAACCACCGGGACACCTGTGATGCTGGATGAAAGGCCCTCCGTCTGAAAACTAATCTGCAAGCCCCCACTGTTGATCTGCACCTGCACATTCTGGATGGGGATATTTGAAGGGAGACTTAAGGCTAACATATTCGTGAGCATGGCTTCAGTGACACGTACCAGACCACCCGGCACGGGCAAAAAGGTCGGCAATTGATTGACCTCCGCCGTCATGGCCTGATCAATCTGCGCCACCGCTTGAGCGTGCAGATACGGGCGAGCCACAAATACCCATCCTGCCGCCACCAGAACTACTAACAACACCAGTGTGGCGAGAAACCCTGGCAGGCAACCACGGCGAGTGCGCGAACGCTTTGTTTGTTGCATATTAATTACTCCTGGACGTCTCTGAGACGAGAAGGGTTGTCCCTGAAAGTACCGCTCCGGCGCAATAGGCATCTCAGGCGGTATCAACGGCGTGGAAGGAGTCGGCGATGGAGACAGAGGCAGCGCATCCGACCGCTGCGGTGTGTATGGTGTTGATGGCAATGGCGACATCGCCTCCAACGGCATGGTTGGTAACGAGGTCAGCGTCTGTTCGGCTACCGGAGCGGTAGACGACGCGGGTGCATCACCAGATTCAGGAGAAGCCACCAACTGCTGAGGCGCTCTTTTTTTGTCATATATCTCTTGCTTGTCTCGCTCCTCCTGCTGGCCTTGTGTCCCTGGCAGAAAGCGCGCTGAACTCTGACGACCGCGTGCGGGCATCGATGTCGGCGAGGCCGAAGGAGCCTGGGAAGCCGGTGCCTGCTTCGCGTTTGGACGAGGGGGCACCGGCGAGGAAGGTACCGAAAGGGACGGGGAAACCGAAGGGGTCGCTACCTGACCCGCATTCGGACGAGCCGAACTCGGCGCTGGTGATGTTGATACCGAGCCAGGACGAGGGGGCACATATGCCGATGATTTCGCGCTCTGCCCTGCGCGCGGCCTGCCGGGAATACGCGGCGTTTCGTTGCGCGTAACCGTCTGTGGCACATTGTTGCCTGCCGACTCCGATGACAAGGGACTGGTCTGAAGCGTGGATAACTCATCTGCCGTGCTAGCCTGCGCCTTCTTCTGTTCTACCTTTGCTTCGGCCTCTACCCGCGCGCGCGCCAGTGGCGCGACCTCTATCGTCTCATCAGTCGAGGATGCTGAGGAGACTTCTTCCTCTGCCGCCATCTCAGCAAGCTCAACTATATCTGGTGCCGCCTTACTCTCCTTTACCGAGAAAAATGACTCCTGTGGCTTTGGCAACTGTTCTACCGACGTTGCATTGTCATTCTTCGATATAGTCGGCGTCGAGACAGACTCTTCTTGCCCAACAGCTTGCTCAGCCTGTTCCTGCTGCCCTGTTACTGAAGAGATCTTTTCCATTTCCTGCATAGAGATTGTTTGCTCATTACCGGTAGGCGCTTCCGACGGCTCTGTGGATACGGGTAAGCCACATTTAGGGCAAAAGCGCGCGTTTTCAGCTATAGGTGTGTTACAATGTATACATTTCATGAGAATGTTCCCTCACTCCAGTCCTGCTTCTCATGGTACAGTATACGCTGTCTCACACAGGTCGTCTATAGATTACTAGAATACCCGCCTTAATATCTCATTCATCGATGTAATAATTGCAGCCCGCATGGCGGGGTCGTCGTTAATGACCTGTTGCATCTGCGCAATCAGGCCCTGCTCCTGCTCGGTCGGCAATGCGTAGCCATACTGCTGATGAATGGCAGCAGCGGCAGCTCGCCGCACCTTCTCGTCATCGCTCATCGGGGGCAAAGGCGCAGGTTGTGTATTGCGCTGCTCGGTCGTACCCGGTGGGCTGTCACCAACGAGTGGCCTGATACCATCGGCGGCAAAGACCAGCAGCTCGCCGATCAGGTGGGCCGAATGGACGGTAGCGCGCTCAATGCGCACCTGCACCGTCTGCGCCTGCTCATCCAGCGCCACAATCGGGCCTTCGAGATAGATCACCTCCGGCGTTCCCCAATACACCCGCTCGCCTTTATGCAAAATCATTACTCATGCTCCATTCTGCCTTACTTTATCGCTAACTCACTCATTACATACGCTGAAAACACACATTTTTCAAAGCTGCAACAAAAAAGCCCTTACCATCTTCCTCAATCGGCAAGGGCCTTCTTTATTATAGAGAACGCGAGATAGGAGTGTCGGGATTACAAAGGTTTTTCAGGGAGACGTGCAAGAATCTGGGCAAGCAGAGTTACATGTTGAGCAAACAGTTCTGTGTGCTGAGTGAGGACAGTTTCTATACGCGCAAGGCTTTGATCTTGTCGGGCAAGCTGTTCACCGTGTCGGGCAAGCTGTTCACCGTGTCGGGCAAGCTGCTCATTTTGTCGGGCAAGCTGTTCACCGTGTCGGGCAAGCTGCTCATTTTGTCGAGTAAGCTGCTCATCTTGTCGGGCAAGATGGACTTCGATATCTACTATATCTTGCTTGAGGCTCTTCACATCCTCTTTGAGCGTCTTGATGTCCTGACCTTGCTTTCCAATCGGGCCAACTAACATTGTGAGGTCTTCGCTCAGCTCCCTATAATTGTGTTCCTGCGTCAAAATAGCCTTGTTGAGAATACCCAGAAGCCGCGCACTGCTCGTATCTGCGAACTGCAATAATAGTTCTTGTTGTACCCGTTGTACCGCCGCTAAACCTTGCTCCAGAGCCACCATTCTTTCTTCCATGGACATAACCCTCTCCTTTTTCTCAGCTACATTGCAACAAGCATAACATAGAAACCAGCCCTTTGTGAAGGAACCGAAGGTCAGGGTCTCTATCCTTTAGGAGGATGTTGGTGGTCGGTGTAGGGGCGTCATGAATGACGCCCTGGTCGCTCGTTGATCTGCGCACGGGCGTCATTCATGACGCCCTGGTCGCTCGTTGATCTGCGCACGGGCATCATTCATGACGCCCTGGTCGCTCGTTGATCTGCGCACGGGCGTCATTCATGACGCCCCTACACAGATTTCCCTCGGAAGGATAGAGAGCCAGGGTCAACTTACTGGCCGAAGTATACACGAAGATAGTCACAATTGCAACATCTTTCCCCATAAGCATATAATTAACGACGATAAACACAAATAATCTTGTAGGTTGACATTCACCAGCTTTACCTCTATACTTGCTGCAACTAATACAAGTATCCTGGTCACAGGATAGCCTGTATCGCTTATCTGGAAAGATGTAGCATGACGACCATCGTACCGCCCATCAAATGTCAGGGCATCAAGACAAAGCTGGTGCCGCTTATTCAGGCGTGTGTGCCTGCGCGTATTGAGGGAACATGGATTGAGCCTTTTTGCGGCTCGTGCGTGGTAGCGTTGAATGTGATGCCTGATCGGGCCATACTAACTGACGCTAATCCACATATCATTGGCTTCTATCAGGGCATTCAGAGTGGAGAAATTACGGCCAGCAGTGTCAGGCACTTCTTAGAGCAGGAGGGGCGTCTTCTCTCACGCGAAGGAGAGGCACATTACTATCGCGTGCGCGCTAGATTTAAGGAGAGCCACCAGCCACTGGATTTTTTGTTCCTCAGTCGGGCATGTTTTAATGGCGTTATGCGTTTTAATAGACGGGGTGATTTTAACGTCCCCTTTTGCAAGAAGGTTGACCGCTTCAGTCCGGCCTACATTACGAAAATCGCCAATCAGGTGAAGAGGTTTAGCGAAGCCATACGCAGTCGAGACTGGCAATTCAGAGTTGGAGACTTCCGCGCAACACTGCGTACCGCGACTTCTGGAGACTTTGTATATGCCGACCCGCCCTACATTGGTCGGCACGTCGATTATTTTAATACGTGGGATGAGACAGATGAGCAAGCATTAGTGGCGTTATTGCGTGGTCTTCCTTGCCACTTTATACTGTCAACGTGGCACAGTAATGAATATCGGACGAATAGTTTGTTGCAGGCCAACTGGCAGGAGGCGCGTTTTTCCATGCGTACTATCGAACATTTTTATCACGTGGGCGCGACCGAAGAGCTACGCAACGCCATGCGCGAAGCTATCGTGGCAAATTATACCTTGCCAGAACTTCAACCTGATCCCGTAGGGGCGTGATGAATCACGCCCTGCCTGTGAATCATATGAATCACATGTATTACGCGCCCTCAAGTCAGGCTATCTCATGTCCACAACACGGGCATCAGGTAGGGCGTGATGAATCACGCCCTACCTGTGATTCATAGATTCACTTGTATTGCGTGCTCTCAGATCAGGCTTTCTCATGCCCACAACATGGGCATCAGGCAGGGCGTGATTCATCACGCCCCTACGTGTGATTCATAGATTCACTTGTATTGCGTGCTCTCAGATCAGGCTTTCTCATGCCTACAACACGGGCATCAGGTAGGGCGTGATGAATCACGCCCCTACGGCGTATTAAAATCTTAGATACGCTCTCTTACAGAGGCAAGCTGGTCTGATTATCACCATTTTTTATGACGCTCTCCCCCACGTGGGGCGTTGTTGCAGAGGACTTATCACAAGAGTATGCACGAGAAAAGTTTAACAACATTAGAATATCCAAAAATTCTGGCAAAGGTGGCGTCTGAGGCGGCCTTTTCCGCCAGTAAAGAACTGGTGCTGGCGCTGGAGCCAAGCCCTGCCATCGACGAGGTGCGCCGCCGCCTTGCCTACACGACCGAAGCCTCACGCCTGATCGACTTGCACGCCGACGTGGGGGTGCGTGGCGCGCATGACATCCGCCCCCTGCTGGCCCGTGCTGCTCGTGATGGCGTGCTGGCTCCCAGTGATCTGCTGGAAATATTGGCAACAGTGCGCAGCTCGCTCTACGTTGCCCACACGCTGGAAAAGCTGGACGCCGAGGAATTTCCGCTGCTGCACGAGCTTGGCTGCAATATTCCGCAGCGACCGCGTATCGCGCAGCGCATTGAGGAGACGGTCAGCGAGGAGGGTGAGGTGCTGGACACGGCCAGTCCGACGCTGCGTAAGATCCGCTTCGACATTCGCGGGGCCAATCAGCGTTTGCAGGAACGCCTGCGCACGCTCGTCAACGAATTTAGCCACGCGCTGCAAGAGCCGATCATCACCATTCGCAATGACCGCTACGTTATTCCGGTCAAGGCCGAGAGCCGCAGCCAGGTACGCGGCATCGTTCATGACCAATCCTCTAGCGGCGCGACCGTCTTTGTCGAACCGATGGTGGTGGTCGAGCTAAACAATCGCATCCGCGAGTTACAGGCCGAGGAGCGGCAGGAAATCGAACGTATCTTGCGCGCGCTCTCGGCGGAGATCGGCAAAGAGGCGGAGGCGCTCAAGCTGGCGGTAGAACTGCTGGCCGAGTTTGATCTGCACCTGGCAAAAGCGCGTTATGGACGCATGACGCGCGCCAGCGAGCCGCACCTGAACGAAGAGGGCCATATTATGCTGCGCAATGCTCGTCATCCCCTGTTGACGGGGCGCGTTGTGCCGATCAACTTCCGTATAGGACGCGACTTCTATATGGTCGTTATCACCGGTCCGAACACGGGCGGCAAGAGCGTGGCACTCAAGACGGTCGGCCTGCTCACACTGATGGCACAGGCGGGTCTGCACATTCCCGCCGACGCCGACTCCGAGATCGCCATCTTCGCGGATGTCTTTGCCGACATCGGTGACGAGCAGAGCGTGGAGCAGAGCCTCAGCACCTTCTCATCACACATGACACGCATCATCGAGGTGTTGCGGCGCGTGGAACAGGAGCAGCAGGAGCATACACCCGCTATACGCGGGCGGCTCTCAGAGACGCTCAAGCAAAAGCATGACGGACGGTCGCGCTTTCTGGTGCTGTTCGACGAGTTGGGCGCTGGTACCGACCCCAGCGAGGGTTCGGCGCTGGCGCGCGCTATCCTGACCTACCTGCTGGAAAAGCACGTGACGACGGTGGCCACCACGCACTATTCCGAACTTAAAGCCTTTGCACATGAGCAGGCCGGGGCGACTAACGCCTCAGTCGAATTTGACATAGAGACGCTTTCGCCGACCTACAAGCTCAGCATTGGTCTGCCGGGACGCAGCAATGCGCTGGCCATCGCCACACGCCTGGGCCTGGATGAAAGCATTGTCAATCGAGCGCGCGAGTTCCTGGGTAGCGCGGGTGTACGCATGGAGAACCTGCTGGAGGAACTGCAATCCGAGCGCAAGGCGGTTGAGGACGAGCGCTTCCATCTCAGCATGGAGCGCGCAGAGGTCGAGCATCTGCGCAAACAGCTTGAGGAGGAACGCTACAAGCTCGAAGAGCAGCGTGTGCGCATTTTGAACGAGGCGCGCGCACAGGCCCGGCGCGAACTGGAAGAGGTGCAGGTGGCGCTGGCAAAGGTGAAGATCGATGTCGGCAAAGCCATGACGCGCGATAGCGTGGCAAAGGCGCGTCAGGTGACGCGCAACTTGGAGGAAAAGGTAGCCGCCATTCCAGAGCCATCCAAACCGCGCAGCAAGCCTGAACCTGCCGAGGAGAAGCTTGAGGGGCCTTTGCAGATTGGTGACACCGTGCGCGTGTTGAGTTTCGGACAAAATGCCGAATTGCTCGGCCTCTCCGCCGACCGCAGCGAGGCCGAGGTGCAGATGGGCGCGATGCGCTTCCGCGTCAATGTCGATAATATCGAACGTATCAGCAGACGCAAAGCGGCGAGAGAGGACTACACCACGCCCAGCATCGTCAGGCCGAACTACGAGGAGCGCCCGGAGGTACCTTTGCAACTCGACATGCGCGGCTGGCGCGTCGAACCTGCTCTGGAGGAACTAGAAGCCTACCTGAACAACGCGGCGCTGGCCGGTGTCGGCTCGGTGCGCATCCTGCATGGCAAGGGTACGGGGGCCTTACGCGCTGCCATCCGCGAACAGCTTACGCACCATCCCCTCGTTAAATCTTTCGCGCCCGCCCCGGCCAATGAGGGCGGTGACGGTGTTACCGTAGTGAAGCTGAGCGCCTAGTTCTGACGGACAAGGCGCTCAAGGGGAGAGCGCACCGCCTTAAAGCAAGTGAGACAGCAAGCAGATTGTATAAATTTTTCTTCCTCATCCGTTGATACCGGTAGGTTGCGTTTTCGGAGACGCGCCTACCGTGATTATGTTTACCCCACGATTAAGTAGAGGAGTTATTATCTATGGCAAATTTGCAAGAGATGGGCAATGTAGGCAAGAACCTGGGCCAGCGCGGCTGGCGTAGCGCCATCGGCACCCTGGGCGATTTCCAGAAGTTTATTTTGCGCGGCAACGTCGTTGATCTGGCCGTCGGCATCGTCATCGGTGCCGCTTTCACAGGACTGGTCAACGGCTTCGTCACCGATTTTATCACCCCGCTGATTGGTCTCTTTGGCATTCACAATTTTCCCGCACTGGCAGCCACAGTAAATGGCAATAAATTCCAATTCGGGGCTTTCATCAACACGCTGATCAGCTTTCTCATCACGGCGGCTGTGGTCTATTTCTTTGTCGTCAAACCGGTCAATACATTGACGGCGCGCTTTATGCCCCACAAAGCTGCGCCACCGACGACGCATCCGTGCCCATACTGTTTGAATGAAATTCCACTGGCGGCGACGCGCTGTGGCTTCTGTACCTCACCAGTGCAACCTGTCGAGCAGCAGACACCGGCACAATAATTATAGATAGGTACCGTTGAACTTGCGCCTTCCTCTTCGGGCGGCGTATACTCAGACGGAAACACAACTTAGATTATATGGTACGACGCAACGAGTCGGGGCGTCGTACAATTATACTGTCGTAGGGGCGTGATTCATCACGCCCCTACGGGGTGATCCTGGCCGACAATTTTCGTTTATGCCGTCGTAGGGGCGTGATTCATCACGCCCTGGGAACGGCTCGATGGGCAGGCAAGGGCGTGATTTATCACGCCCCAGAAACGGCTCAATGGGCAGGCAAGGGCGTGATTTATCACGCCCCTACGGCGTGATCCTGGCCGACAATTTTCGTTTATGCTGTCGTAGGGGCGTGATTCATCACACTCCAGGAGCGGCTCGACGAACGAGAAGAGCGTGATTCATCACTCCCCAGAAGCGGCTCGATGGGCAAAGGGCGTGATGAATCACGCCCCTACGGCGTGATCCTGGCCGACAATTTTCGTTGTATCGCGCCCCTCTACAAGGGAGCTATTTTTGAAGGTGAGGAGAGAGTAAGCCATGTCGTTACCAACTGAATCATTGCGCCTGGAAGACTGGATCAGGGACATTCCCGACTTCCCCCAGAAAGGTGTTCTGTTCAAGGACATCACACCGCTGTTACAAAACGGTCCAGCCTTCCATGCCGCCATCGACCAACTTGCAGCCCACTACGCTGGCGCTGGCATCCAGAAGGTTGTCGGCGTGGAGTCGCGCGGCTTCATCTTTGGCGCGCCGCTGGCCTATATGCTTAACTGCGGCTTCGTGCCTGTGCGCAAGTTCGGCAAACTGCCCTACAAGACGGTCAATGTGGAGTACGCGCTGGAATATGGTACCAATGTCGTCGAGATTCACACCGACGCTATCATTCCCGGTGAACGTGTGCTGGTCGTCGATGATCTGCTGGCAACCGGCGGCACCGTCTCCGCCGCCATCGAGTTGGTCGAGAAACTGGGCGGTCAGATCGCCGGCATCGCCTTCCTGGTCGAGCTAACCTTCCTCAGAGGGCGCGACCATTTCAAAGGCCACGACGTTTTCGCCCTGATCAAATATTAAGCACAGGCAAAACGGTCAAGCTATAGCTGGGCGGACGTTGGCCGTTTTGCCTGTGCCTCAACATCGACGGGCCTGAAAACCACAAAGGGCCTCAGTCCATCTCATGTAAGGGTACCCCTTTTATTACTCTTTCTTGCCCTGTTCAAGCTGGTACAGCTTGCCGTGATTGAGCAAATTGCCTTCGACACCCAGCGAGGGCAGCAACTGCGCCTGCGCTTGCGTGCTGAGTGGCAAGGCCCACAATTTAATGAAGCCCAAGGCGGCGTTATGGTCAAACTGATCGCCACTATCATAGGTCGCCAGGCCGTGACTGTACAGCGAATGCTCTGACTTGCGACCGACAACGGCGCAATGCCCGCGCGAAAGCTTGAGGCGCACAGTACCACTCACAAAGCGCTGCGTACTCTGCACATACGAAGCCAGGTCTTGATGAAGGGCGCTGTACCACTGCCCATTGTAGATCAGGCGCGCGTACTCCTCGGCCACGATGGTCTTAAAGCGCAGTTGGTCGCGGCTCAACGTCAGGCTCTCCAGCGCGCTGTGCGCCGTGTGCAATACAGTAGCAGCAGGGGCTTCGTAAATCTCACGCGACTTGATGCCGACCAGGCGATCCTCGATATGGTCGATGCGTCCGATACCATGCTCGCCCGCGAGCTTATTTAGCATCTCTACCAGCGCCACGCCGTCGATCTCCTCACCGTCGAGCGCAATAGGAATACCATGCTGGAAGGTGATCTCCACATAAGCAGGCTCAGCCGTTGCAGTGTCGGGATTGGTCGTCCAGCTATAGACCTCTTCGGGCGGCTCGGCCCAGGGGTCTTCCAGCACGCCACACTCGATGCTGCGGCCCCACAGGTTTTGATCGACCGAATAGGGGCTGGCGTTGGTCACAGGCACCGGAATACCGCGCTCGGCGGCGTAGGCAATCTCGTTGTCGCGCGTCATGCTCCATTCGCGCACGGGCGCGATAATCTTGAGGTCGGGGGCCAGTGTGTTGATTGATACATCGAAACGCACCTGGTCGTTGCCCTTACCCGTGCAGCCGTGCGCGACGGCTACGGCACCCTCGGCCCGCGCCACCTCGACCAGCAGGCGCGCGATCAACGGACGGGCCAGCGCCGTTGCCAGGGGATATTGCCCCTCGTAGATTGCACCTGCTTGCAGAGCGGGCCAGACGAAATAGCGCACGAAGTCGGCGCGCCCGTCCACGACCAGCGCCTTCACCGCGCCAATCTTGCGCGCGCGCTCGGCAATCGCTTCCAGGTCGCGGTCATTGCCCACGTCAATCGTCAAGGCAATAACATCCAGGTCGTATTTCTCTTTAATCCAGCGAATCGCTACCGATGTATCCAGGCCGCCCGAATAGGCGAGTACTACTGTTGCCATGTCTGATGCTCCTTTTATAATTTTTCACCCGTCAATTGTTGAATGGCTTGCTTAAAGCTATCTGCGCGCTCTTGCCACAAAGCCTGCGTCGCTGCGAGGCGTGCGTAGTCCTGGCTCAGACCGAGATTGCCAGAGGCTCCCAGGTGCATACGCGCTTTGAGGCGCTCCACCAGTTGAGCCTGACTCTCGACCGGCAAGGGGAGATGACGGTCAAGCTGCGCCGTGACCTCCGCGCCGACGATGCGGTAGGCGTCGCGGAATGGCATGTTGGCCTCCTGCGCCAGCGTGTAGGCACGGTCGGCGGCAAAAAGTTCAAAGGTACAGGCCGCAACCAGCTTCTCCACATTGACCGAGAGGTGCTGCACCACCAGCGTGCAGATGTCCAGGCTCTCTTGCGCCAGGTCCAGGCTCTCCATAAATGGCCGCTTGGTTTCTTGATAATCCATGTTGTAGCCGGAAGGCAGGCCGCTTACGATGCCGAGAATCTGCTGTTGCAGCGAGAGCATCGTCTGTGTGCGCGCGCGTACCAGTTCCATGATATCGAGGTTGCGTTTCTGCGGCATAATGCTGCTGCCGGTGCAAAGTTCCTGCGGCACCTGGAAGAAGTCATATTCGGCGGTCGTGAAGAGCAGCATATCCTGCGCGAACTTGCTGAGGTCGAGCATGATCTGTGATAGCGCCTGCACAATGGCCGCCTCGATCTTGCCACGCGAGTTCTGCACGTATAATACGTTGTTCTGTACCTCGGCAAAGCCCAGCAGATCAGCGGTATACTGGCGGTCAATCGGCAATGGCACGCCGTAGCCCGCCGCCGAACCGAGCGGGGACTGGTCATTAAGCCGGTAAGCGGTGGAGAGCAGTTGCTCATCGTCAAGCAGAGACTCGGCGAAGCTGGCGGCCCACAGACCGACTGAGGAGAGCATACCGCGCCGCATGTGCGTGTAGCCGGGCATAGGTATCCAGGCATGCGTCTGCGCAAAATCGAGCAGCGCTTTCACAAGATGGCAGAGCGAGGCCCCAATCTCGTGTAACTGCTCCTTGCCATAGAGGCGCAAATCCACCAGAACCTGATCGTTGCGCGAACGCGCGGTATGAATCTTCTTGCCCGCCGCGCCTGCGCGCTGTATCAGAAAGTTCTCAACGCTGGTATGCACGTCTTCATCAGAGGGCAGAACGGTAAATTCTTGCATCTGCTCCAGCGTGAGAATGCTGCAAAGCGCGTTTTTCAGCGCTATATACTCATCATCGCTTAATATGCCAATCTTATGTAACATCGCTGCGTGCGCCAGCGATCCCCAGACATCATGGCGGATCAGGCGTTGATCGAGCAGGCTATTCTGCGCGGCCTCGTAGCGCTCAACCAGCGTATTGACCTGGTAGCCTTTTTGCCATAACTTGGTCATCCGGTAACTCCTTCAACGTGAATGAGATCGATGGGAAAGAGAGAGGCATAAAAAAAGCCCCCGCCCCTTCCGTATTCATTGAAGGGACGAGAGTGTAGGTTGCAATGTTTCTATTTGTCTATGACGCTACACACCCGTGGTGCCACCCTGCTTGTCTTTCTCTGTGCCCAAAAAGGGGAGAAAGGCCACTTTGCGGTTATTGCGCCGCGTGGGAACCACCCACCTGATCCTACTTGACCGTTGCTGTTCCACGATCTTTCTTCGGCCAGCCGCTCACGAAGGCGTTCTGGGCGACGGAACCATTCCGAACTTCCACTCTGCATCGGATCGCTGTCGGGCGTCACTCCCATACTCTGTTCGTTCAACGCGGGTCGGCAAAACATCTTTTTTCTTTGAGTCATAGCATAGCAGGGAATCGCTTACTGTGTCAAGTTTTTGGAGTGCAGAATTACAGGGCATGGAACGCAAGAAGATACCGGCATCAACGCGAGCGCTATCTATCTCACGCGATGCAGAAGAAGAGAAATAACAGCCAATGGTGCCAGAACTGGCAGCGCAACCGCTTTAGTCCTCGTTAGCAACATCGCTCAGTTGTAGCACCAGGCGACAGAAGTGCAGCAAGGCCGAGGCAGATTCCAGATAGGTTTCGTCACTTCTCGCGGCCTGCTGGGAGCCGGAGGAACGGCGGCGTAACGCACGCAGCACGATCATCACATCCTCTTTTAAGGAGGCATCCAGGTCGCCACTCTGCATCAGGCGAACCACCTGGCTAACGATGGAATCGACCTCGTAGCGCATCAGTTCAAGGTCTTGCATCCAGAGATTATCGGCTTCGCGCTCTATCTCCTCGATATCGTCAAGCCCCTCCAGCTCTTCAAGCAGCCACGCTTCCGCCTCATCCTCATTCTTTTCACTATCGTCGTCGTTCTCTTGCAAGGCATCCCAATGGATGGCCTCGGCGATTTGTTCATCCCATCCGGGGTGATGCCGTGTTGGTTTGCGCAGTGGGCGGCGATGTGGCGCAGGTTGTTCCTGTTCTACCCCTAATGTGTGCAGGATATTTGCCAGCTCTTCTTCCCAGCCAGCCATAGAACACCTCCTGATGAAATAACTATCATTCACGATCCGAGCCGGATGCGTAGCTTCGCGCACCGGAAACCCCCTCATTCCTGATGCCTGTGCAGAAGCGCTTCTCAATGCCGAAACCTTTAGGGCAAGTGTAACACAGCGTATCAAGCTTGTAAATGGCCTGATGGTTCTTGAACCCGCTATTCTCTCGCCACCACATCCAATATCTCCGGCACACGCTGAGCCAGGCGTGGTGCGACTAGCAAAGTTACAACATAATAGAAAGCGGCACCATAGATGATGGAGAGTGGAATAGAAAGTGTCCAGAGCCAGAGCAGGTTGAAGTAGATCGGTAGCGCCAGCGCGAGAGCGACCGGCAGCAAGACGATGCCAGTTACCAGCAGGGCGACCAGCGACATGACCGCGCGCAAGCAACCGGCCTCAGATGACAGGTTAGAGCCGGTTTGAAAGCCACGACGCGCCTGGCGAACACGCATGGGGAAGTAAACCGAGGTGAAATTGCCGCAGCCCATGATAATGCAGATGCCCGCGATGCCGACCGCCAGGGCCGGTAACACAAAATTCCAGCCATGTGAAACTACCGCCGCCAGTATAATGAGCAATACATCCTCTACCATACCTGCCACAAAGACCACCAGATTCTTGCCCCACAGGATATAACGTGGCTCGACCGGGAACAGGAAGAGCGTGGTCAGGCTCTGGCGCTCCATGCCAAACATATTGCTGCTGAGCGAATAGAGCGAGAGCAGCGCATAAACTGGAGCCACTAACACGACCCAACCGCCAATGCTCTCCGTGCGGTTGAAATTGACTACTGTAATGAAAATCAACACAATAATCGAGATTAACGACTGAAAGAGCAGCGCCTGAAGTTGTGGGTCGCGCCGGAAGTAGCGCAGGTCTTTGAGCGCGATGGTCGTGACTTGCGGTGGCAGTAGAGACCTGCCTGCTGCTGTAGCGGTTGAAACGGGGGCATTAGACGCAGAGGACGTTGCCCCCCTTGTTCGTCGCTTCGCTGCGCGCACCGTCCCGCCGCTCAGGTCCGAGGTCAGGGCGCGCTCAACGACCAATTGCCACAGGTAAAGCAAGATTACGCTGATGACCAGCAGCGCGCCCAGCCAGACAAAGCTCAGGCCCCAGTTGCCGATAGACGCCTGCTGAATGGCGCGCGCGGCCATACCGGGAGGCAACCATTGCAGATAGGGCGAGACTTTCAACGTCCGCAAGCCGTGCATGAAGCCACCATTGGTCACACCTAAGGCGTGAAACACAAGCTGCTGGATAAGATAGCAGGAAGAAGAGAATAAGGCAATGATAATAATACTCAGGTCGCGGAAACGTCGGCTCTGCAAGGTGCGCATCAGCAACGCCAGTACCAGTTGGCTGGCGCTGATAATCTGCACATAAAAGATGAGCATACAGAGCAGGGCCATCAGTGTGAGCGGCAACGAAAAGGACCAGCCTGCAACAACCGCCGCAAAGACGAGCAGCAGGCCCAGCGTGGGCACGTCCAGCAGGCTCGATAGCACCAGACTACTCATCAGTTCGGCGCGTGTGAGTGGAAATAACGTGAGTTTGGAGAGATCCAGTCCCTCGTTCACAGTAAATTCCAGCAGTGGCAAGACAATCCAGAGCAAGTAGATGCCCGTCAGCACCAGGAACAGTATCTCGCTATTAATGGGAGCGGGCAGGTAACGATAGGCAAAGTAGGTGCCAACAGCAATGCTACCGATGAAGGGCAAACCAAAGAGGGCCAGAAAGATCAGGCCAATGATGCGGCCCCAGTTGGTCTTGCCACCACTGCTCATAAAGCTGCGTAACAACATTTTCCAGCGCAGCCAGAAGAGCCAGCGCAATTTATCCGCGTGTATGACCATTGCACGCCATCCTATTCTGTTTCCAGCCAGCTCAGATTGTGGCTCTCATTCTGCACACCAATGACGTTCATGAAGATGTCTTCCAGGCTGGCGTCGCCACTACCGGCCCGCGCGCGCAACTCCTGGAGCGTTCCCTCTGCCACCAGCATACCTTGATTGATGATGCCCACACGTGTACAGAGGCGCTCAACTACCTCCATGATATGGGACGAGAAGAAGATGGTTGTGCCGCGCCGTGTCAGATCATGCAAGATGTCACGGATGACGCGCGAACTGACCGGATCGATGCCCTCGAACGGCTCATCCAGGAAGAGTACCTGCGGGCGATGTATGATCGCTGCCGCCAGCGCCACCTTCTTGCGCATGCCGACCGAATAGTCCACAATCAGCTTCTCAGCATCATCCTCCAACCCCAGCACGTGCAACAGTTCATCGGTGCGCCGCTTGATGTCGGCCCGCCCCACGCCATACATATGGGCCGAGAAGGTAATAAACTCGCGCCCGGAGAGCCGCTCATAGAGCGTGAGATACTCCGGCAAGACCCCCATCAGGGCCTTCGCGCGTATCGGCTCGCGCCAGACATCCACTCCGCCGACCCAGACCGTGCCAGAGGTCGGGCGCAGCAGGCCGGTCATCATCTTAATCGTGGTCGATTTGCCCGCCCCGTTTGGTCCCAGGAAACCAAAAAACTCGCCGCTACGCACCGCCAGATTAAGGTGGCTTACCGCAACCTTCTGTCCAAAGGTGCGCCCAAGCTCGCGTGTCACAACCGCATACGATATCGCCTGCTCGCCATATGGCATCCCATGTCCGTCATAGCCACTCTGAGGTACGCCAGAAGATGTTGGCGACACATTCTGCTCTGGAAAAGAGGCCATTACTCTATCATCCTTTTTCATAACATTATAGCTATCTGCTATAGCAAATATAACATATAGCTATTTCACACGTCAACCTTTCCCTGGTAGAGATAGACGAAAAAGGGCATGAGTATTCCAAAAAAGAGAGAACGACGAAGTGCCCGCGCGAGCGCTTTGTCGTTCTCTCTTTTTTGGAATACTGCTTAATTCATCCATGCTCCGGGGCCATTTTCGCGGATGCGCACGCCGCCATTGCGCTCACGAATGACCTTTGCGTCGGCTTGCATGCGCGCGCCGAGGTCGGAGAACGAGGTGCGATGCCAGTAGGCAGCGGGAAACAGGCCGAGGCCAATGGCCAGCGTGGCCCCGATTTCCGCGCGGTCGAAGGGCAATCCCGGCGGGAGATGATAAGGTACGTGCATGATGACGCCGGTATGCAAAAAGAGTGCAAACAGGAAAATCGCCATCTCTACAATACAAATAGCATAATAGGAGAGAACCTCTCGCAGACTATTTTTGCGAAAGAGGAGTGCCAGCCCAATATTGAGCAGGCACAACCCTCCGGTGACCCAGAGTGTGATTGTGACAAGATCAACCGTAAGCCAGCCGATGACCGTGAGCGCCACATGTGTGACATTCATAGCAGCAAGCACAGAGAAGCCGAGCGCGTGTATCACCAATACCTCCAGCTATGCCCCTTGTGGGCCTTTAATGATAGGTTAGAATAAGATTCGAGAAGGCCACCTCGGTGCCATCCCAATTTACCAGCATACCAATCTGGCCGCTCTGGAACGAATCGTCCTTCGTCGTGCCAATCTTCTTGCCATTGACAATAAATGTATATTGCGATCCCTGAATAACGACGCTAAAAGTATTGCGACCAGCCGCGCCGTGCCCATAGTGATATTCTTTGCCGAAGGGTGTGGACCAGAGCTTCGTCCAGGGATTGACACTGGGGCCATAGCTATCGTCGTACTTCCAGAACTGGTATTCGCCGCCGGGCGTATTGGCAACATCAAAGGTATAAAACGTCGTCCAGGATTTGCCATTCTGGTTATGGGTGGTCAGGCGAAACACCATGCCAAATTGATTATTAATTGTTGTGTCATCGCCCTTGATCTCTTCCATCGTCAGCGTATAGACGAACGACGTTGGCAATTTTTCTTCCGGTGGCAACAGTGCCAGCGCACTCGATTGTGCATTGGTATCCGTAATATGATAGGCTCCATCCTTAAAAGCGTAGGTCTGTGGGCCGGTACTGTTGGTGGAGACCGGCCAGTCATGAATATTCCGGTTGAGCGGATCGGTCAGAATGATATTCATGGTAGCCTCTGCTGTTGCCTGCGCGGCAGCCGTCGCGGCCAGATTCGGCGTTGGTTTCGCGCTCAGGTGAGGCGTCGCCGTGTGACTGCGCGCCAGCAGGAAGATGCCGGATGTAAAGAACAAGATCACCACCAGACCGACCACCGCTGCCAGCTTGAGATTGTTTTTGAGATAATCAATATAATTCTTGCCATGCTGGATGACATCCGACTGTGCAGGTGAAGTGGACGGGGAAGGGGATGCGGATGTCAATGGCGATGACGGCATACGCAGCAGGCCGGTCACATAACGCCCAGGCTGACCGGCGACCGGCACTTTGACAATTTTCGCCGACTGCGTGAGACGCAACGTCGTGGTCATACCCTGCCCAGGGCTGGCATTAACACCGGCCATAGTCAGAGAGGTAGTTGTGTTCATGCCACCGGTCACGATTTGCCCTTGCGCGCGTTGTCCATATTGAGCGGGTAAGCCCTGTTGCTGGGGCGCACCGCCTGTTTGTGTTGTGATAGTAGCGGGCGCAGGAGACACAGGACTCAATGGTAGAGGTGAAAAGGGATTACCTCTGCCTTTTCCCCCTGGGAATGGTACCTGGGGTGTAGTCGGTAGCGTTCCAACTGACGAACTCTGTTGCTGGAATGATGTAGCATCCTGTGCCTCTTGTGCCACTGCCACATCTTCATTCGCAGGTTCCAGCAGAGTAGCCGGGCGGAGCAGCCCACCATGCCGTCCTAACAAGCCACGAGATGGGGAAAGAGGCATATTGTCCTTCGTAGCCGGGGCAACAGGTGCAGTCTTCGGTGCGAACGATGAAGGTGCCATTGGGAAAGCAAACTGCGGCACTTGCAGTCCATCAGCCTGAGTTGCTGGTGAAGACATCGGCGTCGGTAGCGGCCCCGGCATCAGCAGGTTGGTAAACGAAGGCAACGTCATCTTTGTCTGGGCCACAATGTCATTGTTCGGCGCGCTCTCTCCCAACATCGACTCAGAGGGCAACATGCTGGGAGCCGCCAGGGCCGGAGCAACCAGACGACTGGGCCGCCCAACATGTCCGGCCCCGACAACGACGGCGGTGCGCGGCACCGTCTGCTCGCTACCCTCCGCCACCGCCTGCTCCTGAGCAGGGGCAGCGCTATGCTGCCAGATCGGATTGAACAGACCACGTGGCTTCATAAATTGCGCTCCGCCACCGACAGCCGGCACGTTCGCGGTAAAGCCACGCGCTATTTCATCACCCAGCACAATACCGGCTGCAAATAAGGCCAGTCGAAACGCTCCTGCCATCTCCTGCGCGCTCTGATAGCGATCATCGGGCCGTTTCGATAGAGCGCGCATAATAATTTGCTCGGCCTCGACAGGCAAGTCGGGCCGCAATGCGCGCGGCGAAGGGGGCGGCATATGCAGATGTTGCATGGCCACCTGCATAGGTAGATCACCTTTAAAGGGTACCTCTCCCACTACCATTTGATAGAGAATCACGCCAAGCGAATAGATATCGGCGCGCGCATCAACATCGCGCCCGATGACCTGCTCCGGGGCCATGTAGTCCGGCGTACCCAGTGGCATGCCCACCTTTGTCAAAGGAGCGTTCGCACCCGGCTCTTCGGACATCAACTTGACCAACCCAAAATCGCTCAATAGCAGACGTTTCTCAGGTGTTATAAGGATATTGGCCGGTTTTACATCACGATGGATCACGCCACGAGCGTGCGCTGCGTCCAGCGCCGCCGCCAACTGTTCCAGGTAACTGACGATCTTTGTCCAGGGCAAGCGTTTCTCGCGCTCCAGTTCATCGCGCAACGTGCCCCCGCTGATATAGGGCATAACCAGGTAAGCCAGCCCATCACGCTCGCCGTACTCATGCACCGGCAGAATATTAGGATGATCGAGTGAAGCAGCCGCATCGGTTTCTCGCCTGAAACGCTCCAGAAATGCTACCTGCTGTTCAGGCTTTAACTGCATCATCGGCAGCAGCACTTTGACGGCCACCTGGCGACGCGGGCGCGACTGTTGAGCTAAAAATACCGCCCCCATGCCGCCCTGGCCGATCAATGCTTGCAGTGTACAGGTCCCCAACACTGTACCAACTAATGCTTCTGCATTCATGCGACTTTCCCCTCTTCAATCGTTCGCAACAGGCTCCTGGTGCATTTCCGCTTGACCTTCCTGGGTTTGTGTTTATACTCTTCCCATGAGGTAACAGTAGAAGCCAGCCCTTTCCCTAAACCTGCCTGGGATTGAAAAAAACTAGTTTCTCGTGAGCAGCAGGTTCTTAAATGCTACTTCCGTGCCGTTCAGATTGACAATCATTCCGATGGTACCGCTTTTCAGCGCGCTATCCTGCACCGTTTTAATGACTGTACCGTTGACCACAAAGGTGAAATTGCTGCCGTTGGCATCAATCTTCACAGTATTTACGTTCTGCGGGCCTTGCCCCTGATGAAACTCTGTGCCAAAGGGCTGATGCCATAGCTCCGTCCAGGGTGATGACTGGCTGCTATCATATTTCCAGAACTGATATTCGCCGCCTTTCGTATTCACAACCTCAAAGCTGTAGAACGTTGTCACCATTTTACCGTTCTGCTTGCTCTGGCTGAAACGGATAATCATGCCGAAGGAATTGACGGCTGACGTATCGTCGCCTTTGATCTCTTCCATCGTCAACGTATAGCCCAGCGGGCCGGTAAAGTTCTCGCCTTGCAGAACGGTCGCGCGTCCACTATCGCCAATATCGGTGATATGATAGGCACCATCTTTGAAGGCATACACGTTGGGCGGCGTCGTTAGCCAGCCATGAATATTCGTAGATAGCGGATCATAGAGGATGATATTGGCCTGTGCCGTGGCAGTCGCACGCGCGATAGCGGTCGCCTGCGCATTGGGCGTACTCATCGCCACCGGCTGGCGCGACTGCGTCATCGTAGGATGGTCGGCATGCGTTCTGAAGAACCAGACCGCACCGGCCATAGACGCCAGGAGCAGGCAGACCAGGATAGCTGCCATGACACGCGCCCATAGCTTCATCTCCGGCTTTTTCATTTCCTGCTGCACCGGCGTTGTCACGGGCAGCAGGCCGGTCACGAACTGTCCTGGCTGGCCCGCCACCGGCACCTGCACCACCTTGACCGGGCTACTCAACTTTACCGTATTGCGCCGTAAGCCGGATGTTCCGCCCGGCTGGCCCGCCACCGGCAGTGCTGCTGACGTGGTACCCAGCACCGGCGACATCTGCCGTTCCACCACTGGTAGCGTCGCGGAGTGCTTTTCTGTCGAGGAGGCCGACTCAACCGCCACCGCGTCGTCAATTTGTGCCTGCTTCACGGCGTTCATAGTCGCCGCAGTGTTCGTAGCACTAGTCGCGTTGGTGGCATAAACTGTCGGAAGAACACCGGTGCCCACTTGCGGAAATTTACCGGTGCGCGAGAGCAGGCCACCGGTGCGCGTCACCGGCTCCGGCATCTGCGCCGTCGGCACCAGCGCAGGTACGCGACCGGTTGCCCGACTTAACAGGCCACCACCTTCGCCTCGTTTGGTCTTGAGCGTCGGCAACGCCGAGGTAGGAAGCGCCAGCTCCTCTTCGGGCTGCACCGCTTGCAACTGGCTATTCGTAATCTTGAGCAACTGTTCTTCATCAATGCCACTATAGAGCGCAATGCCGGTACCAATGAGAGAGGCCCGAAAGGCATCAGCCAGTTCCTTCCCGCTTTGATAGCGCATGGCCGGACGTTTGGCCAGCGCACGCAAAATCACCTGCTCGGTAGCTACCGGCAAGTCGGGCCGCAGCATCTGTGGGGAGGGTGGTGGGATCTGAAGATGCTGCGCGGCAATCTGCATAGGCGTCTCACCCTGGAACGGCGTTGTACCCGTCACCATCTGATAGAGGATCACGCCCAGCGAATAGAGATCAGCGCGTCCATCGACCCCCTCGCCGATCACCTGCTCCGGTGCCATGTAGTCCGGCGTACCCACCGGCACACCGACGCCCGTCAGGCGTGCCTGCGGAGCCTGCCCCTCGGCCACAATCTTCACGAGGCCAAAATCTGTTAAGAGCAGACGCCCCTCTGGCGTCATCAAAATATTAGCGGGCTTAATGTCACGATGGACGACGCCATGCTCATGCGCGAAATCCAGGGCTGCCGCAATCTGATCCAGATAGCGCACAACTTTGTCGAAGGGTAGCGTCCCCAGGCGTTCCATCTCGTCGCGCAGCGTACCCCCACTGATATAGGGCATGACCAGGTAGGCTAGCCCCTCGCGTTCGCCATACTCATACACCGGCACGATATTAGGATGTTCAAGCGAAGCTGCCGCATCCGTTTCGCGCCGAAAACGTTCCAGGAACGCGGCTAATTGATCAGGTCTGAGCGGTGTCATCGGCATCAGTACCTTGACAGCGACTTGACGACGTGGGCGCGATTGTTGTGCCAGATAGACGGCTCCCATTCCCCCTTGCCCGATCAACCGTTGCAATGTACAGGTGCCAAGCACCGTTCCAATCAATGCTTCTGCGTTCATGAACCTACCTCTTTATATTTGTGCTGACGTATCCGCGTCTATGCATCCCGTCGCCATCTCTTCCCAGGCCCTTTTAAGAGAGTGTTACACTTGTACATCTTAGTCAACTTCCTTCATTCTGGCAATGCATTAGCCGTGCGGACATGACCATAGTAATGTTC